>JAFXVU010000145.1 GCA_017534705.1 Bacteroidaceae bacterium
CACAGTGATGCCAGCGCCGCCAAGACGGATGTCCTCGTCGTGGAAGTCGGCCACACCCTCGATGTTGGAAAGGTATTGGCGGATAAGCGACCGCAGAATACCCGAACCTGTACCATGGAGGATGCGCACACGCGATACTCCAGCCACCAAGGCATCGTCGATGTAGTAGGTGATGGCTTGCACTGCCTCGTCGCCTCTCATACCGCGAACGTCAATGTCCTGACGGAATTCCAGTTTTCGGTCACGGATGTCGTCCTGAGTCTGACGGGTGAGGAAGGTGTCAGCCCGTTCTTCTTTCTTAGGCGGTAAGGAGGGTAGAAGACGGTCTAAGGCGATGTTGGTGACCATCGAACCAAAGGTGACTTGTGCTTGCTTGCCATTGATTTTGTTGATTTGGCCTACAGCGCTTTGTCCTTTAATGACAACGAAATCGCCCTCTATAAGGGGTGCGTTTACGGGTTTCTTGTTCTCGCTTCCAACTGTAGTCTGAGCCTTCGCTGCTTTCTCATCGTTTTTCTTCTTTTTTCGTTCCTGACGGGCTTTTACCTTCTCCATCTGACGTTTGATGCGCCCCTCGAAAAGACCGGGGTCTATCTCGCGCAGTTCTTGCTTAAAGTCATTGAGTTCTTGGCGTGCCTGACGGGTGCGCTCTTTCTCCGCTTCTGCTTCTTTGATTTCCTTGATGGTCAGTTCGATACGCGAGTTCGATTGGGTGATGATTTCGAGAGCCTGTGCCTTGGCCTTTGCGATAATCTCACGCTTTTCCTCTTTCAGTGCTTCTATCTCTTTCTCGTAGCGGTCGATGGTTTGTTGCAACTGCTTCTCATGTTGGTGGATGGCGTCGCGCTTGTTTTCCCAGTAGCGTTTGTCACGCACGATGTCCTGGAGGTACTTGTCGGCGTTGATATAGTCCTGTCCCACGATTTCGGAGGCATCTTTGATGACGTCAGCAGGAATACCGATTTTTCGCGCAATCTCTACAGCGAAGGAACTGCCTGGGTTTCCGATGCGTAGTTGGAACAATGGCTGCATCTCGTTGCGGTCGTAGAGCATCGCACCGTTCACCAGCCCTTCTGTGTCTTTGGCCAGTAGTTTTAGGTTTTGGTAGTGGGTGGTAATCACACCGAAGGCTTTCTTAGCGTTGATACGCTTGAGTACTGCCTCAGCCATGGCACCGCCGATTTGGGGCTCTGTGCCACCACCAAACTCGTCAATAAGCACGAGGCTTGTGCCGTCGGCATGGCGCATGATGTTCTTCATGTGGAGCAGGTGTGATGAGTAAGTGGAGAGGTCGTCCTCGATGCTCTGGTCATCGCCGATGTCGATGAATATGCTCTTGAAAACACCCATGCGACTGGTTTCCGACATAGGCACCAACATTCCGCATTGCATCATGTATTGCAGCAGTCCCACGGTTTTCAAGCACACCGACTTTCCTCCGGCGTTTGGACCCGAGATGACAAGCAGGCGCTGGCTCGGTGTCAGTTCGATGTCGAGTGGCACTACTTTCTTGTCGTGTTTCCGCAGGGCTTGCTCCAAGAGAGGATGGGTCGCATAGCCCCAGTCGATGGCAGGACGGTTCTCGATCTTGGGCTCATAGCAGTTGTTGGCAATGGCAAAACGGGCCTTGGCGCGGATGAAGTCGATGTCGGCGAGGAACTCGTAACTGTAGATGATGTCTTGGGCCTCTGGACGTAGTGTGTCAGCCATCTCCAGCAGAATGCGCATTATCTCGCGCCTTTCGTCGCTTTCCAGTTCGCGGATGCGGTTGTTGGCCTCCACGACTTCGGCAGGTTCTATATAGACGGTTTTTCCTGTGTCGGACTCGTCATGGACAATGCCCTTGATTTTGCGTTTAAGGGCAGGTGCCACAGGGATGACCAGACGTCCGTCGCGCATGGTCGGAGCGATGTCTTTATCCACTAGTCCGTCGCTCTTCGCCGATTTCAGTATGCTCTGCAGGGAGCGTGAGATGCTGTTGGTGGTAGCTGTGATGTCATGGCGGATTTGCGCGAGGGTAGGAGAGGCATTGTCTTTGATGTTGCCAAACTTGTCGAGTATCTGTCCAATGCGTTTCACCACTTGTGGAAAAGTGCGTACATCCTGGCTAAGAGTGTGAAGGGTGGGGTAGGTGAAGACCATGTTGCCATTGTCGAGTTCATGTCCTTTCTTCAGAAATGCCACAATGTCGCAAATGGTGGAAAGTGAACGTTGGAGGTCGAAGAGTTCACGCTCGTCAAGAAAGGTGTGTGCAACCCGGATGCGTTTCAGGGAGGGCCGCACATCAAAGAAGTGCTGGTCGGGAAACTCATCTTCTTGCAATATGGTGACGAATTCGGTAGTCTGGCGCAACATGGAAGTCAGGCGTTCGTGGTTGGAGCAGAACTCCATCTGAGTCACACGTTCCGTACCAAGAGTACAAAGACAGGCGTCTGTCAGTTGCTGCCTCACGACATCAAAACGGAGTTTGTATTCGAAATTATCTGGATAAAGCATCGTTTTTCTTCTTTTGGTTGCAAAGTTAACATTTTTCTCTGATAGATGACGATTTTTGAAAACTATAAAAGCTTTAGGAACTAAAGGCATAAAAAAAGAGGTGATAGAATCACCCCCTCTTTTCGCTGGATACGTTTCTCTCGAAAAGCGCCCAACTGATTTCATTCAATTGTCTTACAATTTTAGTTTTTTTATATAGATAGAATTCTCTTGCCGATGTGAATAGTCGAAACACATGATTTATGCCCTAAAAAGGAGCATCCGTGATAATCGCTCCGTCGGTGAATACGTCGTCGTTGATGAGCGGTACATCGTTGTCGCCACTGGGCGCTTCTGGAAGGTTCATCCTCGACGACAACTCCTGGCCATTGCTTCCCACCAAACTACCCTCGTTGAGATTGAGGAACCTGGCGAAATGCGACTTGAATCGCAATCTGACATCACCAACAGCACCGTTTCTGTGCTTGGCAATGATGATTTCCGCTATACCTTTGAGGTCATTGCCGTTGGCGTCCTTGTAGATTTTGTAGTATTCGGGACGATGGATGAAACACACGATGTCGGCATCTTGCTCGATGGCTCCAGACTCACGCAGGTCACTGAGTTGGGGGCGTTTGCTGTCGGCGGCTCCTTCTGGGGTGGCAGCCACTCGGTTCTCCACACCACGGTTCAACTGGCTCAATGCGATGATGGGGATGTTGAGTTCCTTGGCCAATCCCTTGAGTGAGCGCGAGATGGTGGATACCTCTTCCTGTCGGCTGTTGTAGCTCATGCCACTGGCGTTCATCAGTTGTAGGTAGTCGATGATGATGAGTTCAACATTATGCTCTCGCACCAGTCGACGTGCTTTAGAACGCAGTTCGAACACTGACAGTGATGGTGTGTCGTCGATATAGAGTGGCGCATTGTACATGTCGTTGAGTTTATAATCGAGTTGTCCCCATTCGTAGGAGGCCAACTGACCGCTCTTAAATTTCTCACCCTCTATTTCACATACATTGACGATGAGACGGTTCACCAACTGTACATTCGACATTTCCAACGAGAACATCGCTACTGGCACCTTGTTGTTGATGGCTATGTTGCGCGCCATCGAAAGCACAAAAGCCGTTTTACCCATGGCGGGACGGGCTGCGATGATAATGAGGTCAGACTTTTGCCAACCGCTTGTCATCTTGTCCAAATCATCGAAGCCACTGGCCAGACCACTCAAACCATCCTTACGGGCTGCTGCTTTCTTCAAAAGCTCCATCGCCTCATTAATCACAGGGTTGATCTGGGTGTAGTCCTTTTTCATGTTCGTCTTCGAGAGTTCGAAGAGCCGGGCCTCTGCCCGTTGCATCAACTCCTGCACATCCTGCTGCTCATCAAAAGCGTCGGTCTGAATCTCACTCGAATAGGTGATGAGTTGACGGGCCAACGCACGTTGGGCGATAATGCGGGCATGATATTCTATGTGTGCCGATGATATTACCTTGCCGCTCAACTCGGTGATGTAAAAAGGACCACCGGCATTCTCCAGCTCACCTGTGGTGCGCAACTGCTCAGTTACCGTCAGAATGTCAATGGGTTTGTCTTCTGTGGCCAGTTGGGTGATGGCACGGTAGATAATCTGGTGTTTGTTGTCGTAGAATGACTCTGGTTTCAGAATGTCGCTCACCAGACCGAAAGCGTCCTTCTCAATCAGGCAGGCACCCAACACCGCAACTTCAAACTCTAATGCTTGGGGCTGGAGATGACCGTATTCGCTCATCTGAGCCACTGCATCGTTTTGTTTTTTGTTGGGATTTCTGCGTTTTGTCTCTGCCATGATGATTGTATGAACGTGATTAAAATCGACTGCATTTCAATTTTGGACTTTGCAAAATTATGACTTTAATCGTTCAAACAATATCCAAATCATCTGAAAGTTATCAAATACTTTTCAACACCAACTGTTGAAAACATTAAGTATTGACCATTGAACATTGACCGTTGACCATTGGCTTGCCAAAAATGCTCATGCTTGGCATAGATTAGCCTATAGTATACACATCTGCTCCTCCCCCTTAGACGGGAGGGAAGTTCTGGTACGCTATTGGTCTAAAATGAGATTAAAAGTGCAGCGCCAAGTTTGCTTGAGCCTCAGAACTGACAATACATTATTGGTCGTTTTGCTTTTTCCCTTCTTCTACCGCTTTTTCCATTCGTTCGTTGTTTTCTCTGAATTCATTGATTTTCATTGCTGAGATACTGTCGGTTGTTTCTTTTTTAGTTATTTCAAGGCGCTTCAGTTTATATGCTTTCAGGTCGTTGTCGCTCACTTTCATCATTTGCTTGCATAGTTCGAGTTTGTCCTTCATTGCACCAAGATAGATTCCACTTGTCATGATGTATTCTGAATAAAGAAAATTAGTGACTAGAGAATATTCTCTTAATGCTGAGTTACTTTTGTAATCCTCCAAAAACTGGTCTTTTATATCCTTTTTGTATTTCTTACGTAGTTGGTAGAGTTCTGAAACGTACTCAGTGAACAAGGCGTTATTCAGCGTATTAATGGTTTCTATGTTAGTCGAGAAGATATGCTCAACCGTCTCGGTGTATTCGAATTGGGGATAGTACTTGATGAAAAGGAATGGGTTGTCCTTTATCAATTTTGGATTTTTGGCCACAGCCACCTGTTGCTCAAAACCAGCATGGAGTATGGAGTCGTCTACCTCCATCAATTCCATTGAATTAGAGAGGTCATAAAGTATCATCAATACTATCTCGCGTTTGGCTTCCTCTTTCTTTCGCTGTTCCAGCCAAGTGTTGGTACCGAAAGTGAGTATGATGGAAATGGTTGTAGCCAATAAAGTTAGCAAAAACTGTTTGACGGTCTCGCTCAGTCCTGTGTAGTTTTTCTCTTTCTCGTTCATGCTGAGTGCGTTTTATCTATTGTTTTTATGAGGCTTTTCACTAATATGTCATTGAAATCAGATGCAAAGTTAATCTTTTTCTACACTCAACAGGCACGAATGTTCTCTTTTTTATATAATTTTGCATGTGAAATCACCAAAACTAAGGTTATTACACAGAAAACCAGCATATTCTTCGAAATCATCAAATGAGGAAACTTACAGACCAGGAGATTATAGACAGACTCATAGCGCGCGACAATGCTGTGACCGAATGGTTCTTTTATACCAAGTGCCAGCCGTTGTTCAGCAAAATCATCTTCAGCATATTCGATGGCAATATTGAATACGCTGAACTCGTCGGTATGGTCTATGACGACCTTATGGGGAACGATGCGAAAAAACTTCGACAGTTCCAGTTCCGAAGCACACTTACACAGTATATCAAGGTCGTTGCCAGCCATCTTGCCATTCAAAAAAAGGATGAAGTGATAGAAAATGTGAGTAAAGACTATCTTTATGAACAAAAGGGTAGCCTACATGGCGATGTTCCTACTGCTGTCGATTCAAGTTCGGCTTCTTCAAACCGCGAGGCGACTACCCAAGACGATTACTCAGGCGAAGGTTATGACAGTACAGCAAGAATACAGGCTCAGATGGACCTCGATAATCTTTTCGCTTTGATGTCGAACAAACGATATGTTTATGTGCTGAAAAAACTGATGATTGAGGGTATGGAGTCTTCCGAATTGGCTAAGGAAATGGAAATTACCGTTGACAACCTCTACAACATCAAACGCAGGGCGATGAAAGAGCTGACCCATGTGGCACTCAAAGACATCGATATTTATGTAAACGTGTATAAAAATAGAACGATATGATAAACGAAGAATTGATTGCCGCTTATCTCGATGGCAACACCACTCTAGAAGAAACCATCAGGATTGTAAGGGCTATGCAAATAGATAAAAGGCTGAGCCGGCTCATTTTCAATTGTTATTTAGTGGATCAGAAAAGTGGAAATGCGGCTGGACAGAAGAAAAGAAGTGGAGGAAAAGTCGTGGAAATGACTTCACGCGAAGAAAAAGTATATATGGCTGCCAAAAACGATGCCAATAACTGTGAGATATTGTGCGAGATGTTTATTTTGATTGCCAAGGGAATGAAAGCTGATTCTGGCAAACTGACAGAGAAAGCCCGAAAGAATGGATGGTTCAGTGCAGAAGGAACCAAATTGAATGATTTCGGCAAATTATTGGAAAGTAATGGACTGGTGGTGGAAAGAAGACGAAAAGCCAGTTTCGAAGAACTAAAAAAAGCCTTAGACCTTCAAAAACACGTACTTGTAGCCGTAGATGGAGGTGAACTCATCGGCGACCAATCTTTCGAGAAATTTGAAGACCAGTGTATTGGTAAGATTCCCGACCATGCCGTAGTGGTCACCGCTTATAACGAATCCGGCCAGAGTATCAGCCTATACGATCCCACCATTGGCAACAAAACTTGTGTCTATACTTATGAACGTTTCCTAGATGCATGGGATGACTCCAAGAACTACATGATCACTGTGGAGTAATCTTCATGTGGTTACTAAGCATGAACTTACATATACAAATACAGTGTATTTAAAATTAGATGTGCGGCAGTGATGTCGCACATCTTTTTTTTGTTATGTCCTTTTCAAGGTAATCACATTGACTTCGGGCCATGCGCCCAGGCGGAAGCATATGGTTCCACCTATCCCTAAAGAGACATAAAGCGTCTGATTCTCTTTCTCGTATTTGCCACCCCATTCCTTGTAAATCAGTCGGGCGGGACTGAACTTGCCTATCAGCATTTGTGCGGCGTGTGTGTGGCCAGACAAGGTGAGTTGGATGTCGTTTTTGCCACACACTTCCAACCGCCAATGGGTAGGGTCGTGGGAGAGGAGAATCTTAAAAGCATCATTTGGTATTCCTTTCATCGCTTTTCCCAACTGGCCTTTAGGTTCAAAAGGTGGTTTGCCAATCTGTTCCACACCGATGATATAGATGGTGTGTTCGTCACGACATACTTTGACGTGCTCATTGAACAACAGTTTCCAACCTATCTTCCTTTCCTGCTCCTTGACTTGACGAAGAAAGTAATAATCGTGATTCCCTATGATAGACAGGACACCGTCTTTGGCGTGAAGACCAGAAAGAATATTGATGAAAGGTTCTGCCTCTTCCGCTTTGTAGTTTACCAAATCGCCAGTGAAGACAATCAAGTCGGGATGTTGCTCATTGGCAAGTGTCACCACCCGCTCAATCATTTCCGGATGGCGGGTGAAAGACCCTAGGTGCAGGTCGGAAATCTGCACAATCTTGTAGCCGTCGAACGACTCGGGGAGGTCTCTGAACGTCATGACCTCCTCTTTCAACGTCAGTCGGAGCCACCCTCGGATAAAACCATAAAAGAGTACAATCAAGACAAAAACTACAGCAATCAATCCTGTCATCCAACCGAAAGGCCATGCCACTAAGGCGAAAACCAATTTTGGAATAATCAACAGAATCATCGACGAGAAGAAAAAAAGCTTCCGCAGTAGATAACTCAGACGTTTCTTGTCAAATCCTGGCACCATGCAGAGCACAAGTAATGTAGGAGCACTGATTAGCAGTTTCCATCCTATATCCAGAGAAGGAAAAACCGACAACCAGATAATTAGGTCTGGAACAATGGAGAAGAGCAGGATGATGATGAGTAATTTACGCATGGTGCTTAGATAGAAATGCCAAAAACATGTAATTTTAAATCTTGTTTATATTTTTTTCGACAAAAATAATCAATTTTTTTGGGATATGTATCATATTGTATAACATCATCGTCTATATGCCGTTCTTTTAGATTATTTTTAATATTTTTGTACAAGAAAAAGAACAATCAATACAAAAATAATATGAAAAAAATCCTAACCCTATTGCTGGTTGCTGTCTGGATGATGGCAGCCAACGCACAAGACAAACTGTATGCCGATGAATTTCCTCTCGGTGATGTGACATTGTTGGACGGACCGCTGAAGTCCGCCCGAGACCTTAACATTAAGACACTCCTGCAGTACAATTGCGACCGTCTGCTGGCTCCTTATTATAAGGAAGCTGGCCTCACACCCAAGGCTCCGACTTATCCCAACTGGGACGGTCTGGACGGTCATGTGGGAGGCCACTACCTTACGGCTATGGCTCTCAATGCCGCCACAGGTAACGAAGAGTGCCGTCAGCGAATGGAATATATGATTGCTGAACTTCAGGTATGCGCCGATGCCAATAACAAGAACCATCCCGAATGGGGACGCGGCTATGTGGGCGGCATGCCCAACAGTGAGAACATCTGGAGCAACTTCAAGAAAGGCGACTTCAGAGTCTATTCCGGTTCCTGGGCTCCCTTCTACAATCTCCACAAGATGTATGCAGGTCTGCGCGACGCATGGCTCTACTGCGGTAATGAACAGGCTAAGAAACTCTTCCTCGGTTTCTGCGACTGGGCTATTGACTTGACAGCCGGTCTCAGTGATGAACAGATGGAGCGTATGCTTGGCAATGAACATGGAGGCATGAACGAAGTGTTGGTGGATGCTTACGCCATCACCAAGGAGCAGAAGTATCTTGATGTGGCTCGTCGTTTCTCTCACAGGAGATTGTTGACTCCGATGTCTCAACGAGTAGATTGCCTCGACAATATGCACGCCAATACTCAAGTGCCGAAGGTGGTTGGTTTTGAACGCATTGCCGAATTGAGTGGCGATGAGAGCTACCATCATGCAGCAGACTTTTTCTGGGATGTGGTTACTGGTGAGCGTTCTCTTGCCTTCGGTGGTAACAGCCGCCGTGAGCATTTCCCAAGTAAAGAGGCTTGTACCGATTTCATCAACGATATCGATGGCCCTGAGTCGTGCAACACCAACAACATGCTGAAGCTAACAGAAGACCTCCACCGACGCAATCCTGAGGCTCGATATGCTGACTATTACGAGTTGGCGACCTTCAATCATATCCTTTCGTCGCAGCACCCTGAACACGGAGGTTATGTGTATTTCACCCCAGCACGTCCACGCCACTACCGTAACTATTCCGCACCTAACGAAGCAATGTGGTGCTGTGTGGGTACAGGTATGGAAAACCATGGCAAATACGGCCAGTTCATCTACACTCATGTGGGCAATGCGCTCTACGTGAACCTATATGCTGCATCGGAGCTTAACTGGCGTGAACAGGGTGTCACTATTCGTCAGGAAACTGGTTTCCCTTATACGGAAACAAGCAGAATCAGTATCACCAACGGAAAGGGCGAGTTCCCACTTCTGGTTCGCTATCCAGGATGGGTGAAACCCGGCGACTTCTCTGTGAAAGTGAACGGACAGCCTGTCAATATCATCACTGGCCCTTCGTCCTATGTCACCATCGACCGAAAATGGAAAAAAGGCGATGTGATAGAGGTCAATTTCCCGATGCACAACAGTGTGAAGTACTTGCCCAATGTACCACAGTATGTAGCCTTGATGCACGGTCCCATTTTGCTCGGCATGAAGACGGGAACCGAGGACTTGGCTCACCTCATCGCCGACGACAGCCGATTCGGACAGTATGCCGGAGGTAGGAAACTGCCCATCAACGAAGCTCCTATTCTCATCAACGACAACATTGAGCAGATAGCTAACCAACTGACGCCTGTTCCAGGAAAACCGCTGCATTTTACCCTCAATACCCGTATGGAGAACCCCATACACAACGAGATACAGCCTTTCTTCGAGATTCACGACTCGCGTTACATGATGTACTGGCTCGCCCTTTCTGAACAAAGTTACAAGAATTATACTGACCAATTGGCTAAAGCCGAGGAAGAGCGTCAGAAGCTGGAGGCCATGACTGTTGATAAGGTGCAGCCAGGAGAGCAACAACCTGAGACTGACCATAAGATGGAGACCGACCGTTCCAATACGGGTAATACAAATGATGTGTTCTGGCGTGACGCCCGCGATGGCCATTACTTCAGTTACTTGATGCAGACTGAAGGCAGGACCGATTTGTCGCTCCGACTCCAGTTCTGGGGTGTGGGTGAATGGAAGACACATGAATTCGACATCTTCATCGATGACAAACTCTTCACTTCTATCAACAATACTGGCAAATACCGCATTTCGGAATTCAAGTACGAAACTTATCCCATACCTGCCGAACTTCTCCAAGGCAAGAAGCAAGTGCGCGTGAAGTTTGTTGCCAAACCAGGCAAACAAATCGGCGAGATTTATGGTGTCAGATTGATTAAAGAACAATAATATAGACTGATAAAAGTGGCAAGGAATACAGTTGACTGTGTCCTTGCCATCTCCCAGAATCACTTATGGATGACAGTAATGTAATAGAATCTTATCTGAAGAAGCCCTATTGGATTATTGATATCTTGCCCAAACAAGTTCCAGTAAACGCAAGAGGACAGTATTTCAAGATTGAGCATTTTCTTTTGAACTCCCATATGGATGACATCTATAGGAGATTCACTAATGTGTTGTTGAAAATCAACTGTTATGAAGAACTAAGTGTTTGTCATGCCCTCGAGGGGCAATGGGTGGCCAATCCCAGTCCTGAGACATTGCAGAAATGGATGATGGAAAGAAAAGCATTATATGTGATGCTGGATTCGTCACAGGCCATGATTGCCATTAGCGGAGATGAGCATTACATGACTTTATACTGCGATGATGAGAGCCCTGTTTCATTTATTCGTACATTAGTGGTTTCTGAAGGTCTCTTCCTCTGTCAACGAAAATGACTGCTAGAGAAGGTGAAACAAGAAATCGGGGTTGTGACAGATTGTTCGCAACTCCGATTGTCTTTTTTTGTTGTCTAACCTTTAACGTTTTGAAGGTTTCGTTTGCTGGGGACGGAATTTTGCTATGCTTTCGCGTACAATCTTTGCCCAGGGCTTGAGTTCGTCCTCAGTCCAATAGCCGGTGGCACTGGCACCGGGTACAAGCATGGAGCAGGACTCTACTTTGTCGGCTACACTCCAAGCACACCAACTGAGTTTGCGTTCCTGCATCCAGTCAACGTAAGCTTTCCATGCTTCAGTATCAATCGGTCCGTCTCCACTTGCCTCCATGCCTGCACACTCGCTCACAAATACTGGTATGCCTTTAGCGATAGCGGCATCAGTGCGTTCGCGCAGCCATGGACCATGGGTGGCGGCATAGAAATGCATGGTGTACATGATGTTCTTCTCGCCAGTGATGGGATCGTTGGCCACCTTGTCGATGTCCTGGTCCCAATGCGGACAACCCACAAGAATCACAGCCTCTGGCTCTATCTCACGGATGACTTTGATAACTTTCTTGGAATAGATTTTCACCTCTTCCCACGACTCATAGTCGGGTTCGTTGAACAGTTCATAGATGACGTTGGGCACTCCTCTGTACTTGATTGCCATCTGACGGAAGAACTTGATAGCGTCCTCCTCGAAGACATCATGGCTGTGCCAGTCGATGATGACGTATGCATTGTTCGCAATGGCAGCATCCACCACCTCAAAGAGACACCGCAAACCTAATGCTGGGTCTTGTAGGTAACTGTTGTGCATCTCCTCATTGAACGGACGGCTCACTCCCAACGAGGCGCGTATTACGTCTGCGCCCCATTCCTTCACGAAATACGTACAACTCTCCTTGTTCCAGAAACGGGGCCAGATTTGGTGCCAGCCATAACTGATGCCATGAAGCACAACGGGCTGGCCATCCTCGCCCACTAATTGGCTGCCTGACACAGACAATTTTTGTACGGTATTCACTTCTGACGGCTTATTCTTTTTCTTACCATCGCTTGCCCATGATGGAGTTATGGCAAACACCATCATCATCATGGCAATGAAATACTTGATGTTCTTCATAATAATATGATAATTAGTCCTGTTGCTTTTGTGATTCTGCCTCTTTCTGTTCCAGAATGTCCATGAGTTTGAGCATCTCGTCGCGGTACTGGGCGGCCAGCATGAAGTCCAGTTTCTTTGAGGCTTCGAGCATCTGCTGGCGGGAATGCTCGATGGATTTCTTCAATTGTTGCTCGTCCATGCCCATTGTGATGGGATCTTCTGCCGCTGAATCGATGCGCTGGTCGTAGAATGCCTTGTCGAGGTAATCCACACGTACGCCTGCGTTGATGGCTTTATGGGCCTTGCGAATCTGCTGTGGGGTGATGCCGTGTTCTTCGTTGTAGCGCATCTGTTTCTCGCGCCGACGGTTGGTCTCGTCAATGGTCTGTTGCATGCTTTTGGTCATTCTGTCAGCATAGAGGATGGCCATGCCGTTGATGTTGCGAGCCGCGCGGCCTATTGTTTGTGTCAAAGCCCTGTGGCTGCGCAGGAAACCCTCATTGTCAGCGTCAAGAATGGCCACTAATGACACCTCTGGCAGGTCAAGACCCTCTCGTAATAGGTTCACTCCAATGAGTACGTCGTAGATACCGCTCTTCAGCTTGTCGAGAATCTCTACGCGTTCGAAAGTATCCACATCGCTGTGGATGTAGTTGCAACGGATGTCGAAACTCGACAGGTGCTCGGCCAACTCCTCTGCATGGCGTTTGGTGAAAGTGGTGACGAGCACACGCTCATCAAGCTCCACTCGTTTGGCGATTTCTTCCATCAAGTCGTCTATCTGGTGCTCTTTGGGACGTACCTCTATGGCAGGGTCCAGAAGTCCTGTCGGACGTATCAACTGTTCGGCTATTACTCCTTCTGAACGTACCAACTCGTATTCGGCGGGAGTTGCGCTGACATAGATGACCTGATGAACCATGCTCTCGAACTCATCGAAGGTCAACGGACGGTTGTCGAGCGCGGCAGGAAGACGGTAGCCGTATTCCACCAATGTGGTCTTGCGTTTGCGGTCGCCACCGTACATGGCGCGGATTTGAGGCACTGATTCATGGCTCTCGTCGATAATCATCAGGTAGTCATCGGGAAAGAAGTCGAGCAGGCAATAAGGACGCTCACCGGCTTGACGACCGTCGAAATAGCGGGAGTAGTTCTCTATGCCTGAGCAATGGCCCAACTCTCGGATCATCTCCAAGTCATTGGTCACACGTGTCTCTATCAACTTGGCGCGCATCTTGTCGCCTACATCCTCATAGAAAAGAATGCGTTCATGCAAATCGTCCTCGATGTCGTGAATGGCTTTCTGCACTCTGTCCTTGGGAGTGACGAAAAGATTGGCGGGGTATATCTTGTACGAGTCGAAAGTGTGCAGACGGTTGCCTGTCAGAGAGTCTATTTCCTCGATGGACTCTATCTCGTCGTCCCAGAAACCCACACGTACAGTCTTGTTGTCGTAGGCCAGGCAGAGGTCCACATTGTCACCCTTAACACGGAAATTACCGCGTGAGAGTTCTATGTCGTTGCGGACATACAAAGACGAAACCAAACGGCGGAGGAATTCGTCGCGGTCAATCTTGTCGCCCACGGCCACCTCGATGATGCCCTGGGTGAAGTCCATCGGACTGCCCATACCATAAATGCAAGAGACGGAGGACACTACAATGATGTCTTTTCTGCCCGATAGCAAAGACGACACCGCTGACAGACGAAGACGGTCAACTTCTTCGCTGATGGCAAGGTCTTTCTCTATGTAAGTGTCAGTGGAGGGAAGGTAAGCCTCTGGCTGGTAGTAATCATAGTAACTCACATAGTATTCCACGGCATTCTGAGGGAAGAATGCTTTCATCTCGCTGTATAGCTGATGGGCGAGGGTCTTATTATGGCTCAGGATGAGGGTAGGACGCTGCACGTTGTTGATGACGTTGGCCATGGTGAAAGTCTTTCCCGACCCGGTCACTCCCAGCAAAACCTGGGCGGGAAGGCCTGCTTCCAGTCCCTCCGTTAGTTGTTTTATGGCTTCGGGCTGGTCACCCGTAGGCTGGTATTCTGATGTCAGTTCAAAGTCCATGTATTTAGGTTTTAGTCATGGTGATGAGGAAAACGATATGTTCTGTTTGCGAAAGTAGCAATATTTTAGGACAAATCAAGGCTTTTATCACATAATTTATGATAATTAAACATTGAAACAAGGCAAATATCTTGGTCAATTCGAATATTTTGTCTAATTTTGCATGAAATTCGGTTTACTGCAAACATGAAGAGAAATATATTTTTCAGTCTGATTCTTTCCTTCGTTCTTGTATCTTGTGGTGATTTCACCAAAATGCTCAAGAGCGATGACTACGATTTCAAGTACGAGGCCGCTAAAGCTTATTACGCAGAAGGACACTATGGACATTGCGCAGCATTGCTCGAAGACATGCTGCTGATGCTCAAAGGTTCGCCGGACGCTGAAGAGTCACTCATCATGATGGCCATGTGCAACTACAACATCAAGGACTATGAGACAGCTCAACTCTACTTCTCTCGTTATTACAAGACCTACCCAAAAGGTAAGTATACAGAGATAGCAAGATTCTACAGCGGTAGGTCTTTGTACCTCCAGTCGCCTGACCCAAGACTCGACCAGACACCAACTTACACCGCCATTGGCGAACTGCAGGACTTCATGGACATTTTCCCGTACTCCAGCAGACGTGATGAGGTCAACGATATGATTTTCCAACTGCAGGACCGACTTGTACAGAAAGAATACAACTCAGCCAAACTCTATTATAACCTTGGCAGTTATGTCGGAAACTGTTACAACGGTGGCAACAATTTCGAGGCTTGCATCATCACAGCAGAGAATGCCATCAAAGCTTATCCCTATACCAATATGCGCGAGGAACTATACTACATTATCCTCCGCGCTCGATACCAACTCGCCACACACAGTGTCGATGAGAAAAAACAAGAACGTTATCAGCAGACCATTGACGAATACTTCGGTTTCAAGAACGAGTTCCCTGACAGTAAGTACATTAAGGAAGCTGACCAAATCTACAAGCATTCTATAGGTAAGACCGATAAGGAAAGCGATAACCAGGAATCATAATCTCAGAATCTTTTGGTAGCTCTGTTTTTCAGATGATTCTAATGATTCTGATTACTCCGATAATAAAAAACTAATTTCATCATCAATATGGATTTCAAAAAAGTTAAGGCAGAAACCACAACAATCACACGTGACCTTGCTGACTTCAGCGAGGGAACAAACAACGTGTATGAGACAGTAGTCATCATTTCCAAGCGTGCAAACCAGATTGCTTCGGACATGAAGGAAGAACTCAAGAAAAAACTCGAAGAGTTCGGCGACTCCAACGATGCTCTTGAAGAGAAGTTCGAGAACCAGGAGCAGATTCAAATCTCTAAGTTCTACGAGCGTTTGCCCAAGCCATCGCTCATAGCCACCCAGGAGTATCTTGACGGCAAGATCCACTGGAGAAATCCAAAGCAGGATACTGGCGATAATTACTAGTCTCCCTGTCACGCAGTGAATTCGTCTCTTGACTATTATCCAAGCAGTTATGATTCAGCGAATACAAACTATTTATATGGCCATCACATGTGTCTTGTGCATATTGTGTCTGGTTTCCGACTTGGGACGTTTTGTGGTGGCGGGAACAGAAGCGGCGTTTTTCTCCAACTTCTCTTTCACGGCAGTTGAAGGAGGACCGCTGGCACAGATGGTTGAGAGCGGACCCTGGGGAATGAGCATCTTGCTCTTCATCGTCATTTTCCTGACCATCATCGCCATCATGCTTTTCCGTAAGCGCATGCGTCAGGTCAGACTCCTGTCTCTGAGCAGTATACTTTTGGTGGGATATCTCATCACTTACGCTTTCCTCGCATGGGTTTATGATGCCAAGGTGGAAGCTGCCATGAATGGAAACGATTATGCCTTCCAAGTCACGGCGGGAGCTATTTATCCCGTGATTTGTCTCATCCTTAATGCGATGTCCATTCATTTCATTAAGAAAGACGAAGCTCTCGTCCGTTCTCTTGACCGACTGAGATAACACCTTATCCTAATGAACAAAATAACACAGGCCATTACGACCTGTGTTTTTTGTTTCCAACTGACATTAATCTAAAACATCTCTGTCCAACGGAATGTCATTTACCGATATAGATTCGCGCATCAACGGCAACAACGGAATTCTCGTCAGCCATCAAGGGGTTGATGTCCATTTCCTTGATTTCAGTGGCAAAACGAAGTAATGTGCTCAACCGGACTATTATTTCCGCATATTTGCGGATGTTGATACCAGCCTTGCCACGGGCACCTTTCAGTATCTTGAATCCACGCAATGACTTGATCATACTCTCGGCTTCTGCATACGACAGGGGGGCCAGACCGCTCGACACATCTTTTAATATCTCCACGAAGATACCTCCCAAACCACATAACACGACATGTCCAAACCTTGGCTCGTATTTCGCACCTATAAACAACTCTGTACCACGGAGCATCTTTTGAATCATCACACCTGTGGTTCCCTCTATCTGTATGATACGGTCGTATTCGGCAGACAACACATCGCGGGAACGTATGTTCAGCGTAACGCCGCCGACATCGCTTTTATGAACAGGACCGACAGCCTTCAGCACAACAGGAAAACCGCATTTGGCGGCAAATGACAGCACTTGCTCCTTATCGGAAGTAACAAACTCGGGTACAATCGGGATACCTGCGCTTTCCAACAACGCATGCACCAATTCTGGCTCGATGTAGCCGTCTTGTTCAATTCTGTCGATGATTCTGCGGATACGGGGAACATCTACACCAGTAATCTCTATATGTTGCTCTGCAGGCTTGGGGGTGCGCATAATCTGTGTGAGTGCTGTGGCTAACGTCACTTCGTCACTGAAATTCACATGGCCCTTCTGGATGAATTCCTGAACTTCTGGGCCTGCGGTGTTCAGACAAGGCAGAATGGGAAAGATGGGCTTCTTGCACTCCAGAATCTTTTGATGGAGAACTTCGTAAGCCTCATAGAGGTGAACAAGGCCGGGGGTGCCGAAAATCACCATTATAGCATCGATGTTGTCGAATTTGTGCTCACAGTAGTCTATGGCGATACCCAGTTGCTGAGGAGTGCCAGTTGCCAGTATGTCGATGGGGTTGGAGACAGTGGAGCCTGGATACAGTTGTGATTTCAACTCTTCAGCTATGGCACTGTCCAAAGGAGGCACATCTATCCCGCCTTTGGACAAAGCGTCGGTCAACATTACCCCAGGACCACCGGCATGAGTCACGATGGCAACGTTCTTTCCTGTGAATTGGGGCAATGTGAAGATGCAACCAACGGTGGTCAACTCCTCTCTGGAGAAACAACGAACAATACCTGCTTTTCTGAACAATGCTTCCACGGCTGAATCGCTTGATGCGATGGCTCCTGTATGACTTGTAGCCGCCAAACTGCCACGTTCACTCGAGCCAGCCTTGATGGCGGCTATGCGACATCCCTTGCGGATGAGGGATGTTGCATGCAGAAGCAGTTTGTCGGGGTCGGCAATG
>JAFXVU010000146.1 GCA_017534705.1 Bacteroidaceae bacterium
ATGACATGGAACATTGCCGAGATGGAAGTGGCACGGATGACGGTCGCACAACTGGCCGACTACTTCTCCACCCGCTGCCAGGGCTACCACCGTTTGTTCGACCCGCGTGTGCGCTGTATGCGTTCGCTTGACAGCCAAGGCCAGTTCAAGGGTATCGACGGCTTCAACCCCGCCTACCAGACAGGCGAATACACCGAAGGCAATCCCTGGCAATACACATGGCTCGTGCCACACGACATACAGGGACTCGTGTCCACCCTCGGCGGACGCAAAGCTTTCGAGGCACGTCTCGACTCACTCTTCACCGCGCCAAGCGAACTCAACGCCGAGGCCAACCCCGACATCACGGGATTGGTCGGACAGTATGCCCATGGCAACGAACCCAGCCACCACATCGCCTACATCTACTCCATGATTGGCAGCCCCAAGAAGACGGCACGTCTGGTTCGGCAAATCATGCGCGAACTCTATACCGACCAACCCGCGGGTCTCTGCGGCAACGAGGATGTGGGCCAGATGTCGGCTTGGTACCTCCTCTCCGCCCTCGGTTTCTATCAGGTGGAGCCCTGTGGAGGCCGCTATATTGTGGGTTCGCCCATCGTGAAGGAAGCTACCGTGCACCTGGCTGGCGACAAGACACTCACCATCCGCACCCACGGCAATTCCGACAAAGCCATCTATGTGTCGAAAGTGGTGCTCAACGGACAAACCATCAACGACTTCACGCTCCGTCACACCGACCTCGTCCAGGGCGGCACATTAGACGTGTATATGAGGAAATGAGGATATCTGGGGAAAATACCACCGACAGTTGCTGTTTTCTTTGGATAAATATATAACTTTGCATGATTAATCAGAGTTGTCCATAGAGCCTTAGGGATAATTCATACAAGACAAAATAAAAAGAGCTGCGGAACTCAGCTTACCCATGCATTAAGTTTAAGGGAATGAGAATAAGAACACCACATCTACCGATTGTCGTCATGGCCTTGTTGTGCGTTGGCTTCGTCCAAGATGCCAAGGCGCAGAAGCTGTGGCGCATGTTGCAACACAACGACAGCCTCTTGACAGAACGTTACCGACGAGGCAACATCGATACGATGTACATCACCCGGCCACAGACCAAGTGGACGCTGACTGGACGTTTAAACGTCTCAGGAGCCAAACTGGAAATCGAGGGACTTCAAGACGACAAGCATTTCAAATCGCAAATGACTGCCGACTATAAAACCACTTTCAGTTTGGGAGTGAACTACCTCGGTGTGTCGCTGAACATGTCGCTCAATCCTGCCAAGATGATGGGGAAATACAAGGACTTCGAATTGAATCTCAACTCCTACTCCAACCGATGGGGAGTAGATTTCATCTACCAGGATGCACGAAACTTCAAGGGCTGGCATCAAGTCGATGGAGAACAACGCTTAGAGCTTCCACCTGAGGTTTTATCGCTCAAGAGTCTGAATGTGAATGCTTACTACGCATTCAACTACCGTCGGTTCTCATATCCCGCCGCCTTCTCACAGAGTTATATCCAACGCCGCTCGGCGGGCAGTTTCCTGCTGGCCATCTCAGGACAGGGGCAACGAACCAAGACCAAGGCACAATATGAGACATTGCTGAATGTGACCAACATTGGCATTGGTGGTGGCTATGGCTACAACTGGGTGCCCAGCCGCCATTGGCTGCTCCACCTCTCGGCACTCCCCACTTTCACCGTCTTCAGCAGGACATCGCTCACCGTCAACGATGAGCGCATCCCCATCCACTACAAATTCCCAGAGGTCATCATCACTGCCCGTGGAGCCGTCGTCCGACAGTTTGGCAATATGTTTGTCGGAACATCTATGGTCTTCAATTTCACGAATATCGGCGATAAGGATGATTTAGCTGTCCATAACCTCAAATGGCTCACACGTCTGTTCGTCGGTTACAGATTGTGAGACAAGAATCTGAAACCCAGGAGTCTTTAGTCACTTGCTTCGTTCATTCACGAAACGACGCAGGAGAAAGGTCAAAATGGATGAAGTGAGAGCAGAAAAGACAACAAAAACACGTGAAATGTTGAACATCTCACTAAAAAGGAGTATTTTTGCAATACCACTAACCAACTAAAGACTACTATTATGATTACTCTTCCCGATTACCACGTCCTGGAGAAAGCTGTTGGCTACCTGAAAGAGGTGCCTTACGATGTCACTCCACAAAGTTTGTATAACGCGGCAAGCCTCTACGACACCCTGATAGCCGACCCCTCCTCGCCCCCCGAGAAATGCTACGACCTGAAGGTGTACCAACACTTCATCGACAACGGCAAACACGCCCGAAAGGAAGCGGAACAACTGGGACGTTCACTCCATGATTTCGCCATCTACAAGGAGATGAACAAGTACCTGAAACAGTTCAACCCACTGACGGTTGTCGGTGTGATGGGCGGTCACCAGCTCAAGCGTACCGACGCCACATTCAAGGAAATCGTGCTGTTGAGCAAACGGCTCACCGAACTGGGTTCGCTGATGGTTTCCGGCGGTGGTCCGGGCGCAATGGAAGCCACACACCTTGGCGCATGGCTGGCAGGAAGGACGAACGAAGAGGTGGACGAAGCGCTTAAGATGCTTCTACCCGCCCCCACTTTCCACGACGAAGGCTGGATTACCACGGCGCTGGAAGTGATGCGGCAATTCCCGCAGACGAAGTACCACAGCCTCGGTATCCCCACATGGCTCTACGGCCATGAGCCCTCCACGCCTTTCGCCACCGAAATCGCCAAGTTCTTCGTCAACAGTGTGCGCGAGGACACCATCCTCACCGTGGCTTACGGAGGCATCATCTACACACCAGGCAGCGCAGGCACCATGCAGGAGGTGTTCCAAGAGGCCGTGCAAAACCACTACATGAGTTTTGAGCTCTCCTCGCCCATGATTTTCCTCGGCAAGAAATTCTGGACCGAAGAGCAGCCCGTCTATCCTTTCCTCCAGCAGCTCATCTCTATGGGCAAGTACAAGAACCTCTTGCTCAGCCTCACCGACTCCGACGACGAGGTGGTGGAGACGCTGATGGACTTCCGCAAGAACGCGAGGATGAATAGTTAATCATCCAGATACGCCGCAAAACTGAAACTGCCAAGCCGGCGCAACGGCTTGGCGGGAATTTTCAACCACTTTTCACGATTCGGCACCGAATCGTCGAACATATTGAAAGTGTTCACTTGTTTTTTGTGGGTGTTGAAATTGTAGGACTCTTTCTTCGCCTCACCCGTTGTGCGTGAGTATTCCTGACTCTCGGCACCGATGAGGAAGAAGTCGTCGTTCTGATAGCGGAATATCACAGAGTAATTGTTCTTGCCGTAAGAACCTGCTGAGGCGAACTCATCCACATCGAACACCAAAGCACCGCGCTCGTTCACGCTCATCGAGATATCAACAAAGAAATACTCATCCTCAGGATGAGGAATGATGTCGTTGTACTGATTGTAGAGACAGTAGTCGCCGTCGGTCAATCCCCAGTAAATGGCGAGTACAGGTGCGTTGAAGTTATAGACATAGCCATCTTCGCGGGTGTGCATGTGTTCAGGGTCGGTAGGAGTGCCGATAATCACCAAGTCAGCTATGCCGTCCTTGTTGAGGTCGCCCTTGGTTTCCTGGATTTTCCATCCCTCGGGTGTCAGTTCTGAGGCGGAACTACCGCTCTGAGCGAACTTCTGCGCACTGGCATTGAAAAACGTAAACAATGCCACTGATAACAAGAGTACTTTTTTCATTATTCTGTTCTTTTATAGTTAGTAATGGCAAATATAGACAAATTTCGTTGATTGCAAGTCAAACGAATAAGAAATATTATTCTTTTTGTTGAAAAGAAACGAGAACACCTCCTGGCATGAACGAGATGACAAGCTTAACTTCCTGCCAGTACGCAAGCTTAACTCCCTATTTAACTCCATTTTGTAGCTTCGGAAACTTTAGAGACGAAGTTATTACTGACAAGTTTATTTCTAACCCCAATTAAAATGGGAAAAAATTTTTGTTTTGTGAAATAATATTGTAATTTTGCAGTCGCTTATCACCAAAAGGAAATCAGGAGTGATAGACACCAATTCGGGGTTGATTGGATTTGACAGCGAGTTGAGGAGGTACGTAAGCATGCGGAGCATCGTTGCCTGGCTCCTAAATATCAGACTTCAACAAATTAATTGGCGAAACTTCTTACGCTCTCGCTGCTTAGTCGAAGTATAGTAGACTTGCTTTATTCCTTTGTTAGACATTGGAACGAGACATCGCACTGAAAGCCATTTTCCTGAAGCGTTCAGATTCGCGGTGCAGCAAAATCGGGAATAGCTGTCGGCAGCCTCGTGCCGTAGGTGAAACTTTTAGAGGATAAGGGTGCGCTTGGTGGTCCAGGTCTTGGTGCATCACGAAAACCGCAGTCTGGAATAAGCATGTAGAAAGCGTATGGCTTCCTTGTTTGGACGAGGGTTCAATTCCCTCCAGCTCCAC
>JAFXVU010000147.1 GCA_017534705.1 Bacteroidaceae bacterium
CTGTGCCCGCCCTTTCCTACGGTTCTATCGACTCCCCTCCCATTTAAGGTAATAGTCCTAGGCTCTATCGACTCCCCGCCCCTTTAAGGGGAGGGGTAGGGGTGGGGTAAAACTAGCAGCTAAAAGCTAAAACCTAAAAGCTAATCAGCCTCTGGCCGGGGTGGGGTAAAACTAACAGCTAAAAGCTAAAACCTAAAAGCTAATCAGCCTCTGGCCGGGGTGGGGTAAAACTAGCAGCTAAAAGCTAAAACCTAAAAGCTAATCAGCCTCTGGCCGGGGTGGGGTAAAACTAATAGCTAAAAGCTAATTGTGTCCAGTTGTTCCGTCGCGTCCGCGGCGGCCCCTCCACACCAGCATGGATATTGTTGTTTAAAGTTGTGATATGTTGTTTCCAAATAAACTAACGTCAGCTCGACGAATTCATGAAAATTGCAAAAAGGCTTTGCTTACATAATAATTCATGAGGAATTTGTGGTCATTCATGTTTATTCTCAACATGAAAAGCATCGAGTTCACCTCATTAATGATGGGAATGGGCATTTTTAGAAGACCCTTTCAGATAATTGCTGATGAATTCCATCCGTGGACGCAGATAATGTTCGTCCCAAAACGGGCGGATTGACCCCGAAGGCCAGGCGTGGGTGCGGAAGGGCACGCAGTTGACCGTCTTCTTCCCCTTGGCACCATTGAGGGACGACCAGACGGCTGACGGTGGACAAGTGGTGTCGATAAGTCCTATCTCGCAGTAAATCTCGGCTTTGGAATGACGGAGAAGCAAGGCACCGTCAAAATAGGGCAAGGTACCGTCGAGCATTTCCGCTTCAAGGTTGGGGTGGTTTTCGATGGGGTGGGGCCAGCCACTCCGACGGCCAGCACGTGCGCCACCCAAATCCTGCATGGCTGGGACGTTGAGCACCACGGCTGATACACGGTTGTCCAATGATGCAGCTGCCACAGCCTGCCCGCCTCCTTGGCTCTCACCGATGACGAGGATGCGTTTCCCATCCCATTCGGGTTGTTGGGTCATGTAGTCAATGGCGCGCAACAGACGCAGGTACATACCACGGAAGTAATACGTTTCCCGGTCGGCGGCATTATGGTCGTAATAATCGTGCAGCAGTCCGTTCTCGAGCATTTTGTAGTAGTCGTCTGTCTGCCCGTTGAGCATTCCGTGGGCGTTGAGGTCGAGACTGAGGGCACCGTTGCCCAAGGCGGCATTTCCCACACACTCACCGACTTGACAGCGGCACCAGTCGCCGCTCACTCCTGCCGCGCGGCATAGGATAATGATGGGCAACGACCGTTTCTTCGCTTTCAAGGGCTTGGCCATGTATGCCCGAACGGGAGCGGGACCAAGGCAGTTGATTTCCACATCCGAGCATACGTAACGCCCCTCGAATGGTTGAGGCACTTCGAGCGGTATAGTTTTCACTTGCATAGGCAGCGACTTGAGCAATCGCTTCTGGTTGTCCCAGTATGCCATAAGGTCCGCCGGCTCCTCATACCCAGCCTTGAAACCCTCGGGAGCCACCACATAACCAATGCCCTCCGTCGCTTCGCCCACCTTTAGCTCAAGACTGACGGCACAAGTGCTGTCGAGTGCCTCCTCGAAGACGGTGAAGTCTTTGGAGGAGGGGAGGAGAGAGAAGGTCTTGCGAATGGTATTGTTGTATGATACGACGACGGTGACGGAGTCTGTGGGGACTGTCTCGGCATGATAGCGCACGACTGCTTTCTCGCCTTTTTCATAAACTCCGCTCGCCTTGTTGATATCAAGGTGATAGGTTTGGGCATTAATGGGTAAAAGTACCGTCAAACCTAAAACTAATGTGGCAAATATCTTTTTCATATCAATGATTGTTTTTAGGGGTCCATACTATTCGAGAAATCCCCCGAATACCATGGATTCGAGGGATTTTCTATTAGGCTTTTAGTCATCGGACGTCTAATGCATAATAATGGCCTGAACGTCCAAAATCTAATCCTCTGCGTACAACTTAGCGCGCAGTTCCTTGATGGCATCGGAGGCGATGTAGTCGTCGTACTCCATCAACTTGTCGATGCTGCCCTTGGGAGTGAGTTCGATGATGCGGTTGGCAACCGTTTGGATAAACTCATGGTCGTGGCTGGCGAACAGGATGTTGCCCTTGAACTGCTGAAGGTTGTTGTTGAAGGCCTGGATGGACTCCAAGTCAAGGTGGTTGGTAGGTGTGTCGAGAATCAGACAGTTGGCATTCTTCAATTGCATACGGGCAATCATACAGCGCATCTTCTCACCACCTGAAAGCACGTTCACCTTCTTCAGCACTTCCTCACCAGAGAAAAGCATACGGCCTAAGTAACCCTTGAAGAACACCTCGTTGCCAGTACCGAACTGTGACAGCCAATCCACAAGGTTCAGGTCGCTCTCGAAGAACTTCGTGTTGTCGAGCGGCAGGTAAGCGGTGGTGATGGTGATGCCCCATTTGTAGGTGCCGGCGGCTGGCTCGGCGTTGCCGTTGATGATTTCGAACAATGCGGTCATCGCCCTTGGGTTATGACTCAAGAACACCACCTTCTGGCCTTTCTCCACCGTGAAGTTCAGGTTGTCGAACAGAACGGTGCCGTCCTCGGTCACTGCCTTCAGGTCGTGTACTTCCAGTATCTGGTTGCCTGGGTCTCGGTCCATGGTGAAGATGATGCCTGGGTACTTGCGGCTCGAAGGCTTAATCTCCTCGATATTCAGTTTCTCCAGCATCTTCTTACGGCTGGTGGTCTGCTTGCTCTTAGCTACATTGGCAGAGAAACGACGGATGAACTCTTCCAACTCCTTGCGCTTCTCCTCTGCCTTGGCGCGCTGGTTCTGTGCCTGGCGAAGGGCCAACTGGCTGCTCTGGTACCAGAAGCTGTAGTTGCCGGCGAAAAGATTCACCTTACCATAGTCGATGTCCACAGTGTGGGTACTTACGGCGTCGAGGAAGTGGCGGTCGTGGCTCACCACCAGCACGGTGTGCTCGAAGTTGGAGAGATACTCTTCCAACCAACTCACCGTGTCAAGGTCGAGGTCGTTGGTGGGCTCGTCGAGCAACAGGTTGTCAGGGTTGCCGTAAAGGGCTTGGGCCAACATCACCCTCACCTTCTGGTTACCACTCAACTCGCTCATCAACTGATGGTGGAATTCCTCTTTGATGCCGAGACCGCTCAACAGGATGGCTGCGTCGCTCTCGGCGTTCCAACCGTCCAACTCAGCGAACTTCTCTTCCAGTTCGGCGGCCTTGATGCCGTCCTCGTCGGTGAAGTCTGCCTTGGCGTAAAGGGCTTCGCGTTCCTTCATAATGCCCCACAAGACAGTGTGGCCCATCATCACCGTGTCCATCACTGTCTCCTGGTCAAACTTGAAGTGGTCCTGGCTCAATACCGACAGACGTTCGCCTGGCCCCAGTGTGATACTGCCCTTTGAGGGCTCCAACTCGCCGGAAATGGCTTTAATCAATGTTGACTTGCCTGCTCCATTCGCACCAATCACACCGTAGATGTTGCCGTTGGTGAACTTCAGATTCACATCCTTGTAGAGCACTCTCTTGCCAAACTGAATGGCGAGATTCGTAAGTGTTATCATATCTTTTTCTTGTCTTTTTACTTGCCTTGTCCTTTCAAGGCCGCTTATTGAGAATAATTGTTGTCCTTATTGTTTCAAAGTCCTGAATGGTCGGATAAACCTTGTTAGATTGACAGTTCGTCGAGCACCTTAATCAACTCCTTGCGGAGCACCTTCTCGCTTTGGATGGCGTCCACGAAAGGCACATACACGATTTGTCCATTTCTCACACCGACCATCACGTTGCGTTGTCCGTCAATCAAAGCGTCGACCGCACCGGCGCCTAGAAGGCTCGACAGAATACGGTCGCGGGCAGATGGCGAACCTCCACGCTGCACATGACCCAGAATAGAGACACGTACGTCGTACTGTGGATATTCCTTCTTCACTCTGTCGGCATAGAATAGGGCACCGCATTTCGGACTCTCGCTCACAATCACGATGCTCGAGTTCTTGCTCTTGCGGATGCCACGGCCGATGAACTGCTCCAACTGGTCGCCTCCAGTGCTGTCCTCAGGAATGATGGCTGCCTCGGCCCCACTGGCGATGGCGCTGTTCTGGGCCAGGAAACCTGCGTCGCGTCCCATCACCTCCACAAAGAAGATGCGCTCATGGGAATTGGCTGTGTCACGGATTTTGTCTACGCAGTCGACGATGGTGTTCAACGTCGTGTCGTAGCCTATGGTGATGTCGGTGCCGTAGAGGTCGTTGTCAATGGTGCCAGGCAAACCGATACAGGGTATGTTGAACTCGTCGCCGAAGGTCTTGGCACCCGTTAGGGAACCATTACCACCGATAACCACGAGAGCGTCTATCCCTTCACGTTGCATCGTCTCGTAGGCCTTCGCGCGTCCCTCGGGGGTCATGAACTCCTTCGAACGGGCACTTTTCAGGATGGTGCCGCCACGTCCGATGATGTTGCTCACGCTTTCTGTGGTGAACTCGCGAACATCACCGTTAATCAATCCGTCGTAGCCACGGTAAATGCCCTTGACCTTGAACCCTTTGCTCAATGCTGTGCGGGTCACGGCCCTGATGGCGGCATTCATGCCGGGGGAGTCGCCGCCTGAGGTCAGTATTCCTATACAATTGATATTCATAATCCTTGATGTTTTTTATGGTTTCTATTTTTTAAGTTCCTGTCGTTTCTATGGATGCTGCACCCATATTATCTATTATAGTTGTTTCTAAATCAATTCGTGAGTCAGCCAGAACACAGCCATTGCCACAGCCCAAGTCAAAAACACACGCCAGAGGAAATGCCTGATGTACCAAATCATCCTCACTTTCTCTGACTCCATCGCCTGCTGGCCTGCCAGACTGCCTATCATCAGCAAAGAACCTCCTATGGCGGAGCAAAGCGAGAGCAACTGCCAATAACTGCCGTTGAGGGCGAAGGCAGAAGCATTGTTGGCAGTGTCGAGGTCGAAGGCGTTCAGGCCTATCTGCATCAAGGGCACATTGTCGACCACACTGGAGAGCAAACCCAGAATCGAGGCATAGATGTATTCGTTGCCGATATATGTGGTCATCAAGTCGGAGATGTAGTTGATGGCGCCTGTCTCTTTCAATGCGCCCACGCCCAACGACACACCAAGGAAGTAAAGGATGGTCTTCATGCTGATGAACTCGCTGTCGCGCACATAGTCTCGGCGAATCACGATGTCCATACCGTTACGCTCAAGGTTCAAGATGCCATCCACCACCCATACCAAGGCCAACACACACAGCGCTCCGAGGAACGGGGGAAGTTTCGTCTCCGCATGGAAGGTCGGAATCGCCCAGATGCCTGCTATACCCACCACCAGAAGCAACGTCTTGGCCCAAGGTGCCAAGGGGGAGTCATCGCCCCGGAAACGACCAAGGAACGAATGAATCTCAACATTGCCGTGGAGCAGGGTGGATGTGCACAGGTTGAAAACAACCAAGGCGGAAAGGGCAGGGAGTATCAACCCGAGAAAGAACGACGAGGGAGTCACCACACCTCGTACCCATAGCATCAGGGACGTCATGTCGCCGATGACGCTTACCGAACCACCGAGGTTCGCCGCCATCATGATGGCACAGGCGTAAACCACTTTCTGGGCATGGGAACGGACGATCTGGTTCATGATGGTCAGCATCAGAACCACTGTGGTCAGGTTGTCGATGTTGGCTGACACCAGGAAGGTCAGGCAAGTGAGTATCCAGAGGAACTTCTTGCTGTTGCGTGTACGTATCCATTCTGCGATGGGGTCGAAGACTCCGTTGTTGTTCAGCACCTCGACAATGGTGTTCGTCGCTATCAGAAACAGAATCACCGAACATGCCTCTGCAATATAACCGACCAAGATGTGGGTGGCTACAAATTCTTTCACAGCGGAGGGAGATGAGATGTTGCCCGTGAGGAATGTGGACCATTCATCGGGATGCATCAGCTCTAAGAATGTTCCCCCACGGAGCATGTACAGCACCCACGCTATCACCCCGCAAATCATGGCTACAGCGGCACGGCTGATGTGGTTGGACTGCTCTGTTGCCATCAGAGCGTAACCAACCGCAAGTACGGCCACTATGATTAATGTCATTACTAACACGTCGATACTTTCCTTTTAATTGTCCTACTTTTCTTTCTGTATAGTCAAAGATTGGAGAGGATTCATCCTCGGATGAAAGCCATCACCACAAAATTAACTACAAATATATCATTATTTTCCGTCTCATCCAAAATATCTCCTTTTTTTAACACAAAAAGTGGAGGTTCTCCTCTTCTGGGGTAATGATACTGTGATACCAATGGCATATAACAGCGCCTTGCATGGTCAATGCATTTCGTCTATAGAAAACTCTCATCGA
>JAFXVU010000148.1 GCA_017534705.1 Bacteroidaceae bacterium
GGTGATGGTGTCCTTCATGTTGTAGGCGTTGATGAACTGCTGCTGCAAGTCTTTCCATTCCTTGGTGTCGGGTTTGAGGTTGAAGGAGTGGGTGAGGAAGTTGTCGGGCGCGGTGTTCTCGTCCATACGGCGCACCAGATAGGAGATGGCGTTGAGGAAATGCTCGTTCTTCACCACTGGGGTGTAGAGGATGACGTGGTTGCCGAGCTTCGACTGGGCTCTCCAGACGTGGTTGGCCATGCCTTCCAGCATCTCGAAGCAGAAGCAGTCTTTGGGTGTCCCGTACTTCTGGGTGAGCAGGTAGGCGTAGGAGATAGTGAAGAGGTTGTGGCTTGCCATACCGATATGCAGCACCTTGGCGTTCTCGGGCAACAGACCGCGCTCAATCAGGTGCAGGTAGTTAGCATCCACTTCCGTCTTGTTGGGGCGAACGGGGTTGGGCCAGCCGCGAAGGTCGCTGACGATGTTCTCCATGTCGAGGTTGCAACCCTTCACAATACGCATCTTGATGGGGCTTCCACCTTCGGCTACACGCTTGCGGGCGAACTCAAGCAACTCGCTCTGGAACAGATAGGCGTCGGGCAGATAACTCTGCACCACAATGCCTGCCTCATAGTTCTTGAACTGGGGAAGCGAGAGAACGTGTTTGAAGAGCCTCATCGTCAGGTGGGCGTCCTTGTATTCCTCCATGTCGAGGTTGATGAACTTCGAACGCTTCACACCGTTCTCGTCAACGTAGGGGTTGTCGATGGCGGCTTGGTAGAGTTCCGACATGCGGTGAACGAGTTCAGGAAAACATTCCTTGTAGTTCAGCGCATGGGTCTGCGCATAGATACCCGAAATCTTTACGGAAATATAATTGATGTCGGGCTCCTTGAGTGCCTCGAGGTACATGTGGTAGCGCTTGTCTGCCTCACCGTCGCCCAGCACCACTTCACCAAGCAGATTGACGTTCTGGCCGATTTTCTGTTGGAAACGGGTGGCAAGGTGGTCGGTGAGATGAGGACGTGCAGCGTCGATAATCACTCGGCTGGTGTCACGGCGCAGACGCCACTTCACGATAGGAATAGCAATCTGACGGAAAGGCGACATATAACCGAAAGATTTGTAAATCTGGAAGAGGAAATGGTCGAATGAATTGAGGAATTTGGGGATGCCATACTGGTCAATCAGTTCCTTCACTCGCATGGCCAGTTTCTTGTTGTCGCGGATTTGCGAAGTCTCGTCGAGCATCCTCACGATAAACTTCTTGTCATCATTGCGCTGGACCATGGTCCCGTACATGTGCTGTTCATACTTCTCGGTCGAAGTCAGGGAGGCCTGGCTTTCATCGTAGAGTTTTCTCATCCATGAGAACACTTCTTCGATGGTTGGTTTATCATTATTCATCATCAATATAGTTTAGTTAGGTTAGTTTGTCTGTAGGAAAGTGGTTGGAGTTTTCCACCCTCAAGTTATTGAGCCCGTCATGAAAGAAGGAGCACACTTTGTACTTGGATAAAATCGCTTAAAACCAATCATTAAGCAAAAATACAAACAAAAAATAATATCCAAATGTTTTTTGAGAAAATATTTGATAAAAATGCAAAAGGAGATTCTTTTTCACACTTTTACAACAAAGCCGGCATCCGTAAATTGTTGTTGCATGGACTGCAGGTCGTCTTTCGTGAGGTTGGGAGTGTCGCCCATTTCCCAGTTCCTGCCCAGTCGTTTGTACTTGTCTGCGCCTGTGCGGTGGAAGGGCAGTAGGTTCACCTCACGTACTTGAGGAATGTCGGCAAGCAGGGCGATAATCTTGTTGATGTCGTCTTCGCTGTCGTTGACATGTGGAATGACGGGTATGCGTGCCACGATGTGGCTACCATTCGCGGCAATGCGCTGCAGGTTGTCGATGACGGTGGAGTAGGAAGCGCCGATATAAGTTTTGAAAACCTGCTCTTCGGCGGTCTTCACGTCGAAGAGGAATATGTCGGTGTATTGGCAGATGTCGTCGAGTAGGGGAGTGCTGACCGCTCCTGCTGTATCCACACAAGTATGGATGCCTTCTGCCTTGCAGCGTCGGAGGCATTCGAGAAGAAAATCGGCTTGCAGCAGTGGCTCACCGCCCGAGAAGGTCACACCGCCACCAGATTCCTCGAAGAACACATCATCCTTGCGGATTTCGCGCATGAGGTCATCGGTGGATATCCTATAACCTACGGTATGGTTTTCGGTGAACGTACGCTCACCGAGTTTGCGTTTTTGCTCCATCGCCTCGGGTTGATAGTGTTGGCTCTCAGGGTTGTGGCACCATCGGCAACGCAGCGGGCATCCTTTCATGAACACGGTGGTCCGTATTCCTGGCCCGTCGTGTATGGCATAGCGTTTGATGTCGAAGATAAGTCCGTCCATAAATGTCGGTAATGAATTCCGACTACAAAATTATACATTCCAAATCGAATATCAGCGGAAACAACCCCTAATTTGGAAATGCATATTGTTTTATCTTGAATTTGAACATAAAAAAGCGTATTTCCACGCAGCCACTCCCTTCCCGTCTTTCAAAAAAACCACGCTTTCTTTCATGTTTCATCATAAATGTTGTAATTTTGCATTGAAGCGAAGATAAGCTGCATTTCGGCATAAGAAAAGAACGAGTTCATTTCGTTCTGCGCTCAATTTGCATTATCTTTGCTATTGAAGCGAAGATAAGCTGCATTTCGGCATAAGAAATGAATGGATTCATTTCGTTCTGCGCTCAATTTGCATTATCTTTGTGGCAACAATGAAAATATCTGCAACATGGGCATCTTCATCAACAAGGGAAATTCTGGATTCCGCCAGACTCGAAAAAGTGAGTACATCGATAAATCGGGGCTAATTGGCGTTGTTAATCAGACACTTTTCACACGTCAGAAATTCACTTGCGTGACCCGCTGCCGCCGCTTCGGCAAGTCGATGGCGGCAGAGATGCTGTCTGCCTACTACGACCATTCGTGCGACTCGCGCTCACTCTTCACAGACCTGCAAATAGCAAGCAACCCCTCTTTCGAAGAGCATTTGAACAAATACCCAGTCATCTACCTCGACATGACCACATTTATCACCAGTTTCGGTGATGAGCAGATTGTCGCGCACATACAAGAAGAACTGATTGCCGATATACAGAAGGCTTACCCACAGGTGGTCTACGAGGACGGGGAACACATGATGAAATATCTCCAGCGCATCAACATCGAGACTGGTGAGCATTTCATCTTCATCATTGACGAGTGGGATGCCATCTGCCGTGAGTTTGGAAGCAAACCCCAAGTGATGGACGAATACCTGAACCTCTTGCGCCGTATGTTCAAGGATGTATCCGGCATGGATGTCTTCGCCGGGGTCTATATGACGGGAATCTTGCCCATCAAGAAGTTCAAGACGCAGTCGGCACTCAATAACTTCGAGGAATACTCCATGGTTTCGCCTGGCGACATGGCTCCGTTCTTTGGCTTTACAAAGGAAGAGGTGCGGATGTTGTCCGACAAACACGGCATGGATTTCGACGAACTGGAGAAATGGTACGACGGTTACCAGATTGGACCACAGCCGTCGATGTTCAACCCTAATTCTGTGATGCAGGCCATACGCAAGCAATGGTGCGACAGTTACTGGTCGAAGACTGGTGCCACTGATGCCATCTCCGGCTACATCAACATGAACTACGATGGCCTGAAGGACGACATCATCCGCATGATTGCCGGTGAGCGGTGCAAGGTGAATCCCAATGGTTTCAAGAACGACCTGTCGCAGGTCAACAACCGCGACGATGTGCTTACGGTGCTCATCCATTTAGGTTATCTCAGTTACGACCGAGTGAAACGCGAGTGCCGCATTCCCAACTTAGAAGTCCTTGGCGAGATGGAGAACGCCATCAACGACGTGAAATGGGTGCATGTGGGCAAGGCCTTGCAGGAGTCGGAACAACTCTTAGAGGACACCCTCGCTGGTAATGCCGAGGCTGTTGCACGTGGCGTTGGTGCTGCCCATAGTGAGAATACCAGCATTCTCTCCTACAACGACGAAAACTCCATGGCTTGCGTGTTGTCCATCGCCTATTATTTCGCGCATGGCGACTATATATTCCATAGAGAGTATGCATCGGGTAAAGGTTATGCCGACCTTGTGCTGATACCTCGTAAGAATGTGGATTCACCCGCCATCGTCATAGAATTGAAATACGGACACAGCGCAGATGAGGCGATGGCTCAGATTAAGGAACGTCGCTATTGGGAGAAGGTGTCAGACTATTCTGGTGATGTCCTGCTTGTCGGCATTAGCTACGACCGAGAGGCCAAGACGCATGAATGCATTATTAAATCGTTGAGCATTGACCGTTGACTATTGAACATTGGCTTCGTCTAAATTGCTCACGTTGACTTTGTCTTCATTTAGTGCGACTCGGCAAAATTGCGATTAAGCGAGTACAAAAGATAACTTGTTCTCATTTTGTGGAGCGTGAGCAATTTATCTATTGTCCAATGAATAACAGCAGTTTTGATAGGGTGAAACCCATATAGGTGCCAATGGCATAGCCGAAGAGACCGACGGCGATGCCAGGACCGATGACGGCCTTGTTCTTCAGTGCGCTGCCCATGACAGGTGCGAATGGCGGTGAACAGATGAGGGAGATGCTTGTTGTGAGCGTGGTGTCCGTGTCGATGCGGAAGACTGCGCTCAGCAGGACATGGAAGAAGAGCGCTCCCAATGTGGCGACGGTGATGAAGAGGAAGATGTCGGGATTGACGTCGGTGAGCGTCTTGAGGCTTACCTGTGATGCCACAGCCACACTGAAGACGAGGATGAAGAATGTACCTGCCTCGAATGTACGTTTCAGCCTTCGTACACGTTTGTTGAGAGAGGCGATTATGGATAGCAGGCTGATGCCGAGAATGAAGACGCTTTGGAACGCATCCTTGGGGAATAGACAGGCGATACCCGCACCAAGGGCGATGATGCAAACGGTCAGCAGTAGGCTTGTTCCCAAATCTTTGAGATTGTCCTTTCGGAAGAGTCCGAGGAAGAGTTCTTCCTCGTGGTTTTCCACCTTGACGATATCGTCCTCTATCGTCTTGTCATCTTTGAAGTCGGGCATGAACAGGCTCAGAAGGCGTTTTCCGAAAATGATGACGAAGAAGAGATAGACCGCGCTCATTATCGTGCTGTATGCCGAAGTGAGGATGTACGTCGTGTTGTCCACTCCCAAAGTCATCTTCAACGAGGCGAGGTTGGCGTTTCCGCCCGTGTATAGTCCTGTGAGCATGCCGCCTACGTGGGCAAAGAGTTCAGGATTGCTTTTTCCGTAGAGATGGAAGCCGATGATGATAGCGATGGCGCATCCAAGCAGTCCGAAGATGGTGCTTTTGATGAAAACTGGTGCCAACCGTGCCCACGATTTCAGGTCAGCAGAGAAGAGCAACAACGGGATGGCAATGGGAATGGCAACCGAGGCGACGGTGGTCTGTATGGCATGCATTTCTTCGGTGTCGGGAATCAAGCCAGTGAGTCCCAAAGTACAGCCGATGATGTAGGCGATGATGATGCTTCCCGCCTTGCGTAGCCACGCGCTCTTGTAGGTGAGCCAGAGGATACCCAAGGGAGAGAATACACAGATCAGTATGACGATGAGGTTCATTTGTTTAAATGGGAGTAAAAATGGGAGTAAAAAAGGAAGTTAAAAAAGGAGTTAAAGAGGACGATAGTATAATTGGTGATGTCCAATTTGGCTTTTGTCAAACATCCGAAATGTTAGAACATATATCCCATCTTGATATAGAGGTTGTTGAACTTGCCGTTATCCTGATTGTCGAAGGCAGTGGCCCAGTCCGCACTGATGACGAAGTTCTCATTCATTGCCACCTTCAATCCACAGCCTCCTGAGAGGTGTAGGTCGTGCGTGCGGTTGTCAACGCGATACTGCGATTCAGGAGCCGTGCTGTGATTGACGAGGTAATCGTGAGGGTCAGCCACCACGTCGTCATAGGGTTGGACAACCATACCAGCATCGATAAACGGGTTGAGTCCAACATAGAACATGTTCCGCCCCATACGGAAATTGACCAGTCGAGTCCTCACTTCTACATTTGCGAATGCCACACCTGGAGCTAAGACCCTGTTGCGCATCACACCGCGCACCGAATTGCCACCACCCAAGCCTTCGCATACGGGACGTTGCAGGTAGAGTTGGTTCAGATAGGTGTTGAGATAGAAAGGACTTTTGCCCAACAGGTTGAGTTGCACGCCCACACGGTAGGCAAACGTCACCTTTTTCGCTATTATTGGCAAGTAATGTCGCCATGCTGCATTGAATTTCAGGTTGTTGTAGTCGCTCATCGTTCCTACCCCGGCATAATAGGTCAGAAAGGCATCGGCATGTATGCCCCGCTTAGGATTCTGTAGTTGTTCTCGTGTGTCGTAGGTCACGCCGCCATGCAGATAGGGGTGCGCACCGCCTGTTGCCTCGCTGGAGCGGAGGTAGCCTAATGACACGTAGTCATCGAAGAGTGAAGTAGTGTCGGGCAGGATGTCGTCTTCCTTGGCGTGTCTGTTCATACGGTCGATATCGACACTGCCGACATCGAAGTAGAGCAATCCAGCTCCGGCGTTCCAGTTCCAAGGTTCGTTCAATTCGCCCTGAATATCGCCACTGATGCGCAGCAGGTCGCGGTGATACCTGTAGTATGCCCTGGTGATGTAATCCGTTCGTCCCTTTTTCTCGTATTCCTTCTTGTAATTTGTCTCATAGCCGTTGAAGCCATAGAAGTCGCACATCTTGTTGGGGAAGTAGGAGAGGTCTATGCTCAGACGGTGGTCGGGGATAAGATACTTCGAGTCGTAGGAAAGTCGGAAGATGCCGCAATCCTTCGTGGTGTACGCGGCCTCTGCATATATTGAGTGGAGATAGTTGGGGTACTCGGAACCGTCGCCGTAGTAATAGATGTTCGTCAATGCTCCATACTGAAATCCTTGGTCGGCATCAAAAGCCACACTGGGGAGAATTCCGAAATTCCAGCCTCTGCGTACATGTTTCGTAGAGTCCTCCTGTCCCATGGTGGCAAGGGAAATGATTGATAGGAGTATCGACCACAGAAAGCGTAATCTTGTGCGCTTGTTCATTATGTGTTGTCAGATGTAAAAAAGGTAGTAATATTGCTATCATTAAAAAACGGTGCAAAGTTATTGATTTTTATTCAAATAGATTATTTACTTCCATGATAAATTACCCTTTTCTTCTTTATTCAGATGTTTACCTATCATGATACCGTTAAAACCGTAAGGTCCATAACCAATTGCCCAGTTAGTTTTTTTGATAGCCGTGTGGCGCCAAATGAAGGCATAGCCTGCATTACTGGGTAAACAAACTTCCAGCCTGCATACCCCGTTGGGCAAGCGTGCCCTATTTCTGCTTTTTCAAAAAAACTGCGCTTTCTTTCATGTTTCATCATAAATGTTGTATCTTTGTGGCAATAAAGATAATATCGGCAACATGGGCATCTTCATCAACAAGGGAAATTTAGGATTCCGCCAGACTCGAAAAAGTGAGTACATCGATAAATCGGGACTAATTGGCGTTGTCAATCAGACACTTTTCACACGTCAGAAATTCACTTGCGTGACCCGCTGTCGCCGCTTCGGCAAGTCGATGGCGGCAGAGATGTTGGCTGCCTAC
>JAFXVU010000149.1 GCA_017534705.1 Bacteroidaceae bacterium
AGACTTATTTCTCTTTCTTTTTCTTACGCTCCTTGAGTTCATGACGCAAGGAGAAAATGGCAATAACCACACCGAGTACACCGACCATCAAACAGATGAGGTCGAAGTTCTCTTTTGCAAAAGTAGAAATACTGTCCATATTGACTGTTTGGCATAAAAAAGGCAGGGCTGAATCAAAGCCCTGCCTCTATTGTTTTTTTAGAACTTGTATCTCACACCAGCGCAGAGGATACCTTTTTCTCCAACACCCAACTCGCAGAATCCGCGGAAAGCGCTACCGAATTCCACGCCGAGAGCTGTGGCTTGCCACATGAAGTCGGTGGCACTGTCCTCCTCGACATCCTGGGGTTTCTGGCCATTGATCTTTGTCTGCATGAAGATGACACCTGCTGCCAGTTCGGAATACAAACCGAAATGGTTGCGACGCAGCCAATTGAATTTCACAGCCGGCATCACTGTGTAGTAGTTGGCTTTGACATCTGTTCCGGTGTGTCTTGAATACTCGTACTTACAACCTGCAATAGAGGCGACTGCACCTATGCCAATCACAGGATTCACATGGTAGAAATACTCTATACCCACTGGACCCCAGAAGCCTGTCTGGTCATCACTGCTAAAGGTCAGGACGGATGCATAGGTCGAAATAATGTCGGATGCAGAAGCTACACCATAGTAAACACCAATCTCGTTCTTTGGCTCATCACTCTGAGCCTTCACTGTCAATGTAGCCAGCATGGCTACAGCAATCATCGCAAAATACTTTTTCATTTTATGATTATTAAAAATGTAACTTCTTTCACCTGTTTACGTTCAGATGCTTTGTTTGTTGCTGCAAAATTAGTTCTTTTTCCCTAAATGACAATGCGTTCCATTGAAAAAACATCTTTTTGAATCGTTAGTCGGGCCTTTTCATTTCATTCAGAGAGGTAAAAGATTTGAGTACTGAGATAAAAAAACTGCTTGATTGTTGAATAGTTGCTATTAAAAGTTTATCTTTGCAAAAGATTATTCACAAGAAAAAGAATTACAATATGTCCTTTACAACAATCGTGATTATTGCGGCCGTCGTCCTTATCACCTTTTTCATCTATGGTGTCTCACAGCAGCGAACACTTGTAAAATACGACGAGATGGTCAACAACAGCATGAGCAATATCAGTGTGCAACTCAAAAGCCGTTGGGACGCTGTGCTTGCGCTGGTGAAGATGACCAAAGGATACAGCGACTATGAGCATCAGGCTATGATGGATATCATCAGCCAAAGACGTATTGCCATAGTGAAAAGCCCAGAGCAAGTAGCTGACCAAGAAGCCGCTATAGGCCAGGTGCTCACTCGTTTTTTTGCCGTCAGCGAGCGCTATCCTGAATTGAAGGCAGCAAGCATCTATTCCGAAACCATGAAGCAGATGGTGGCGTTCGAGGAGAAGGTGCGCATCAGCCGTATGGTCTATAATGACACCGTCACAAAACTCAACAACGTGGTACGTCAGTTCCCCTCCAATTTGGTGGCAACCCTGTTGGGATATGGAGTACGCAGCTACATCGAGCACGACCCTGTGCAGATTAATTACCCTGACATAGGGAGTGTGCTCAACAAGTAATCGATATCTCCCCCCCCTCAGCCTATGCTTGTATTGGGTATTTCCCTGCTGCCTGTTTTAGTCCTGTTGTTCTATATTTACAGGAAAGACAGCGTGAGTCCTGAGCCTCCGCTTCAACTCGTCAAAGCTTTCTTCTTTGGCGTGGTGTCTATCTTTGTGAGCCTGTGGATTTTTACACCCATTTTCTCTTTGCTTGGACTCGAATTCAGAAACTCACAACATTTGCTTGGTCAGGTTGCCGAGGCTCTGTTCGGGGCAGCATTGCCTGAAGAGTCAGCCAAATTGCTGATGCTCTGGCTGCTGCTCAGAAAGAACAAGTACTACGACGAGTATTTTGACGGTATAGTATATGCTTCCTTCGTCGGGTTGGGATTCGCTGCGTTTGAGAATGTGATGTATGTCAGCGAGGCAGCCGAAAACTGGTTGACCGTCGGCACCTCAAGAGCGCTCTTCTCTATTCCAGGGCATTTCTCCTTTGCTGTGGCTATGGGATATTTCTATTCAATGGTTCATTTCGGGCAGAAAAAAGACACCTTGTCAAAGATTTGTGTACTTCTCGTTCCTGTCATTGCCCATTGGATTTACGATGGCTTGCTTTTCGCTCAGGGAACGGTGGCAGAGGTCATAGGCATGGTCTTTATCTTTTGTTTCCTTGTCTTTGTTGTCCTCATGTACAGGCGCACCATCAAATTGGTGGCTAAACTCAAGGATTACGACAACCCTCCTCCATTTCCACCCTATCCACAGACACCACCGCCTCCACCACCAATGGGGTGAGTTCTGGCGATTCGGACCTTTCAGATGATTCCGTTAGTCTGAGTCATTCTGTGTAATACTCAATCATCTTGATGAGTGCGCGTGTGCAGACGGGGCAGAACTCCTCTACCTCGTTGATTTTCATGCGGCATTCCATAGCAGGCCGGTATACACCCTTCGATTGATAACCGCCACCCTCGTAAGCACCGACAGTGTTGACGAGGGTGCGTTGTTTTTTCTCGTCTAATTGAAGGAAAGAAAGTGTGTTGCGGGCGTCATAGTCCCCGTAGGCGATGGGAGGGGTTGGAACGGCTGTTTTCTTACCCACCATATCCGCCCATTTGGACTTGAAATCCACCAGCGTGGTCAGGTTGGGCTCCCAAGGCTCTGTGTCGGAAGGATACATCGAGGAGTACTGGTCGTCATAGAAATACTCATCGCCCAGTCCACCGAAAGAGTGGCCGAACTCATGCACCAGCACTTGGCGCGCTGTGGGATGGTCGCTCGTTGTCACATTGATGGAGTTGTAGATACCTCCACCACCATAGAGCCAGGTGTTGGCAAGGACGATGATATGCTCAAAGGGAACGCCTGCCAGTTGGTCGTAGATGTCCTGCATGTTGGTGGTCATCAGGTAGCGGTCACTGTAGAAAGTGTCGTAGTGGGCCGATGCTGCAGTTTTTTTCCAATTGTCTTTTCGAGGAACACTTACACCGCTCTCGGCGCTCTCCGCGGCTACAGCGATGATGTTGAACTTGTCGGCCATGCTCTTGAAGGGTTCGTGCCCCAACAGGAAACCGCATGCACGCTGGGCGTCGTCGTGGAATTTCTGCTGGTCGGCGGCTGAATAGCCTTCGGCAAGTATGGCGATGTCGATGCTGCTTTGGAGGTCTCCTCCCTTATGCAGATATTCCCATTTCACAGAAGAACTTTTCTCGCGGATAAGTATGTCTGAAGGAGAGATGGTGTGGGTCAGGGTCGAGGATACTTTACCATGGATATCGAAAAGGCTTACGGTCACCTCCACGGTCTGCTTGGGATAAGGCACTTGGAAGCAGTTCTCGAAGGCTTTCTTCACCTTTGTCGCCT
>JAFXVU010000017.1 GCA_017534705.1 Bacteroidaceae bacterium
ATGGGAAGGATGCATCCCCAGAAGAATCACTCACTGCTCATCAAGGCTTTCGCAAAATTCGCCCTCAACCATCCGGAACACACCCTGCACATTTACGGCAAAGACAAGGGTGAAGAGCCACTTCGTCCCCTGATTGAGCGTCTGTCGCTCACTGACAAGGTCTTTTTAGAGGGTTTCAAGTCTCCGATTCATCCGGTAATAGCAGATGCGGAACTGTTTGTACTCTCTTCTGACTATGAAGGTACTCCCAATGCGCTGCTGGAAGCGATGATGATGGGACTGCCTTGTATTACGACTGACTTTGATGGTATTCGAGAACTTCTGGGTGAGGATGCCCCCTGCCTCATAACTCCTGTGGGTGATGAGAACGCCCTCACAGAAGCGATGGCTCAACTTTCAGACAGTCCCTCCTTACGAAGCACCCTTTCCCAACGTGGAGAGCAATTCACCCAGGCCTTCACTCTTGAAAAAATCATCCCGAAGTGGCGAGAAGTCCTTTTTAACTGAACTGATAACCAAAGTACTAGGCACAGGACAATAGCGTTGAATTGCAGTAGTATCGTCCAGCACGAAAGTGCTTAACTTCCAGCCAGCAAGCTGGCTTAACTCCCTATTTAACTCCTTTTTATAACTTCCGAAACTTAAACATAAAAATCGTTTGTTCTAAATCATGAGTCCTACAAACCTAAACACGCAAGGATGGTCTAGTGCCACATTCGGCAAGTCAGGTTGGTTCAAGTTGGCCGATGGATTGGACAGTTTTCTGTTTTATTACCGTAAAATCGACCCCAGAATTGAGAACTTTGTCTTCAATGCCACTTTGGAAGTCACGGACATAAGTGGTATCGATTTCCAGACAGGCTATGGACTTATGGCCGTCGACACAGTGGCATGTCCATTGTCAAACAACCGTTATCGGAACCATGCACTTTTAGGTCGATTCCGCACGCCCGAGGGGTTCAACTTCGGCCTTGGGCTCCGCATAGTGGGAGGATATACTAATCCAGAAGCCGCTTTCCAGCCGAGAAGAAGGCGTCTGGACCCTTCGCGCTTGTTCAAAAACCAGTGTTCCATGGATGAGATTCGAAAGGGCGACCGACACCATTTCCAGCTCGCCAAGACAGACCAGGGTTTGGAAGCCTCGCTCACCACCGATGCAGGGACGGAAAACATCCGTTTTGCTGGTTGCGATTTCCTGATCAAGCAGGACGATTCTTCCATCTATGTGGGATTCGCCATCGCTGGCGACATAAAGATTGACATCACCGACATCCACTTCGAGACCTCCCCGGGAAAACTAAGCCATACTCCGAAGAGGGCCATCGGACACTACATTCCCGACTATCCTTTTAGCCGGACTTCTTTCAATGGGACAGAACGCCTTCCGGGCAGGTTGCCCCGAACCGTACGGATGACTCCCGCTGACGGTCCAGAAAAACTGGCATCCGCCCTACTCCGGGCCCACTCGGGATGCGAAATCGTCTTGGCAGACGGTATTTATTCTGGAGGTCCATACTATATCCCTAAGACATGCTCTGGCAGCCAGTCTCATCCAGTCATTCTCCGAGCCGAGCATCCGGGGAAAGCCATCCTTGACGGTTCAGCCATCAATTCACGATTACCGCTCATGGTTCTTCAGGCGGATTGTTGGCTTCTTGACGGGTTAGTGTTCCGTAACGCTTCTTCCTCTGGACTGATGCTCTGTGGCTCCCGCAACATTGTGCGTCAATGCGAGGCGTATGGAAACGGCGACACAGGCATCCTCATTTGTTCCTACCCCGGGAGTTCAAAGAAAGATTGGCCCGCCCACAACACCATAGACACCTGCATCTCTCACGACAACTGTGACATCATGCGACGCAATGCTGACGGTTTCGGAGCCAAGTTCTCCATCGGAGAAGGCAATGTCTTCCAATCCTGCAAGGCCTACAACAACATCGACGACGGTTTTGACCTCTATACGAAGGACATCATCGGCCCCATCAGCCCAGTACGTTTCAAGGACTGCGAGGCTTGGAACAATGGATGGTTATCAGGTGAGAAGAAACCCAAAGAGGCTAAACGCAGTGGTAGCGGATTTAAGTTAGGCGGCGAGAAACTGAAGGTTTCACATGTACTTGAAAAATGCTCTGCTCACCACAACGCCAAGAGGGGATTCGATAAGAACTCCAACACCGCTCCCATCTTAAAAGAATGCCGGGAATGGGACAATCTCCGTACAAGCTAATCGAGCCAATGGCCAATTTCGAAGAAAAAATCCTCAAAATAAGAAGATTTCATCTCCGGCACACATAAAGAATGCTGTTTTTTATGTATTTTTGCATTCTGTAATTTATTGTCTCAAAGAGCAACCCTATCTCAACAATCTTATGCAACCAGACAGTCGCCCCCTCGTTTCCGTACTGATACCCCTCTACAATGCCGAGGAGTATATCGGTGGCGCTATCGAGTCGTGCCTGAACCAAAGTTACAAAAACATCGAAGTAGTGGTGGTTGACGACCATTCCACCGACCGTTCCCTGAGCATTGCCAAGCAATATGAGAGCGATAGGGTGCATGTGTTGTCCAATCCTAAAAAAGGCGCCCAGACGGCCCGCAACTACGCCTACGAGTGCAGCAAAGGTCGGTTTGTGAAGTTTCATGACGCTGACGACTATTCCACCCCTGGTTTGATAGAGAAACAGGTGGACCGCATGTTGCAAGACGGTGACGACGACACCATGGTATATTCCCTCCTCCACCAGTTGGAGGGGAATGGTGAGATGACCATCCAGACGAGGATGAAGGGCAAGGACTATTTCAATCCCATCGACTTTGCTGTTGACATGCTCCGTGCCCATGCTTTCTATTGCCCCCATTGCTACTTGCTCACCCGCAAGACAGTGGATGCGATAGGGGGCTGGAATGAACAAGTGCGCATCCTTCAAGACAGGGTTTATTTTGTGAAAGCCGCCGAAGTGGCTTCCAAAGTGCTGTTTGTGGATGGTGAATATGCAGTCTGGCGTGTGTTCGACGATGGTGTTCATATCCACAGCCAGAAGACTCCTGATAAGATGAAGAACGCCATAGAGACCATTTGCGACATGGCTCAAACCGTTCTGAGATACAAGGACAATGCCGACACTCGTGAGGTTTGCGAAACCTTTATCGGGCGTTGTATCTACTTCGATTTCCCTTCTTTCCGTCCCATCCTTCCCTACGTGAATGAGCTGTGCAGGAAGAACGGACTGAAATGGGTGAAGTTCAGAAACGAGCGATTCAACTTTCTCTATTCGCTTTTGGGATGGGAACGAACTACAGCGTTGCTACTAGGGATTAAAAAAATATTCGGAAAATAGCATTTATGCCAGATACTACCAATAGTCCACTTGTATCTATTCTTATCCCTCTTTATAATGCAGAGAAGTATATCGGGGATTTACTGGAATGGTGCATCCGACAGCCTTACAAGAACATTGAGGTTGTAGTTGTAGACGACCATTCCACAGACAATTCCTTTGCTATAGCCAAGCGATACGAGAATGACAGAATCCATGTGCTGACCAATCCCAAGAAAGGTTCACAATCAGCCCGCAACTACGCTTTCGAGCATAGTACAGGACAATATGTGAAATTCCACGATGCCGACGATTATGGTTCCGACAACCTTATTTTGAAGCAAGTGGAGAGGATGTTAAAAGACGGCGATGAGCATGCCATCGTGTTCTCATCTCTCCACACATTGAGCACTAACGGCAGTTTGTATTCCCTCAAGAGTTATAACGACAAGGATTACGATGACCCTATCGATTATCTGTCGACTGCCTACCGTTCTTTCTCTTTTCACTGCCCCCACTGTTTCCTGCTGAACAGGCAGACTGTGGAGAAAGTTGGTGGTTGGAAAGAAGACGTTATGATTCTGCAAGACAACCATTTTTTCACCAAGGCTGTGGAGCAAGCCTCCAAGATGCTTTACGTTGAAGGGGAATATGCCATTTGGCGCATATTCAACGACAGCCAACACCTTCACTGCCGCACGACAGAGAAGATGAAGAACGGCATCCACACCATCTGCGACATGGCAAACACCTTACTCCGCCACCGGGATGACCAAAAGACCCGCCAGATAGTAAGTGACTTCATCGGACAGTATGTTTACCGAGACATCCGCTCGTTCTATCCTATTCTGCCTTACGTTGACAGCGTTTGTAAACAGAACGGCTTAGAATGGACGAAGGTCAAGAGCGAGAGGCTGGGTTTTCTTTATTCCATTTTTGGTTGGAAGCATACCACTTTGTTAATAGACAAATGGAAGAAGATGGGAAAACTTTTTACTCATCTCGTTAATAGAAAGGGATAGTTATGTCGTCATTGCCTCTTGTATCCATACTCATACCGCTCTATAACGAAGAGCACTACATAGAAAAGACCATTGAAAGTTGTCTCAGCCAGACCTACCCAAACATTGAGGTAATCGTGGTGGATGATCATTCTACAGACCATTCGCTCGTTCTCGCCCAAAAACACGAGAGCGAACGAGTGCATGTGTTGGTCAACCCAGACAAAGGCGCCTGTGCCGCCCGCAACTATGCCTTCAGCCAGAGTAAAGGTGAATACGTGAAATTCCACGATGCCGACGACTACTGTACACCAGGTCTGATTGAGAGACAAATGACGAGGATGCTTGAGGACGGCGATGAGAACACCATCGTCTATTCACCACTCCGTATTTGTAATCTTCCCGAATCGACCGAAACTGAAAGAGTCAATTTGACGAATGACTTTTCTCCAGCTATGGATTATGCCATTGCTTTATGGAAGCATTATGGAATCAACTGGCATTCCATTCTTTATTTATTTCATCGCTCCGCTGTAGAGAAAGCGGGTGGATGGAGTAGCCAATATCCCATTTACGAAGATGCGGAATTCATCATCAACATATTGAAACAATCCTCTAAAATCATTTGCGCAGCCGGTGAGTATGGAGTATGGCGTGTTTTCAACGACCAAAAGCACCTTCATTCCTTAGTGTCAAAAGACATCCAAAAAAGGGAAGCAGACGGCCTATTCCACATTGCAAGCGAAATCCTTGCCTACAGGGACACACCTGAAACCAAAAAGATTTGCGAGCAATTCATCAGCAACCACATCTATCACCATATCGAGAAATTCATTTCCATTTCCGATTACCTAAGAAAGAAGTTCGACCAGCAAAATCTTGCTTGGATTCAATACAAAACCCCAAAAGCGCCCTTTCTTTTCTCCATACTGGGTTGGGAACGCACAACTTACCTCATCAGAAAATGGAAATCTTTCCAAAAGGCAGTATCCTCACTAATCAGAAACAAAAGCAACTCACTATGATACGCACTATCCTTACATCCGTCTTTTTCTTCCTGCTTACACAGGCAGGAGTGGCCCAGAACACCAACCATAGTCAGCAGACCGACTACACTGCCACCGACAGTATATTGGCCTATATCAAGCACGCCATGCTGTTCAACCAGTCGATGCCTCAGGAGAAAGTGTATCTCCACTTCGACAACACCGGCTACTTCAAAGGTGAGCGGATTTGGTACAAAGCCTACCTGCGCAGAGCCGACACAGGACTTCCGAGTGACATCAGCAAAGTGTTGTATGTGGAATTGCTCAACCCCAGTGGCGACGTGATTCAAAAGACCAAGGTGAAAGTGGAGAACGGCGAGGCCACAGGCGATTTGCGTTTGGACAGCATTTTCGGCAGTGGTTTCTATGAAGTACGTGCCTACACCCGCTATATGATGAATTTCGGTGATGCCACCGCTTTCTCCCGCGTTTTTCCTGTATTCAACCAGCCCAAGAACGAAGGTGACTACAGCAACCCCGAGATTGACCAGTACAGTTACCGCAACCGCCTGCCCGAGAGGGAAAAAGAGGAAGATGCGGCGGTGTTGTCGGCAGAGGACGGTAAATCAAAGAAGGCCAAAGGTTTCGAGGTGAAGTTCTATCCAGAGGGAGGTGACTTGGTACAAGGCCTTCGTAGCCGTGTCGCTTTCACCGTCACCGACAAGGAAGGCATGCCAGTAGCCACCAAGGGTCTCATCATGAACGAGGAGGACCAGACTCTTGCCATCGCTATTTCAGGAGCCGACGGCCGTGCAGTGTTCGATATCATCCCCGAAGGCAAGCATTTGAAAATGGCGTTGACCGATGAAGACGGCAAACTTCACTCGTTCGACCTTCCCGCCCCCCGTTCGGAGGGTTGTGTGGTCAAGGTCGACCCATTGAAGGACGAAGAGGTGACGGTATTGCTCAACAGCAGTCCTGGGATGCAAGGACGTATGCTGGGCTACACCATCGTGAATGGCGGCCGCGTGTTCCGCGCCGACACCCTCACGGCAGAACCATCCATAGAAATAGGACTGAATCGCTATGATTTGCCCTACGGTGTGAACCAACTGACCGTCTTTAGCAGCGACGGCCAGATTCAGGCCGAACGTCTTTTCTTCATCTGCCCTCAAGGCGAGGATGTGGATTCCATCAAACTGACAGCCGACCGGCAATCCATCACCCCCTGCTGCAAGGTGAAGTTCGACATCCAGACAGCCCCCAACAGCCACATCTCATTCTCCGCTATGGATGCGGGCACCCTGACCAACGGCAAACAAGGAAGCATCCACACCTGGATGTTGCTTGGCAGTGAGGTGAGAGGCTATATCGCCAATCCCGACTACTATTTCGAGGCCGACGACCTTCCTCACCGCCAGGCAGCCGACACACTGATGCTGGTGCAGGGCTGGCGTCGTTACGACTGGCGCTTAATTACCGGCCAGACACCATTCCCTAAAATTCAGCCCATAGAAGACAAACTCTACGTATTCGGTCAACTCAAGCCCTCGCTCAGCGCATGGAAGAAGAAACACGAGGTGAGCAACGTGGACCTGACCGCCTTCCTTTACAATAAAAGCGGCCAAAGCCTAAGAGGCGATTGCACCACCGACTCGACAGGTCATTATGCCTTCGCCATTCCCGACATCGACGGAGAGTGGAACATGCAGATTCAGACCCGTATCGATGACAAGTTGAAGACATTCGCAGTAACCATCGACCGTCATTTCGCACCCAAACCACGCTTTTTGAGCGCTTTGGAAAGTAGCATGATTCCCCAGAACGAAGCCAATTTCTTCAAGCCTCTGCCCACAGGTGGCGCGGAAAATGAAACCGAGGAGGACAAACGGCTACGCATACAAGTAGGTCATAATGAGTTCATGACCAAGACCGTCACCATCAAGGCCCGTCGCAACTACTGGACCGACAGTACCGGCCGGTGGCACAACGAGAACGAGGCCCGGCGACGCGCAGTGCTGTTCTACAACTGCGACGAAGGTAGCGATGAGTATGCCGACAAGGGCGAGACCCAACCCTCTTTTTATGCCTGGCTCGCACAGAAGAACCCGCTGATGCAGGACTGTGACCCCTTGCTGATGGACAGTCTCGAAGAATTCCTGGCAGCAGTGGCCAACGACTCCACGCCCAACTTCCATGTTGACGGACCAACCTACAACAACAGGCCCACCGTATGGATTCTCAACAACAAATACGCGGGCACTACGGGATTGGGAGCCTTAAGGAGACAAGCAGGGGAAGATCAAGCCATGGTTGTCAATACTAATATCGAGCCCTTACCCATGTTCCTTGACGAGGCCAAGTCCGTGTATATCGTACAGGAAGCGTCAGCAATCGGCAACTACTTAATCAACAGCACCATACAAGGATGTAACCCTGCGATGATTTTCGTCTATACCCACCCCACCTTCTCAACAGCCAGCAACAAGGGACTCCGCAAGACACACTTCCAGGGTTACAATGTGCCGACCAAGTTTGAAACTGACGACTATACCAATTTCATCGCAACCGACGACTTCCGCCGTACCATTTTCTGGCAACCTACCGTCCAAACCGATGCCAATGGCCATGCCACCGTGGAATTCTTCAACAACTCCACTGCCAAGTCAATGTATGTGAATGCCGAGGGCATAGGTACCAATGGAAAATACTTGGTGACCGAATAGCAGGAGTCATCAGAATCCTCAGAATAGTCGGAGTAGTCAGAATCGTCTGATTACTCCGATTTTCACTTATTTTTCACTGAAAGTAATATTTTAAAAGTATGTTACAACAGAAAAGGAATATGTAACATTTAATCTTTTGCCATTATCTTTTTTTGATGTAACTTTACATTCGTTTAGAATGCCCAACTTGGCAAGTTATAATTAACATACTGATTACCAAATTATTATGAAATCAACCCACAATATTTGGTGATTATTTCTACGTGCCTAACGCAAAAAAAGACTAAAAAATATAAAACCTCATTTTATGAACAGAAGACATTCCAACAAAGTCATGGCCTTCTTGGCTATGGGGACGCTGATGGCACTCTCGTCATTGTCGTCCTGCGATGGTTACGACCTCGGCGACGAGGATCCGTCATGGTTGGGGTCCAGCATCTATGCTTACTTAGATGATGGGAACTACACCAACACTGTCCGTCTGATTAACGACTTGGGATATGGCACTGTGCTTAACACCACAGGTAGCAAAACTCTCTTCGTTGCCGACGACGATGCTTTCAACCGTTTCTACAGCAAGAACAACTGGGGTGTTCACCGTTACGAGGACCTTTCCCTCGCCCAGAAGAAGATGCTGCTTTACGGTTCTATGATCAACAACTCTTGCCAGATGGCTTACCTTTCAAGTTCAACGGGCCCCACAGAGGGTGACTGTATGCGCAGGCTCACTTCTCAGTCGGTTTACGACTCAGTGCCTTTGCTCACCCCCGACAAGATGCCCAACACCCCCTACTGGCAGTACTACCGCGACAACAACAAGACCATCCCCTGCATGATGGATATGTCCACTGCACCGATGATTCATTTCATAGAGATGTTCCTCGAGAACAAGCAGATTACCAACAACGACTGCAATTTCCTCTTCAACTATGTTAGCGAGCGCCAACCCGGAGATGCCAACGTGAACGGCGTGATGATGGCCGAGCCCAACATCAAATGCTCCAACGGCTTCGTTCACCGTATGGCCGAAGTGATGACCCCGCTGCCCAACATGGCTGAAATCATCAACACCAATGCCAACACCCAGAAATACGCCAAGTTGCTTGAGCGTTTCTGCGCACCTTACTACAACCGCACTGCCACCGACGAGTACAACCGTCTCTACGGCACCAACTACGACAGTGTGTTCCAGAAGCGCTATTTCTCAGAGCGTTCTCAGGGCGGTCAGGCTCTTGACCTCACACCAGCAGAAGGCCCAGTGAATGGTATGTTGAAATTCGACCCGGGATGGAACGAGTTCTACAGCACCACCAACGCAGGAACCAGCACAGAAGTGGCTCTCCAGGAGAACATGGGCGTGATGCTCGTTCCGAGCGATGAGGCACTCGACCGCTACTGGAACGATGGTGCCGGCAAGGTGCTCAAAGACTACTACGGTTCATGGGAGAACGTTCCCGACAATGTGGTGTCGAAGATGCTCAACGTGAACATGCTCAACTCATTTGTCAACTCCGTTCCCAGCAAATTCGAGACTGTGCTCAACGACGCCAACGACGAACTCGGCATCACAACCGCCGACATTGACAGCGTGCTGCTCGGCTGCAATGGTGCCATATACCTTACTAATAAGGTGTTCAATCCCGTGGCATATATCTCCGTTTCATTCCCCGCACTCATCAACGAGACGATGAGCATCCTCAACTGGGGCATCGAGCAACTGGGCTTCGAGGTGTATCTCAACTCCCAGCAGTCGTACTACAGTCTGTTCATCCCGAGCAACAAGTCATTGCTGGAGTATATCGACCCCTGCTCTTTTGGCAAGACTTCCACACAGATGTTCCGTTTCCACTATGACGCTAACGCCCCAACGGTGCAAGACCGCGTCTGGGCATCCATCTGGAACTACGACATGGAGACTGGCACTGTAGGCGACTCCATCGGCGAGGCCTCCTACAACCAGATCACCAACCGTCTGAACGACATCCTCGACCAGCATATTGTCATTGGCAATGTGGAAGACGGCAACACCTACTACAAGACCAAGGGTGGCGGTTTCCTCAAGATAGAGAACGCCTCTGCCGGTGTCGGCGGTATGACTGTCAGCGGTGGTTGGCAGATTGAGCAAGGCAAGAAAGTGAGAGTGTCAAGGATTTATGACGAATCGCTGGAAGGCAACGGTAAGACTTACATTCTCGATGACGAGCCATTGATGACGAGCCGCAACTCAGTCTATGACATTCTCAGCCAACACGATGAATTCAGTGAGTTCACCTCCCTGCTTCTCGGTTCAGGCCTTCTTGAAGGCAAGCGTGTGATTGGTACCGACGAGCATGGCAGCCCCTCGACCAATGTCAGCCTGTTCAACACCTTCAACTATTCAGTATTCGTACCGACCAACGAGGCTATCGCCAAGGCACACGACAGCGGACTTCCCACATGGGAAGACGTGGAGAATGAGACCGACCCTGATTTGGCCGACAGCCTCAGGAACGAGATTGTCCTCTTCCTTCGCTATCACTTCCAGGACAACGCCATCTTCATTGGTGGTGGCAACGTGAGCGACACTTATGAGACATCGGCCTACAAGGTGCAAGACGACAACCTGAGTTACTTCAAGGTGACCACCACTGCCGACGACCAGCAACTCACCATCACCGACAACAAAGGCAACACCCGCAAAGTGGTGACCTCTGGCGGTCTCTACAATCTTCTTGCCCGCGAATACCAGTACGACAGTGGTGACGCCGTGAGGGCCAACAACCTCTACACCTCCTCCTTCGCCGTTGTACACCAAATCGACGGTGTGCTCAACTACAAATAATGACAATAAAAAACGCACAACAATATGAAATCATTTTCTAAATATCTTCTGTTATCGGTCATGTTGCTGGCTCCATCTTTGATGCGTGCTCAGTCGGCAGGCGCGATGATCAGCGGTAATGTCTATGACGACATGGGAGGAGTGATGATGGCGAACGTAGTGGAAATCGACGCCGCCAACCGTATTGTAGCCGCAGCTGTAACCGACATCAACGGCGACTTCTCATTCCGTCTCGTCAACCCTAAAGACAAGATACGCGTGTCGTACGTAGGCTACGCCACCCAGACACTTGCCATCAAAGGCACAACCTATAAAATCTACCTCAAGAGCAACACTACACTGACCGACGTGGTGATCACCGCCAAGAAGACCATCCAGTCGAGCGGTCTGGCCATCCCGGAGCGTGAGCTTTCCATCGCCAGCCAGAGCATCGACGCCAAGGAGTTCGAAGGTCTGGGCATCACCACTGTTGACGAAGCTTTGCAAGGCCGTATCTCCGGTCTCGACATCGTTGCCAACTCTGGTAACCTCGGCGCCGGAACCAGCATGCGCCTTCGTGGTGTAAGCTCCATCAACGGCAACTCAGAGCCACTGATTGTGGTCGATGGAAACGTTTTCGAGAGCGACTACAAGAACGGTTTCGACTACGCCAGCGCCACAGAGGACCAGTTCGCCGAACTGCTGAACGTGAACCCCGAGGACATCCAGAGCATCACGGTGCTGAAAGACGCCGCCGCCACAGCCATCTGGGGATCCCAGGGAGCCAATGGTGTGATTGAAATCAAGACCAAGCGCGGTCAGAGAGGTAAGACTAAGGTGCAGTACAGCTACCGTCTTTCCGCCACCTACCAGCCCAAGGGCATGCGCCTGCTGAATGGTGACCATTACACGATGTTGCTGAAAGAGGAGTACTACAACCCCACCCTCAGCGAGGCCTCTGCCGATATCCGCGAAATCAACTACGACCCATCGTACTCAGAATACGAGATGTATAACAACAACACCGACTGGGTTGACGCCGTATCTAAGATTGGTTGGCTGCAAAGCCACTATGTGTCAATCACCGGTGGTGGTGAGAAAGCCAATTTCCGCATCTCGGGTGGTTACGACCACCAGACAGGAACCGTGATTCGCCAGAAACTCGACCGCTTCACTACCCGTGTAGCCCTCGACTATTTCGTGAGCGACCGCATCAAGTTCCAGACCAACTTCAACATGACCTATACCGACAACCACAAGAACTATCAAGGCAGCGGTGGCGACCTTCTTTCCATCGCCTACCAGAAGATGCCTAACCTGTCGATATATGAGCAAGATGCCAACGGCAATGACCTGAGCGACTACTACCACGTGCTTCCAAGCGTGTCGTCGCAACTCAATGACCAGCGCAACCTGGTGAACCCGATAGCCCTGGCCTATGAAGCCACCAATGACGAGTCGACTTATCAGATAGAACCTGAGTTCAAACTCAACTACAACCTCCTGGGCCTCGACGACAGCAGTCACCGTCTGGTTTACGAGGGCAAAGTGGTGTTCAACATCTTCAACCGCTACAACGACCAGTTCTACCCTGCCTCGCTTGTGACCAGCGGATGGAGCGACAACAACAACAACCGTACCTCCGCTTCCTCAAGCAAGAGTACCGCAATCACCACCCAGCACCGTCTGACTTTCACACCACATTTCAAGAACGAGAACCACTCGCTGATGGCCATGGCACAGTTCCAGATGACCGACGGTAGCAGCAAGTCGCAGAACAATGTGGTATATAAACTGCCCTCCAGCAACATGAAGAGCACCACAGCCGAAGGTATCATCGGTACGATGAGCACAGGTGCCGGCCAATGGCGCAACGTCTATCTGACATTCTCCGCCCACTATGCCTACAAAGGCAAGTACATGGCTGACTTCTCTGTACGCCGCGACGGTAGCACCAAGTTCGGTGACGAGTATCGCTGGGGTAACTTCCCCGCCCTTTCCTTCCGTTGGAATGCCTCCGATGAACCCTTCATGAAGAAAATCAAGTGGTTGTCGATGCTGTCAGTACGTCCAGGATGGGGTGTTGTAGGTAACCAGCCCGGAAGCGAGTACCTCTATTTCTCAAGATACGGCACCACCAGCTCATACGTTGACAAAGGTGCCATCATTCCTTCCAACATCCGTCTGAGCAACCTGCACTGGGAAGAGAAGGAGACATGGAACGTAGGTTTCGACCTCGGCTTGTTCGACAACTTGATTACCGCCGACTTCAACATCTACACCCAGATGACCTCCGACCTGCTGATGGCCAACATCAACATCCCTTCATCTTCTGGTTTCACAGCCCTCTCATGGCAGAATGTAGGCAATATGCGCAACAACGGATGGGAGTTCAACATCAATGGTAACAGAATCATCCATAAAGGTAAGTTCAGCGTTGACTTCAACGTCACCTTCGCCAACAACCGCAACGAAATCACCAAGATGGACGAGACCGTGCTCGACAACCTGAACAAGGACTTCAGCTACAACAACGGTTCCTACCTGACCCGCATCCAGCTCAACAACGCCTTCGGTTCCATCTATGGTTTCCGTTACAAGGGCGCTTACCAGTACAGCAAGTACTCAGAAACTGAGGTGCCAGGCGTGAGCGGTCCGAACGCTCCTGTAGCCCGCGACGAGAACGGCAATGTGGTGATTGACAAGAACGGACTGACCGTGCCTATGGTCTTCAACTACGACAATACGACCAACACTTACGCATACGAGTTCAAGGGTGGTGACGCCATCTATGAGGACATCAACCACGATGGCAACATCAACGAACTCGACATTGTCTACTTAGGTTCTTCACTTCCTAAGGTCACCGGTGGTTTCGGATTCAAGATTAACTTCGGTAATTTCCGTTGGAACAACCAGTTCACCTTCCGCGCAGGCAACAAGGTGGTGAACATGGCCCGCATGAACGCCGAATCGATGTACAACAACCGCAACCAATCGACCGCAGTGAACTGGCGTTGGCGTGTGGAGGGTGATGTGGCCCAGATACCACGCGCACTCTACAACGAAGGCTACAACTGGCTCGCCAGCGACCGTTTTGTGGAAGACGCCTCCTTCCTTCGCCTCAACTACTCCCAGTTGAGTTACAACTTCGACCCTCAACTGGTCAAGAAATGGGGTCTTTCGAGCCTGAGCATCAACCTCAGCGCCCACAACCTCTTCTGTCTCACGGGCTACTCAGGTGCCGACCCCGAAGTGGGTTACGGAGGACTGAGTGTCAGCTACGACAACGCCCGAACTCCACGTTCCCGTCAGTTCACCCTCGGCGTGTCCGCGCAGTTCTAATCCAGTCAATGGAAATCATATAGAAAACCAAGTATTTATCCACTGACTAAAATCAAGATCAAGATGAAGACAAAAAATATCATACGAACAATACGTACAGCCACCTTGGCCGTGGCTGTGTCGGCCATGGCAACCTCGTGCGACGACTTCCTGAGCATCGAGCCTCTGAGTGACATCGTACTTGAGAAATTCTGGACCAACGAGGCGGATGTCACGAGTGTGATGAACGCATGCTACACCCAGTTGGAGTCGGCCGACTGCATCCAGCGAATGATTGTGTGGGGCGAACTCCGCAGCGACAACATGACCACTGGCTCAGGCATCAGCAACGACATGAACCAGATTCTCAAGGAGAACCTCTTGGAAACCAACAACCTTACCGACTGGCAATCCTTCTATAAAGTCATCAACAGTTGCAACACCGTACTGCACTACGCACCATCAGTGAACGAACTCGACCCGAACTTCACTGACTCCGAGCTCAAGGCCACTATCGCTGAGGCCACCACGCTGAGAGCCCTGTGCTATTTCTACCTCATCCGCACTTTCCGCGACGTGCCTTACGTGACAACACCTTCCATCGACGACACCCAAAACTACAGGGTGGCTCCCATCAAGTTCGATGCCTTGCTCGACTCACTGATTGCCAGTGTGGAACTCGTGAAAGACGATGCCGTTCGCTCTTATGGTGAGGATGCCATTGAGAACACCGCCAAAATCACCCGCTGGGCAGCTTACACCCTGCTGGCCGACATGTATCTGTGGAAAGGCGAATACCAACGCTGCATCGACTACTGCGACCTCGTCATCAAGGAGAAGCAACGCCAGTATGAGATTGAGCACGAGGAGAACGCCACCACCACCACCCTTGAGTTGTACGGTGACATCCCTCTTATCGCAGAGTCGCCCAGCGGAACCACCGTATCGGGCAACACCTACAATGAGATTTTCGGTACTGGCAACTCGTTCGAGAGCATTTTCGAACTCACTTTCATGAACAACCAGACGGTGACCAATTCAACCATATCATCCCTTTATGGTTCTTCCTCTGTTACCGAGGGACGTATCACAGCCCCGACCTACCTCTTCTCCGAGGCCTATTCGGGCAACAACAAGTATTTCTCCAAGACCGACTGTCGCTACCTGGAAAACATGGCTGAAAGTTCAAGCCGTGTGGCCATCCAGAAATACGTGATAGAGGAACTGTCGTTCCGTCCTTCCACCACCTCAGGCGGTGCTCCCCGTGTGACCACCACGCGCCGTAACACCAACTACGCCAACTGGATTATCTACCGCCTGTCGGACGTACTGCTGATGAAGGCTGAAGCCGAAGTGGAACTGGCAGGCAATGTGGAAGGTCTGGCAGAGATGACCGAAGAGCAAGACAACCACTACCGCCGTGCGTTTGCCTGTGTATCGGCCGTTTGGAAACGCGCCAACAACAAGCGCACAGCCACCACCGACACTCTTATCTATGACGACTACGCCAACTCCCGCATCACTATGGAAGACCTTGTGTTCGACGAGCGTCAGCGCGAGTTCCTCTTCGAGGGCAAACGCTGGTACGACCTGGTTCGTCTGAGCCGCCGCGACAACTCCAACACGAGAATGGTGAGCAAGGTGCTGTCGAAGTTCGAGCAGAACGTAGCCGCCATCCGCATCAAACTGGCATCTCAAGACGCGCTCTTCTTCCCTTATTACAAGAACGAGCTCGACGCCAATCCTTATCTTGAGCAGAATGCGGCATACGTGACCGACGACACATCGGCAAGGCAATAACCTACTCATGAAACGTAAAAACAGACAACCATTATGGAACAGATCAAGAATAAACATTCACAGAGAGCCAGACTGTTGAGAACAGCAGCCATGGTGCTGACTTCCATCCTTTTATTGGGTAGCGTTACCAGTTGCAACGACGACCCAGATGCGGAGAACTACTATACGTTCACCGGCGAGATGGTGTCGAACTACCTGGATGCCCGCAGCGACATCTACAGCGACTTCATCGCCGTGCTTCATAAGTCGAACATGTATGGCATGATGGCCACCTACGGCACCTACACCTGTTTCGCTCCCACCAATGATGCTTTCAAGGAGTATTTCCGCGACCATGGCATTACCGGTGTGGACCAGATGTCGAAAGCAGAGTGCGACACCCTGGCATGGAACCACATCATCAAGAACGCCTACTTCACCACCGACCTCTACGACGGCAACATCCCAACGGCCAATATGAACGACCGTTACCTGACCTTCTCGTGCGACTCGGATGTGACGAACAACAACAATGTGATTTACTACATCAACAAGGCTTCACAAATCATCGTCCGCGACGACTCCGTGGAGAACGGTGTGGTACACACCCTCAACCGCGTCATCCAACCCAGCGCCGACTACCTGCCCGAGCGCATTGGAGCCGACGAGAACTGCCAGATTTTCTACCAAGCCTTGCTGCTCACCGGCATGCGCGACTCCCTCTACCAGTATATCGACGAGACCTACCACTGCGGTGAGGACTCCGTGAACCGTGGTTTCAACATCTCGACTGGTGGCAGCAACTACAGGTGTATGTTCGTAGGTACCCGCCGCACCCGTTACTCCGCCTTTGTGGAGACCGACGCGGTGTATGCAGAGAACGGCATCAACAACCTCGACGACCTGAAAGCCTACGCCAAGAACATCTACGACGCTGTTTATCCCGAAGACGCTGGCCAGTACGACGACGACTTCACCAACCGCAAGAACCCGCTCAACCGCTTCATCTCCTATCACCTTCTGCCCTACTACGGCGCCTACAACGACTGGACGATTTACGGAGAGCTCAAGGAGACTTGCGCCATCACCTCCAAGATAGACTGCACCGACTGGTACACCACGATGATGCCCGGTACCATCATCAAGTTCAGTAGCCCGACAGAAGGTCTGTTCATCAACCGCCGTGGTGTAGGCACGAACTACAGAGTGAAAGGCATCAAGGTGCTGTCTCCTTCTGAAATGCCATCCGACATCGACCAGCAGGCCCTCAACGGCATCTACCATTATATCGACGGCATTCTGGCCTACGATGTGCAGACGCGCGACGTGGTCTTCAACGACCGTATCCGCGTCGACGCCATCACCCTTTCGCCCGAGTTCATGAACTGCGGCGCACGAGGTCTGACCGATCATGCCACAGGATTCAAAGTCATCGACGGCTGGAACTTCCGTGGCACCTATCCTCCATTGGTGACAGTACGCCAGCGTGGTGTATGGATGATGACTTATCAGGACTGCGTGGACATCCAGGGTCAGTTCGACGTGACCTTCAAACTTCCGCCCGTTCCCCAGAACACCTATGAGGTACGCTTCGCTTACGGTGTAGGAACAATGCGTGGTGTGGTACAGGTTTATTTCGGTACCAAGGACAACATGCAACCCATGGGTATTCCTATCGACTTCCGCGTATGGGGTGGTGACCCGAACATCGGTTGGGTGGCCGACACCGGCGACGAGGATGCCGACCGCGCCATCGACAAGGCCATGCACAACCGTGGCTACATGAAAGAGATGGACACTTGGCTCCAGGGCGGCCAGAACAACCTGCGCGACCAAAGCGGTAAACTCCGCAAGATCCTCACCACTCAGACCATGTCGCCCGACAAGGAATACTACGTGAGAATCAAACTCGTGCTGGAGAATCCCGAAGCAGAGATTCCTATCAATTACTTTGAGCTCTGTCCCAAGAGCGTCTATGCAGGCCTAACCGCCGAGGACACACATTAACCTAAGAAAGCCCGACTTTTCACCTTCTGAAAAGAACAAGTGAAACCAAGGCCCACAAACATATAAAAGAACAAGATATGAAAAAAGCAATAATATTGAAGAGCGCAATGGCATTGGCGTTGAGCGTGTCGTTCTTGGCCTGCTCCGACGAATGGGACGACCATTACGACGCTTCGCTCGCACCATCCGACCAGTCATTGCTTGAAGTGGTGAAGAGCCACTCCAACCTGAGCGACTTTGTGGAGGTGCTCAACGCCACCCACGTCTTCACCAACAACAAAATGACCAAAGTCACTTACGCCGACCTGCTCGACGCCGACCAGACCCTGACCGTCTGGGCTCCGGTGAACGGTACATTCAACAAGGACTCACTGCTTGCAGAATGCACAACAGCGAAAGGCGACTCCATGGTAGGACAGCATTTCGTCGGCAACCATATCTCCCACTTCCTCTACACGATGGGACCCAACACCAACCTCAGTGTGAGGATGCTCAACAACAAGCAGATGAATCTGGGCGCCACCTCCATCGGTGACGTGAAGGTGAACAGCGAATACAATCTGCCCGCTTCCAATGGTCTGCTCCATCTGCTCAACGGCAGCAAGCCTTACGCCTACAATGTGTACGAGGGTGTGACCAGCATGAGCCGCTACAAATTCATCGGAGAATACATCAAGAGCTTCGAGCAAATGGAACTCAATGAAGAAGCCAGTGTGCAGAGCGGTATCATTGACGGTGTGAAGGTTTATTCAGATTCAGTGATGCTACTGAAGAACATCCTCTTCAACGCCTTTGGCGACATCAACGCAGAGGACAGTACATTCGTGATGCTGATGCCCTCAGAAGAGCAATGGGAAAAGGTGTATGAGGAAGCCCTCGCTTACTTCAACTTTGGCTCAGTAGAGAAAGCCGACTCCATCCAGAAGTACTGGACCTATCGCAGCCTCATGAGCGACCTCTTCATCAACCGCAACATGCAGCACGCGCTCAACGACTCAGTGTTCACGACCAGTTACAACAGGAGAGACCCAGAATACCACGTCTATTACAAACCTCTGTCTGACGGTGGTCTTTTGTCCTCTACCTACATCGCAGACACATTGGCTTGCAGCAACGGTTCCATCTACAACCTCCGCCAATGGCCATTCCAGCCCGAGCAGCTCTATTTCCGTCCCGTAGAGGTGGAAGGCGAGCGCGAGGCCAACATCAAGAAGTACAGCGAATGCACGTTCAACTACCGCCAGGCCAATGCCGACTCCATATCTGGCGGTTACCTCAACATCGTTCCTCAGACAACATCTTCCAACTGGACCGTTGATTTCGAGGTGGCCAACACACTTGCCGGCACCTACGACGTGTGTCTGATTCTTTTGCCCAAGACTGCGTACAATGTGAACTCCCGCGATTTCAAGCCCAACAAGTTCAACTCAAGCCTTACTTATACTGAACTCGACGGCACCACTACGACAGTGAAGTTTGAGGACGACCTGACCAACGACCCCTACAAGGTTGACACAGTAAAACTCGGCACAGTGACAATTCCAGTCTGCAACTACGGACAGGAACAAGTTACTGTGACCCTGCATCTCGAATGCAGCATCACTCGCCGTCAGACCAGTTACTCGCGCGAGATGTATCTGGACCAGATTTATTTGAAACCTACTAAAAAAGACGAATGATTATGAGAAGACATATATTCACTCCAAGGCATAATGCCTTGTCGCATCTCGGCTTTGTTATTCTCGCCTTGATGCTGACGACACAGGTTTCGGCGCAAGAGATCAACAGGGTGATTACGGGTCGGGTATTTGACAGTGCCACCAAGCAACCAGCCGCCGGTGTGCACATCGAAGCATACAACGACGCTCGCTACGCTGCCATGACCGACGAGAACGGTACCTACACCATCAAGGTTCCAGACTTCGTGACCTCGATTTCCGCCTTCGCCGACGGATACGTGATGGTGCAGCAGTCGGTGGCCAACGGTAAGAGCCAGGCCGACGACATCTACATGTACAGCGACAACTTCAAAGAGAACTACAGCCGCAGCACCACAGCACAGAGCAAGGCTTCTGCGCTTGTGGACTACTTCAACAACGACATGTCGATTGACAACCAGATAGAGAACAAGTTGAATGGCGACATCCTCGCCATCAACCGCAACGGTGTGCCAGGCGAGGGTGTGAAGATGCTGCTCCAAGGCATCAACTCACTCAATGCCAACGCACAGCCTCTCGTCATTGTTGATGGACTGATTCTCGACATGCAGTACAACAACCCCTCCATTCACGACGGTTTCTTCAACAACATGCTCTCCAACATCATGGTGGAGGACATCGAGAAGGTGACTGTCCTGAAGAACGGTACAGCCATCTACGGTGCCAAGGGCGCGAATGGTGTGGTGTTGATAGATACCAAGCGCAACAAGAGCATGGCCACCAAAATCGACCTCTCCATCGGCGGTAGTTTCGAACTCCTTCCCAAACTGCCCGACATGATGAACAGCGAGCAGTACCGTGTCTATGCTTCCGAGATGATTGGTACCACTGGCACCAAGACCAACCAGTTCAAGTTCCTGTAGACCAGTCCCAACTACTATTACTATAATGTGTATCACAACAACACCGACTGGACCGACCACGTGTATGACGAGGCATTCACGCAGAATTACAGCATGAACGTGCAAGGTGGTGACGACGTGGCCAACTACAACCTCTCTGTCGGTTACGCCTCTTCCGACGCTACGCAGAAGTACAATGAGTTCTCGCGCTTCAACCTGCGCCTCAACTCCGACATCACCGTACTGAGGAACCTCACGGTACGATTCGACGCTTCCTATAGCGACGTGAACCGCAACATGCGCGACGATGGTATCAAGAACAACGTGATGGACGGAATCATCTCATCACCAGGATTCCTTTCCCTCATCAAGTCGCCGTTCCTCAGCCCTTACGCTTACGACACCAACGGACATTTGTCACACTATCTCGCCGATGCCGACGATTTCCTCTCTGACGTGCTGCCTGCACGCAGTTACCGTGCATCGCTCGCCAACCCGCTCGCCATACTTGAGTATGGTGAGGCCGACAACAAGAACGATTTCGGCAACCGCGTGGTGAACCTCGCCGTGACCCCCAAACTGATTCTGAACAGGAACTGGTCTATCTCCGAGCATTTCGGCTTCAGTATCGACAACACCGACGAGAACTACTACCTGCCGACGGACGGTGTGCCTACCTTCGACGTGGAGCGCACAGGTACGGTGGAGAACAAGGTCGCGTCACTTGCCGCACGCCAGATATCCATCTCGAGCAACACCTACGCCAATTTCAACAAACGCTTCGGCGCTAACCGTGTGAATGTCCTTGGCGGTTTGCTCTACTCTCACAACTCCTACAATCTGAACACCCAGGGTGGCTACAACACTGGCAACGACAAGACACCAAACATGAATGCCGACCTCGAATACCCCTACACAAACGGTACTGAGGACAAGGACATCGACATGATTTATTACCTCCAGGGCGACTACAATTTCAGTGAGAAATACTTCGCTTCAGCCAGCCTCAGCCTCAACGGTTCTTCCCGTTTCGGTGTAGACGCGAAAGACGGCATGAAAATCGGCAACTACGCATGGGGATTCTTCTATTCCGCTGAGGCAGCATGGCTGATGTCTTCGGAGAAATGGTTCAACGTGAAGGGTATCGACTACTTGAAGTTGAATGTGGGCTTCGACCATGTGGGTAACGACGACATCGACAGTAAGTCATCGCGCACCTACTTCGTTTCCCACCGTCTGCTCGACAGCACTACAGGTAAGGTGATGGAGAACATCGGCAACACCAGCCTGCAATGGGAGACCACCAATAGGTTCACTGCCGGCATCAATCTCTCCGCTTTGCACAACCGTCTGTTCTTAGGCTTCAACTTCTTCACCAGCAAGACCTCCAACCTGCTCAGTCTGAACACCCTGAGTTATCTGACTGGACTCTATACCAACTGGAGCAATGGCGGTTCGCTGAAGAACACCGGCTTCGACGCTTCACTGCGCGGACGCATCATCAACACAGGCGACTGGAAATGGGAACTTGGTGCGACCATGGGCCACTACAAGAACAAGATTACCTCATTGCCAGGCAACAGAAACAGTTTCACCACCGACCTCTATGGCGCCACCATCCTCACCAAGGAGGGTTTGGCAGCAGGCACTTTCTATGGCTACAAGACCAATGGTGTGTTTGCAACCACTTCCGAGGCAGAGGCAGCTGGTATCTACCAACTCACTAAAACTGGCCAGCAACAGTATTTCGGTGCAGGCGACATGAAGTTTGTGGACCTGTATGGCGACAAGTGCATCTCTGAGGCCGACATGACCGTGATTGGCGACCCCAACCCCGACTTCTACGGCAACATCACCTCGAGCCTGAGTTACAAGCGTCTGAGACTCGACCTTGTGTTCAACTATTCAGTAGGAGGCGACATCTACAACTACCAGCGCAGCCTGCTCGAGGGTGGTAGCTATTTCTATAACCAGACGACCGCTATGCTCCACCGCTGGCAGTACGAGGGACAGCAGACCGACATTCCACGCGCCTCTTATCTCGACACGATGGGCAATAGCCGTTTCTCCGACCGTTGGATAGAGGATGGCAGTTACTTGAAACTCAAGAACGTCACACTCAGTTACAACATACCGGTACGCAGCACCTATTTGCAGGCCATCACCCTTTGGGGATCCGCCAACAACCTGTTCACCATCACTAAATACCTGGGCAGCGACCCAGAGTTCAGCATGACCAACTCCGTACTCGGCATGGGCATCGACCGTGGTCTGCACGCTCCTGGACGCAGTTTCTCGTTAGGTGTAAAAATCAACTTGTAAGACCTGTTAGAATATGAAAATCAGAAGTTTTATATATGCACTGTCGCTCATGGCGACAATGAGTGCCGTAATCTCTTGCACAGAGACCGATTCCAGCCTTGTGGAGTTTGAGGAGGAGAACAACTTCGACCTTCCCTCGGACACTGTCTATAGCGTGATGGGTATCATCAAGAAGATGCAGGTCATCGCCGACCGCACCGTGCTGCTTGGCGAGATACGAGGCGACCTTACCACCCTGACCGACCATGCCACAACCGACCTTCGCCAGCTGGCTAACTTCGAGGCTACGGCAGAGAATGTCTATAACAACGCCCGCGACTACTATGCAGTGATTCAGAACTGCAATTTCTACATCGCCCGCGCCGACACATCAATAAAGAAACGCAACCAGTCCGTTTTCCTGAAGGAATACGCTGTGGTAAAGTCGTACAGGGCATGGACATATATGCAGCTGGCGCTCAATTACGGCAAGGTGCCTTTCTTCACCCAGCCCTTACTGACGGAGAAAGAGGCTGACGTGAACCTCTATCCCAAATACGACATCAAGCAGATTGCCGATTTCTTCATCAACGACATCAAGGACTATGTGGATACCGACTATCCCTCCTACTCTTCTGTCGGTGGCATGAACTCGACGAGGTTCTTCATTCCCGTACGCGCCTTGCTCGGTGACCTCTGCCTGTGGGCTGGCCGTTACCAAGAAGCTGCCCAGTACTACCACGACTACCTCACCACCACTGGCAATGCCCGTCCGATTGGTGTCAACGCTGTGACTTGGGACGACAAGCAGTTCTCTCACGTCACCTCCTCTTACAACACATTGTTCAACCGCACCAACGCTGAGACCCTCACCTTCATCCCGATGGAGGAGGAAGAATACGATGGTACGATATCCTACCTTGACGATGTGTTCAACTCAACGGAGGACAACAACTACTACAACCAAGCCACACGTTCACAGGCCCTGACCGACCTCTCGTCGGCACAGCGCTATACGATGATTATCACCGATGTGAACACCCAACTGCCCGACACCATCTCCCCACCCGACTCGCTCGCCTACGAGACTCAGCTGCAGAAGGGAGACCTCCGTCTCTACACGGTCATCACCACCCGCAGTGCCGCCAGTTCCACCACTATGGACTACTCGACCATCCGCCAGACCATATCCAAGGTCACGGACAACAGTGTGACCATCTATCGTTTGGGACAGATTTACCTTCGCTATGCCGAGGCACTCAACCGCGCTGGTTATCCCAATGCCGCCTTCGCTGTGCTGAAATACGGTTTGTATCCATCGACCGTTCAGCAGTATGTACCTGAGGAGGAGCGCACTGCTGCTGGCGACTTGCTCACCTTCAGCCAGTACCAGTTCTCACGCGACAACACCATAGGTATCCACTCTAGAGGTTGTGGCACAGCCAATGCCGACACGACATTCGTCATTCCGTCAACGCTGACTGAAAAGGCTGACATCATCGAGTACGTGGAAGACCGCATCATGGACGAGATGGCGTTGGAGGAGTGTTTCGAAGGTCAGCGTCTATATGAGCTGATGCGTGTGGCTTTGCGCCGCAGCGACAACGCATACCTCGCGCGCCGCATCGCTTCTCGTGACGGAGCATCCAATTTCAAAGACGAACTCTACCAGCGTCTGCTCACCGAGTCGAACTGGTACCTGCCATTGGAGTAGGAATCTAAACACACAATGTAAAAGACGGGTGGCGAACCGCAATGGTCCGCCACCCGTTGTATTTGAATGATGATATTTTTCTAAACGATGGAATTAAGGCCTAAAGCTGACGCCAACGGGGTACGCAAGTTACCAGTCTGCGAGAATATCAATTAATTATTTCTGAAACAAATCGTCCATCACTACTTCACTATTAACTATGCTATGCCCCAAACCATTAGCTATACCGAATGTCGTAATGAATGTATAGACGAGCGACTTGTTCGTTTTAGTCTTTTCTTGGAATATACCCATTCGGCGTCGAAGTGTCTGTTCATAACTGTCGGTGAGGTGATATGGCTTTACAGAGAATTTCATCTCACACAAGTTGATAACCCTGTCGCCTCTATCTATCAGCAAATCTATTTGTGTCCCTTTTTCAGCCATTTCTTCTTTCTTATTTCTGGATGGGGAATATCTCCATGATGATGCCGCAGTGGAAATGCCCGAAATACCTAACTTTAACTTAATCTGGGCCAGATGGAGAAAACATAAAAGCTCAAACGATAATCCTTGCCATGCCCCTACAGAAGGCGACTGAAAATTATGGCTCCACCACTCTTCGTCCTGTGTATTGAAGTTGTCGATAAACCTATAATAGAACAATGTATAAAAATCGACCAAACGGTAAATGGCTCCCTTTGATTTGTTGCCGAACTGAGAATAACGAAGGATGAAGTCACTACGTTCCAAATTGGTAAGAACTGTGGACAAGACAGACTTGTCTATTCCAGTCGCACGTTCAATCTCTTCACGAGTCATTCCTTCACGAACGGTATTCAGGGTAGCGACCACACTCTTGTATTTCTCTGCGTTTGTAAACAATGCGTTAAACAGTTCATCGAATTCTGTCCTGAGCTCTCCATTCTTTCGAAAAAACAAGCGATCAACGTTTTGTACAAGACTTTCTTTCAAGTTCAATAGACTATAGTAGAATGGAATACCACCGATTATCATGTATGCCTGCAGAATTTGATATCGGTCCCAAGAGGCTCCGCGACTGTCAATATATTCTTCCACCTCATGCAATGTAAAAGGACGGACATAGATGTTACTGGTGATACGTGCATGAAGTCCACCTTGGTTCTCAACAAGTTTATCCATCATCCACGATGTTGATGAGCCGCTGGCGACAAACAAGATGTCACGACGACGTGACGCCCAACCATTCCAAAATGTTTCCAACGCTTCAACAAATTCAGACTGTGGTGTGTCAATCCATGGCATCTCATCAAAAAAGACAACCTTCCGTTGATTCACAGGCAGACTTTCTATATATTCTTCCAAAGCATCAAAAGCATCATCCCAACTAGAGAACTTAGGTTGGAGACTCAAATGAGCATATCTCTTCAAGGCCTTTGCAAAATTTCTTAATTGTTTGGATTTTGACAGCCGATGACCTCCAACAAAAGAGAAATCATATTCATAATTGAAAAAATGATCCACCAGATATGTCTTGCCTACACGACGGCGACCATACACGATGACAAACTCAGAGCGGTCTGACTCCAGACTACGGCGAAGTTCGTTCATTTCATAATCTCGTCCGATGAGTAAATCTTTATTCATAACACAGAAATATCTTTTTGCAAAAGTAGAGAAAATACATGGCATAAAAAAGAAAAGTATGAGCAAATCTTCAAAAATCCATTGTTTTTTATGGGATTTTTGAAGATTTGCCCACATTTCTTTGTATTATCTGTGCTTCACCCCCTCCTTTTCTCCCCAACTCCTCAGCTAAAGCCTAAAGCCTACTCTTGACTAAATAAAGTCTAACGCTAAAGTCTAAGGTTCTAACCAGCTGTTTCGCCTCAATCGTCGGCAGGCATAACATACTCAAACCTCACGCCCGACTTCTTTCCACAGACGTATGCAATGGGCGGTCGGTTGCCTTGGCGCAGATTGTCGAGGTACAGGGGTTCCCCTTCCACGATGAGGCTGACTTCAAAGGTGTCACCTGGCTTCAGACGGGTATTCTCCGACGCTGTCACCAAGAATTTCAGGTTGCCCTGGTATTCGATGTCGCATACCCTGTCGGGCAACCATGTCAGCCGAAGTTGTTCCCCAGGAAACATTGTTGGTAACACACTGAGCCTCCTGCTCAAAACGGGGCTGCTCTGTTGTTCCTTGGGCAATGAGGCGTTCCGCTCGTATTCCTCCCAGTCTGTATAGCCGAGAAAACGGGTCAGGGTGTCAAGGGTACTCTGGCGAGGTTTTACCTTCTCATCCACATAGCCCCACATTCTCATCAAGGTCGTGCGACTGATGAGGATGTGCAATCTGGCGTAAATCCGTTCACGGAGATAGTCAAAGTCCTTGGGTGAACGTATGGCCATACCTAAAGCCGTTTCTATCTCATTCTTCAATAGATTGATCATAAGTCTCTTTTAGTTGATTGATTTTCGTCTCCCATATCTTCATCACATCCCATTGATGTTTTTGTATCTCAGCTCTTATGTAATTGATTTCCTCTTCAGTGAAATCATTGCAAATCGTCTGGATATACTGTTCCACCCATGAATACGACTGTTCCAAGATATCCGGAAAATCGCTGCGCAGATAGAGGAAATATGAGAGGGTGTCGATGTGTTCATTCATGCCTGTCGCCACCACTTTTTCATCAAAGGCTTGGCAGCCGGCATCAATGGCATCGTCTTTCTGTCTCTTTCGGAATTGTATTGAGGACTGTTCCTCTACCTCGGTATCCTGCTGTCCTTGCAAGTCCGTCACACCGGCATTCTGACTCCTCAACGCTCCGTGAGTGCCGATGGCATCCTTTCTGATGGTTGTCGTTTGGTTCCATACGGCATAAACGACAATCAGGCAGACAACGGCAATGCTTCCCCAAAGCAAGGCGTGCAATCTCCTTTTTTCGTTTTCACAGTCACGGCGCAGTTCGTTGACAGACTGGTATCGTTGATGGATTGGTGAAGTGCATCTGCTGATGATTCTACGAAAACCAAGTCCCAGTTTCATCTGCTTCAGGATGATTCCGAGGCTGTAAATATCGTTCCTTACATCGGGTTTTGCCGCTTGGGTTTGTTCTGGAGCCATGTAGCCATGAGTTCCGGCAGGCTGTTTCAGCACTGCATAACTGTCTGAATCAGCCAACCCGAAGTCTATGACCTTGACGTTATTACCATTTGATGTGATCAGAATGTTTTGTGGTTTCAGGTCGCGATGCACAATACCCTTCGAATGGATGTAGGCCACTGCCTCTATCAGTTCCATGGCTACATTTCTACGGATTGACTGACGATGAGGACCTTTCAGCCATTCGCTCAAGGTGACGCCCTCCACATACTCCATCACAATGCAGGTCCCGAGTCCATCCACGTCCTCCAATCCTACGGCAGTGACTATCGTGGGATGCTGCAACTGCATCATGATTTCCAGTTCTTTGCGCAACATCTGTTGGTAACGTCGTTCGGCCGCCACTTCTTGGCGCAGTCCTTTCAGCAGCCACCACCGTCCGTACCGTTTTGCCTTGGCCACGATATTGGCATCCGACGTATGGAGTATCTCCACATCGGTAAAGGTATGGCTGATACCTTCGAACGTATCCTGTATATAGCCAGAGGCAGACGAGTCGTAATCTTCTTGCATGCTGCAAAATTATAAAAAAAACATGAATTACCACAAATCTGACACCAAAGGAAAGCCTAAAGCCTACTAAGGACTCTTGACCCTAGACTCTTGACCTTAGGCGAAGCCAATGTGAATAAGGAACAAAATGGAATGATGCCCATCAAGGAAAAACAACTACTTTTGCCCTGAAAGAGAAAAAAGTATGTTCACAAAGTAAAAAAAATCAGCTCACAATGATACAACTTTCAAGATTTATGCTTAAATACGCACCGTCAGTTGAGAAAGACTGGCGGCATCGAGGAAAGCGATTAAGCTTTGACCCGCTTGAGAAT
>JAFXVU010000150.1 GCA_017534705.1 Bacteroidaceae bacterium
GTCCTTCACGATGACGGCTCCGAATGGTCCGCCCCCGTTTCGTACGCTCTCGCTGGCCAGGCGTATGGCCTCGCGCATGAACTGCTTATCCTCTTCTGTCGCCGGCTGAGCCGATATTTTGTGTTTTTTCATGATGGTCTTGATGTGATTACAATAGAATATATTCGGTAAATGCCAATAAAACGCTGGCAGGAGACTTGCCTATAGCCCCCTGCCAGTCAAATAATATGATTACGGCCTCAGCGTGAACCCTACCAAGAAATAGGCTTTCTGGTCGCAGGGGTTGCCCACTAATTGCGCGTAGATGGGCACCGAGAACGAATCCGTGATTTTAATCTCTTTGGTGGCTTTCACGGAGAGGCTGGTCACCGCGAAACCATTGGTGGCATAGTAGTCTGTCGCCATAGGCACAAAACCCGCGGCAGCCTCCCAGTCACAACTGGCAAGACGGAAAGGTGCAGTCAGTTCCACAAATGTGGAGTAGGCCCTTTTGCCGTCCTTGTTTACGCCATCGTTGCCTGCCAAATTGGTGTAAGCCTGCAGGGAAGCAAAACCGAAGTCATAACCCAAGTTCAGCTCAAAGACATGGTTGGTGCGGTGAGACTCGTACATGAAATACCTTGTACGGGGATCGCCACCATCACTCGTCCAGAAATCTGTCAGCGCGACGTTGAACCCACCGAGCGTGTATGCCACCGCAAGGTCGAACTCCTTGGTGTCGTCGGGATGGGAGATGCCCACATTTCCCCAAGCAGAGAAAGAGAGACCTTTGTATGCCACTTCCAACGAGGGTTGCACCGACACATGACCCAACTCCAATCCACGCCAGACATAAGTGCTCACGAGGTCAGCCGAGATGCCGGTCTCCCATTTATCTTGTGCCCCTGAAGTCATGCAGACGAGGGCCATCACCATTGCAAATAGTATTCTTTTCATATTTACACCTGTTTTTTCGTCAAAATTACATAAAAAAACGCGAAATGGACGCATGTTGAACCAACAAAATCATTTTGCATGAAGAAAAGTCATCAGTTGTAGCATGCCTCACCATGCTCATAAACGTCCAAGCCTTCCTCTTCGATACGCTTGTCACAACGCAAGCCTGTCACATATTTCAGACCGTAGAAGATGGCCAAACCCATCACGAAGGCCCATGCACAGACAGCGAGCGCACCGAGCGTCTGTATGCCTACTGTGGTCTCCACACCATCGATGGAAGGGTCGACAAACACACCCGTCAAGATGGTACCGACAATACCGCCAACCCCATGCACACTGATGGCGCCGACAGGGTCGTCAATATGCAAACGCTTGTCAATGAACGACACAGACCAGCACATGATGACAGAAGTGATGACGCCAATCAGCGCGGCCGCCCACACATCCACACAGTCGCAACCTGCCGTGATGCCGACAAGACCGGCGAGAATGCCGTTGCAGAGCATCGAGAGCGAGGGCTTTCCATCCACGAGCCACGTGTAGATGAGTGCAGCAAGACCACCCGTAGCCGCCGCCATGTTGGTGGTGATAAAGACATGAGCGCTATGGATGGCGCTCTCGCCCGTGATACTCAATTCAGAACAAGGGTTGAAACCAAACCATCCCACCCAGAGGCAAAACACACCGAGGGCGCAGAGCGCAAGGTTGTGTCCAGGTATGGCACGGCTCTTGCCCGTCTTGTCGTACTTGCCAACACGAGGACCGAGCGCCAAGGCTCCCGTCAAGGCCAACATACCACCACATGCGTGCACCAACGTGCTGCCGGCGAAATCATGGAAGCCCATCTCTGACAACCAACCACCGCCCCAGCCCCAATGTCCGCTGACAGGATAAACCACCGCGGAAATCAAGACGGAATAAATAAGGTAGTTGGAAAACTTGGTACGCTCAGCCATAGCACCACTGACGATGGTGGCGGCTGTGGCGCAAAACATGGTTTGGAAAATAAAGAAGGCAGGAACAGGAAGGTTGTCGTTGCCCCCATTGGAACGGAAGAAGAAACCATCCCAACCAGCTATGCCGTGGTCTGTGCCGAACATCAGGCTGTACCCAAGAATCCAGAACAGCACCGAACCGCACATGAAATCGCAAAAGTTCTTCATCAGAATGTTGGCCGTGTTCTTCGAACGGGTCATTCCTGCTTCTACAAGGGCGAACCCTGGTTGCATCCAAAACACGAGCATAGCACCCAACAATACCCATAATGCGTCCACACCGCTGACCGCGTCAAGCGGCATGATTGTCAATATATCTTTCATAAATGAATCTCTTTTTTAATAGGTTTGTACTACGAATTTCAGAATTATTTATTTCTTGTCCCTGAGTACCGTGTCACCATTCTCGCCCGTGCGGATGGAATACACATCAATCATGTCGCTGACGAAAATACGTCCGTCGCCCACCTCACCTGTGTGAGCCACATTCAGAATGACCTTGATGGTAGGTTCAACAAACATGTCGCGGCAGACAATGGTGATGGCTACACGCTCAATCACGTCTGTGCTGTACTGCACTCCACGGTAGATACGTTCCTGACGACTCTGACCTATCCCATGCACGTCGTGGTACTCAAACCAGTCGATGTCGGAAGACAGAAGGGCTTCCTTGACCTCCTCAAACTTGGTCTTCCTGATAATTGCTTCAATCTTTTTCATACCTTACAAAATTTAATTAAACAAGAATAATAACATGTCAGAATTCTATTTTCGAGTGCAAAATTAGAGGAAAGTGTAAGTTAGAGCAAGAAATCAGTGTTATTTTGAAATTAATAATCTTTTACAGTTTTGAATTGACACAAAAACAAAGCCCAAAATTAACAAACTGACAGAAAAACCCTTGTTTTGGCGTCAATTTGTAGTGAAATAAAATTTTCTTTAAAATTATTGATATAAATTTTGTGTAATATCTAACATTTTGTAATAACTTTGCATCGAAAACAAAACCAAATGTAAGCGAAAAGTCAAAAACAGCAATCAAAATGACACAATCCATACATTTCACAAAGATGCACGGTGCAGGCAATGACTACATTTACGTAGACAGCACTTTATACCCTATCCAGGATCCCGCGAAGGCGTCTATAGCCTGGAGCGACCGTCACAAAGGAATAGGAAGCGACGGGCTGGTACTCATCGGCCGTTCCTCAACTTCAGACGCCGACTTCACCATGCGCATCTTCAATGCCGATGGCAGCGAGGCGATGATGTGTGGCAACGCATCGAGATGTATAGGTAAATATGTGTATGAGAACGGGCTGACCGACAAGACCGTCATCAGACTCCAGACGCTCTCTGGCATCAAGACCTTACGGCTGCAAACCACAGAGTCATCTGATGGCGCAGCCAAGGGCAAGAAGGTGGAAAGCGTAACCGTAGATATGCTGGAGCCGTCCTTCCATCAACCCAGCCAGTTCATCGGTGGCGACCAGAATGGAATTGTCACCTTAGGGACAACCATCCGAGGAACCTTCGTGTCGATGGGCAATCCTCATTATGTGGTCTTTGTGGCCGACATCGACCGGTTCGACATCAGCCGTTACGGAGCCACGCTGGAACGACATCCCTTTTTCCCTGAACGATGCAATATAGAGTTCGCTCAACAACTCGACGACGCCACCTTCCGCGTCAGGGTTTGGGAACGAGGCAGTGGCATCACCCAAGCCTGCGGCACAGGAGCCTGCGCCACCGCTGTGGCAGCTTGTGTCAATGGTCTGACAGGCAGGCGCTCAACAGTCATCATGGACGGCGGGACGCTCAACATAGAATGGAACGCAGACGACAACCACGTCTATATGACCGGTCCTGCCGAATTCGTCTTTGACGGAGAAATCACATTATGAACCAACAACACGGTACGAGGCTTACTGCCCTTTAGGAAACATCCAGAGAAACAAATAATCAAGAGAAGATATGGCACTGGTAAACGAACACTTCCTGAAACTGCCGAACAATTACTTGTTCGCCGACATCGCCAAGCGGGTAAACCGTTTCAAGACAACTCACAAAGGGGTGGATGTCATCAGCCTAGGCATTGGCGACGTGACGCAACCGTTGTGTCCCGCTGTAGTCATGGCGATGCACAAGGCCGCCGACGAGATGGGCGACGCCCACTGTTTCCGTGGCTACGGACCCGAGCATGGCTACGATTTCCTGCGTGAGGCTATCCTCAAGAACGATTTCCTGCCGCGCGGCATCCATCTCGACATCAACGAGGTGTTCATCAACGACGGAGCCAAGAGCGACACTGGGAACATACAGGAACTCATCCGCTGGGACAACAGCATCGGGGTAACCGACCCCATCTACCCCGTATACCTTGATTCCAATGCCATGATAGGACGCGCTGGCGTGAAAGACGAACAAGGCCGTTGGAGCAACGTGGAGTACATCCCATGCAACGCAGAGAACGGGTTCGTACCGTCCTTGCCCAAACACAGGGTCGATGTGGTGTACCTCTGTTACCCCAACAACCCCACAGGCACCGTCATCACCAAAGCGGAATTGCGCAAATGGGTGAACTACGCGCTGAAGAACGACACGCTCATCTTCTACGATGCCGCCTACGAAGCCTACATCCAGGACGACTCCATCCCCCACTCCATCTACGAGATCAAGGGTGCCAGAAAATGCGCGATAGAATTCCACAGTTACTCCAAGACCGCTGGCTTCACGGGTGTGCGTTGTGGATACACCATTGTACCGAAGGACCTTACCGCTGCCACCATCTCGGGAGAGCGAATACCGCTGAATCCATTATGGAACCGCCGGCAATGCACCAAGTTCAACGGCACCAGTTACATCTCGCAACGGGCGGCAGAAGCCATCTACACCCCACAAGGCAAAGAACAAGTGAAGGCGACCATCAACTACTACATGCAGAACGCGGCCAAGATGCTTCAGACCTTCAAGGAACTCGGAATGGAAGTCTATGGCGGAGAGAACGCACCATATATCTGGGCACGAACACCTAAAGGCATCGAATCATGGAAGTTCTTCGAGGAATTGCTCCACGGCGCCCATGTGGTCTGCACTCCAGGCGTGGGTTTCGGTCCGAATGGTGAAGGATATGTGAGATTCACTGCTTTTGGCAGTCACGAGCGAACAGAAGAAGCATTAGAGAGAATCAAGCAATGGATGAAATGACCGGCATAATTCACCACTATTGACTACTGAGAAAAAACAATATAAATACATAAACATATAAAAAGAACACATTATGACAAACCTGAGATTTAAAGTGGTCGAAGAGGCATTCAAGAAGAAGCCCATCGACGTGAAAGCACCGAGTGAGAGACCTTATGAGTATTTCGGCAAGAAGGTCTTCGGCCGCAGCAAGATGTACAAGTACCTGCCGAAGGACATCTACGAGAAGATGATCGACGTGATTGACAATGGCGCCCGCCTGGAGCGTGATGTGGCCGACGCAGTGGCTGAGGGTATGAGGAAATGGGCTGTCGAGCAAGGTGTGACGCATTACACCCACTGGTTCCAGCCTTTGACAGAAGGTACCGCCGAGAAACACGACTCTTTCATCGAGCACGATGGCAAAGGCGGCATGGTAGAGGATTTCAGCGGTAAGTTGCTCGTGCAGCAGGAACCTGACGCATCATCATTCCCGTCGGGAGGTATACGCAGCACCTTCGAGGCTCGCGGCTATTCCGCCTGGGACCCCACATCACCCGTGTTCATCATGGACGACACCTTGTGCATACCCACTGTTTTCATTTCCTACAGCGGCGAGGCACTCGACTACAAGGCACCGCTCTTGCGAGCACTCCACGCCGTAAACGTCGCCGCCACTGAGGTATGCCACTATTTTGACCCCGAGGTGAAGAAGGTGACCAGCAACCTTGGCTGGGAGCAAGAGTATTTCCTTGTGGACGAGGGACTTTACTCCGCTCGCCCCGACCTGTTGCTGACAGGACGCACACTCATGGGACACGATTCAGCCAAGAACCAGCAGATGGACGACCACTACTTCGGCACCATCCCCGACCGTGTGCAGGCTTTCATGAAAGACATGGAGATACAAGCCCTTGAACTGGGCATCCCCTGCAAGACACGTCATAACGAGGTTGCGCCCAACCAGTTTGAGGTAGCTCCTATCTTCGAGGACACCAACCTCGCCGTCGACCACAACATGCTGCTCATGTCGTTGATGAAGAAGGTGGCACGCATGCATGGCTTCCGGGTTTTGCTTCATGAGAAACCATTCGCCGGCATCAACGGCAGTGGCAAGCACAACAACTGGAGCCTGTCAACCGACACGGGTGTATTGCTTCACGCCCCTGGCAAGACTCCCGAGCAGAACCTCCGTTTCGCCGTGTTCATCGTGGAGACACTGATGGGTGTGTATCGCCACAACGGACTGCTCAAGGCTTCCATCATGAGCGCGACCAACGCCCACCGTCTGGGTGCCAACGAGGCTCCTCCTGCCATCGTGAGCTCGTTCCTCGGCACTCAACTATCCGACTTGCTCGACCACATCGAGAAGGCCGACAAGGACGACATCTTCCAGATGGACGGAAAACAGGGCATGAAGATGGACATCCCGGAGATACCGGAACTGCTCATCGACAACACCGACCGCAACCGCACCTCGCCATTCGCCTTTACGGGCAACCGCTTTGAATTCCGAGCAGTAGGTTCGGAGGCGAACTGCGCCAGTGCTATGATAGCCTTGAACTCTGCTGTAGCCGAAGCCCTGATGTCGTTCAAAAAACGTGTTGACGCACGCATAAAGGAGACTGAAAAGCAGTTTGAGGGAACGGAGCACAATGCCACCTTCCATGCCATCATCGACA
>JAFXVU010000151.1 GCA_017534705.1 Bacteroidaceae bacterium
CACATTGCCCAAGAGAATGACCAGCATGTAGTCGTAGGCATAGCCGATGGTGTTGTCGCTGGCGCCGAAGAACCGCAGAATGGGGTTGAGGAACATAATGGCCAGTCCACCGAAGATGACGCCCAACAGTATGTTGAGTGTCACGACGTTGCCCAGCACACGTACGGCAGTGTCGTTGTCTTTCTGTCCCAGTTTGACGGATATCATCGTCGAGCCTCCCACACCTATCATGGCGCCGAAAGCCGCTGACAGGTTCATGAAGGGGAAGGTGACTGCGAGTCCAGCAATTGCCAAGGGTCCCACACCACGGCCGATGAAGATGCTATCGACCATATTGTAGAGTGAGGAGGCCGTCATGGCTATGACTGCCGGAATGGCATACCGCATGAGCAGTTTGCCTACATTTTCTGTGCCGAGTTCTTTAGGTGTCTGCAAGGTCTTGTCTTTTTTTATCCCGAATTAGAATTACTTGAGGTCGTCCCATTTGGGTGGGTCGACGCCGAGGAGGTTCTTCACGAAGAAGTCGTAGCGTTTGTGCTCGCCGTAGGACTCGCCCATGGTGTGGCGTGCACCTGGGAGCAAGATGAATTCGAAATCCTTACCAGCCTTGATTAAAGCATCAACTACTTGGTAGGTCGATGACGGGTCGACATTGTCGTCCATCTCGCCCACCACAAGCATCAGCGGTCGGTTGAGTCGGTAGGCATTGACCACGTTGGAGCACTCCTCATAGCTCTTGTCAATGGGATAACTCATCCACTGCTCGTTCCACCAGATTTTGTCCATGCGGTTGTCGTGGCATCCGCAGGCAGAGTAGGCAGCCTTGTAGAAATCGCCGTGGAAGAGTACGGCCCCGAGTGCTTCCTGACCACCAGCGGAGCAGCCGTATATGCCCACACGGTCAACATCCATGTATGGATATTTCTCGCAAGCCGCCTTGATCCATGCGATGCGGTCGGGGAAACCAGCGTCCTTCAGGTTCTTGTAGCACACCTCCTCGAATGACTTGCTGCGGAAGGAAGTGCCCATGGCATCGAGTTGCACGACGATGAAGCCCAGTTCTGCCAACGGAGCGAGGTACCACATCATGGGCGTGAACGACTTGGGAACGTATTGGTCGCCAGGTCCGGAATAGATGTATTCGATGACCGGATATTTCTTCGTCGGGTCGAAGTTAGAAGGCCGTTGGATGAGTCCCCACATGTCGGTCACCCCGTCGCGTCCCTTAGCCACAAAGACCTCGGGTGCTTTCCATCCGTTGGCTTGGAGTTGGCTGATGTCGGCTCGTTCCAGTTCGCGGAGAATCTTGCCGTCCTTTGCAGAGCGCAGCACGGTCACTGGCGGGTTGGTTACAGTGGAGTAGGTGTCGATAAGGTAAGCCATGTCGCGTGTATAGACCGCTTTGTGTGTGCCTTCCTCAGGCGTGAGGCTCACGAGGCCCTTGCCGTTGAGTTTGATTTTGTAATAGTGTATGAGGTAGGGGTCTTCGTTTTTGTTCATGCCGTTGGCAGAGAAATAGACCACTCCTTCTTTCTCGTCAACCCGCTGTATCTCGCGCACATACCACTCACCTTTGGTCACTTGGTTGATGACCTTCCCCTTAGCCTTGTCGTAGAGGTACAGGTGGGCGTAGTTGTCGCGCTCGCTCATCCAGAGGATGCGTTTGCCGTCCTCGAAGTCGTGGCGGAAGTGTCGGTTGTAGTTTACGTACTTCTCGCTGGCCTCTTCGATGATGGTGCGTACCTCGCCCGTGATGGCCGACATCTCGAGCAGTCGGTAGTGGTGGTGTCCGCGTTCGTTGAACTCGAAGGTGACACTTTGGTTGTCTTTGTTCCACTCTGGTGCATCGACATGGTACTGGCTTTGGAAGAGCTCTGTAGATGGGATGAGCACCTTGCTTGTAGCCACCTCCACGATGACGGGCACACGGTAGTTGAGTGAGTCGCCAGGCTTGGCGTATTCCAATGCCCTGAATTTAGGTTGTAACTGGTCGCGTGGCGACGATTCCACGTAGTTGACATAACGCTTGGGTGCGGGGATGATTTTCACGGTGGCGTAGTACTTGCCATCGCCCGACCACCGTCCGTAGGAACTGTAGTAGTTCTTCTCCACACCGTCCGTGGTGAGCGCACGCTCCGTCTTGTCGGCTCTATCGCGCAGGTAGATGTTGTTGTCCTTGCAGAAGACTTCCGTTTTTCCGTCGGGTGAGGGTATGACGCCGTCTTTCTCGTCGGCCACTTCCGTCCAGTGTCGGCCAGGACCAGACCATCGTCTGTCTTCTATGTCCCTGATTTTGGTGGCGGTGTTGTTGGCAGGATTATACGACCAGAACGCCCTTGTGGCCCTCAGTTCGACAGTGCCGTCATTCTTCACGCGCATCTCTCCGAGGTTGAGGTTGTAGCTTTTCACGTTCTGGTCCGAAGCCTGGCTGATGGCCTCCGCCACTTTCTCGGGGTCGAGCAGGTCTGTACAGGTGTTGGCATCGGCATCGACGAGTTTGTAGTAGGTGACGTTGTCGTCACCGGTCTCAGAATACCAGAATTTGTGGCTGTCTTCGATGGCGTGAGCACGTATGCTTCCGTGGGTCATCTTGCCGCTGTATTTACTGGGCATGCTGTATGCACGCTTGTAGTCGTCGATGGTGCCTTGTGCCCACAGTGACGAGCACAAGGATGCGACTGCGATAGTCAGGATAGTTCGTTTCATTTTCTATTAATGTGTTAATCAGTGGGTTAATTGACTAAGTGTTTCACGGTGTCGGCCTCGTTGCTCACCACCTTGCCGTTGAACTTGGCATGAATGGCGTCCTTCTTGGCCGCGCTGGCAAACTCCTGTGCTGTGTGTTTGACGGGTTCCACCATGAACTCAGGTATGTTGTAGCTCTTGAGGAAATAAGTGTAATATCCGGGGTCTTTCTGTGGTAAGGCGAAGGCCTTGTGTGCCTTGCCCTCCTTGTCGAAATAGGCGATATAAAGGCGGGTGTAGTTTCCATCGTCCCGCCGGCTGCTGAAGATAATCCATCTGCCGTTGCTTGACCAAGAATGGTAACTTTCCGCCTGATTGCTGTTCACGTTCTCCAGTTTGCGCACCTCACCAGTCTGCAAGTCCTTGATATAGAGGTCGGCATCGGGATGCCAGATGTGGAAGCATCCGAACTCACCTTGGGCGAAGAGCAGGTAACGTCCGTCGGGACTGATTCGTGGCAGTGTGGCACTGGCGTTTACAGAGTCGGCCTGATACACCATTTCTGTAGGTCCGAATTCGCGTGTCTTCTGGTTGAAGGGTTTGCGGTAGATGTTGTATTTTACCTCCTTGTATCGTCGTATGAGTTCAGAGTCGCGGGTGCCTGTAGTGTCGGTGAACTCGAAGTGTGCTGAAGAGAAATAGAGCATATCTCCTGTGGGTGCCCACCAGGGATAAACCTCGAATTCATCGGGATTATTAGAGATGTTGGTCACCTCGTTCTTCTCCACATCGTATAGGATGAGGTCGCTCTTGGAGTCCTGGACCTCGATTTTGGCTTTCGACATGGTGTGGAACGACTGTCCAGTGTTGTTGGTGGAGTAGGCAATGAGTTTCTGAGTGGGATGCCATGATGGATAGACGCCACTGCTGATGGTGGAGTCGGATTTCATGTCGACCTTTGTCAGTTTGTCGCCATCCACTATCATGGTGCCACCATGTCCCTGTCGCATGTGGAACTGCATGTTGGTGGTATGGTAGTTCTGGTAGGAGTGGCAGTTGATGCACTGTCCGTTGTCCTCGCTCGAGATGATCATGTTGTTGTAGATGTCTTTCTCCTCGAAGTTGGTCAGGTTTCGCTGGTTGATGCTCAGCACCTCGTAGGCAATATAGGAGGGATAGATGAGTCGGTAGGATATGTATGGGTCGATTTCCTCCTCTGCTACAAAGATGCTGAACGCTTGGTATCCCTTCCATCCATTGCCTTCTTTCACAAAGACCTCCACCTTGATGTCCTTGCCTTTAGCAGCCTGCAGCATCTCCTTCCATTTTTTCTCTGGCACTTGTATTTTCATCCCTTTACCATAAGTGGCTTCCCCTCCAGGATAGGTGAACTTGGCCACGGCCTCTTCCCCTCTCTCCAAGACCATGAAATTGGTAGGAGCGATGTTGGAGGGTACAGTCACATCGATGTAGTCGGGATAGATTTTAGGTTGGCTGTTCTGCTTGGCGTACTGTTCTGGGGCCTTAGGCGAACTGCAGCCGATGAATGTCAGTGTGGCCAAAGCGAATATGCAGATAAGATAGTGTTTCATACTCATGATTGTATATCGGTTATAAATTGTAAATCAGTTGCTTAATAGGATTTCACGTCTCTGACAAGGAAGTAGAAATACCAGAAGGTGTCGCCGAACTGAGCCCTCATGGCATCCGCCATTTGTTTTTCGGTGTACTTCTGTGCCACGAGTTGGTTGGTCATTTGCTGGAAAGCTCCGAACCGCTGCACCACTTTCTCCTGGTCGAAAGGCATACCCTTGATGTCTACCTCGTGTTCCAGGTTGCCATAGAGGTATGCAGCCTCTTGGTAGTGGATAGGCATGGGAACACCTTTATGGAGCATGGCGTAGTTGAAGAAACGTGGCCAGAACAGCTGTATGTTCTTGTCTACCAAGGTATAGGCAAGTATGACGTCGGAGAATTCGGGGTCTTTGTTGGTGGAGTTGGCGAAGTAGTTAATGATATACATCTCGCAGAGTCCTCCGTCGCTGTCGAGCAGGTCCTCGAAGCCCATAAGTGGCTTGATGCCCTTGAACTCCTCGTTTTTGGCGATGAGTTCGGTGTTGTTGAGGTAGCGTTCGTATTCCTCTGCCCATGCTTTATGGAAGGTGGTCTGTTTCAGTTTCTCGATATACTTTCTCGCCGCCTCGTATTCCCCTTCAACGATGGAACATTTGGTGAGGATTTTGAGGTCGTTGACGTTGAATCCGAATTCCACGCCGTTCTCAATGCACCATCGTGTGGAGAAGTAAGTCTTGCCGTGGTGGTAGTACATCGTAGTGGCGAATGTTTGCACCAGATGTACCTTGAGCGAATCATAGACGTATGGTGGTTCGCCTCGGTTGTCGTAGTGGAACATAGCTTCTCCCATCCTGTGCTGGCGCAACAGGGCAATATTCTTGCTGATGACCATTTGCCGTGTGGGTGGACCTGGCGCAATCGACGACTCGTACAGCACGTCGTCCCATCGTTGCTCTTCGACAGCCTTAGCCATTCGCAGTTCTGCTTTGTAGTTGTAGTTGTCGTACCAGAAGAATTTCACACATGCCACTAAGGCGATAATTATTAATATATTGGCTGTTACAGGTACCAGTCGCTTGCCTTCTTTATTATCATCGGTAGATGCAGGACAGGCGACAGTCAGGATGGCTGTCAGTAGAAGTGCGATGGCCAACAGGATGAAAGGCAGGGATGGACGTATTGAAGTGAGCAGGTCGGACTGGAACAGCGGGAAGCTGGCTATCCAAGCGTCCTCTATCCTGATTTGGCTGTAATGCTGATACCAGATAATGGGTGTGGCAATGATGGACAGGATAGCTACGGCGGGTATAACCCACTTGCTGAATCTCTGGTTGTCGGTTTTGCGCAGTCCGAGGATGGCAATCAGCAATGTGCCGAGCAGGGCATACCAACCTACGATGGGGTAGCCGAAGAAGCACCAGACGACCACCCATATTATTCTGCAGACTTGTCCCATATATCGGGCAGCAAGTACAGCGCTCATCATGATTAACACACCTAGCGTTTCCTTGAACCAGAATCCGGGGTTCTTGATGTAGTACATCCAATAGCCGAGGCAGATGACCGAGCAGAGCAGCAGCACTGGTGTCAGCAGGGCGGCCACACTCCATTTCGGCTTGATTCTGAACGCCATGATGCTTTCTACATAGATGATAACCCACAATACCACCAATATGGCGCTGCCCAATGCGGGGTAATAGAAGTACTGTGTCAGGTAGCAGCCCAACCAATGTACGAATCCACCGGGCAAGGCCATCCGCTCATCGAAGAAAAGTCTGGTGTCGCTCCAGAGGGAGTGGTTTTGCACGCCGAACAGGTAGTCCTTGTTGCCTATTGCTAGTATAAGCCATGCGGCAAGGGCGAAAACCACTCCATAGCAGTATGGCAGTGCTTTTGTCAGTTTGGAGAAGTCTCGTGGCGTTTTTTCGCCGTTTTTCTTTTTCGGCTGTTCGAAAGTTGTTTTTGCACTCGATGTTTTGGTCGAGGCATTATTCATGTTCTTCTGTTTCTTAGACATTTTGTTGTCGCTATTATTTTTGTTTCCAAACTGCAAATTTAATCAAAAATAGGAATTTACAAGTCTGAGGGATAAAGAAAATGTGTTTTCCATCGGGAAAACATTCAAAAACACCTTATAAAAAGAGAAAATGATTAATAAAACTTGTTTTCCAAGACAAAATAGTAGTACCACCAATAGGTCTTGCCGAAAGTCTTCTTCAGTTCAGCGGCTATTTCTTTCTCCGAGAATCCCTTCTGCCTGAGGTTGTACATGGAGATTTGGAAATTGCTGTAGCTTTGCACCATTGCAAGGTCGAATTGCAAGTCGTCAAAAATGGGGTTGTTGTCGATGTTTCCGAAAAGATATGCGGCCTCCAGATAATGCAGTGGTATATGTTCTCCTTCGTGCAGGATGCCGTAGTTCATGAATCTTGTCCAGAAAAGATCGTTGTTTTTCACGAAAAGCGTGTATGATGTGACGAGGTCGGCCATGACGGGGTTGTGGCTTGTGACCTGTGAGAAATACTGTGTGAGGTACATATCGCACGCGCTGTTGTCGGCATCGAGCATGTCGTTGGCATCGATAAGGTTGATGACCGCCTTCATTTCCTCGTCGGCTTCAACCATCGAGGGGTTGAAGACCATTGCTTCCAGTCGCATGGCTTCTTTCTTGTGGAAAGTAGTACGTTTGAGTAGGTTGATGTATTTGAGGGCGAGGTTGGGTTCCTTGTTCAGTATGCATGTTTTGGCCATGTGCCTGAGATGGATGACGTTGAATCCATACTCCACGCCGTTCTCGATGCACCACCTGTAACAAAAGTTGGTCTTTCCGTATTGCAAGTAGATTTCTGGTGCGGCCGTTTTCACCATCCTCACTTTTAGAGAGTCGTAGGTGGCAGGCAGCACTGTCTCATTGTCGAAGGTAAACATCTCGTCGCCCAACCTGTTGGTGTTAAGCAGTGCCAGGTTGCGTACGAGTATCATCTGCCTTGTGGGGTGTGCTTTCTGTTCCTTAGCCGTCTTGATGATGGTTTCCCAGTCGCGTTGTTCCAGCGCCCGCATCATGTGAAGTTCAGCATGGTAGTTGCTGTCGGTGAACCAGAAAACATAGACCATAGCACAGTAGGCTAAAGTGGTAACCAAGTTCAGAATCTTGCTGTTTCGGATGGTTAGGAAAGGCAGTACGACGAATGCTATAGCGATGATGATGAACGGTATGGACGGCAGGATGGAGAAGGTGTTGTTGGCCTGGAACAAGGGGAACGCGGCTAGCCAGATGTCTTCAATACGGATGGAGGTGTAGTGGTGGTACCATAGCAGAGGGGTAGCGATGATGGCCATGATTGCCATGATTGCCATTGACCATTGGCTTAATCGCTTTTTTGAGTGTTGGGTGTTGAATGCCAACATCATCACCAATGTGCCCAGGAGTGCGTACCATCCGAAAATCGCGTAGCCGCCCAGACAGAACACTATCATCCATGCGATGCGGCGCCAAGGTTTCATGAGTCTCCCCAAATAGATGGCCAGAAGGGTGAAAGCCACACCTATGCTTTCTGTGAACCAGTAGCCGGGGATTTTGATGTAATAGAGCCAATAGCCGAGGTCTATTTCTGAGCAAAGCAGGGCTGTGACGGGTAGCAGGGCTAGAATGCAGTTGCCTTTTTCCAGACGAAAAGCCTTGATGGTCAGCCAATAGACCAAAACCCATAATGCCACCAAAATCAGCGCCCCCAACCACGGATAATGGAAATATTGGGTCAGATAACATCCCGCCCACATCATCAGTCCTCCGGGTTGCAACATGCGTTCTTCAAGAAAATGGCGTGAGTTGAGCCACAAAGAGTGGTTCTCCACAGCGTAGAGGTAGTCGTTGTTCCAGATAG
>JAFXVU010000152.1 GCA_017534705.1 Bacteroidaceae bacterium
CTCTTCCCATCCCGAACAGAGAAGTTAAGCCCGCACGCGCCGATGGTACTGCACCGCAAAGTGGGAGAGTAGGTCGCCGCCGTCTTAGAGAGGTTCTCCCCGCTGGTTCGCCAGCGGGGAGAACTGTTTTTTTATATTATTATCTAGTCTAGATCATCTAGAAAGTCTAGTAAGTCTAGATATTCTAGAAATTCTAGTTAATCTAGATATTCTAGACTATCAAGTTAGCCTCTGGCATCTATCCTCCATAATTGTATCATATTAAAAAGCAAAAGATACATTTGTAAAACCTCGGATGTGGATTCCTTTGTATATTTGTAGCGTAATTGCATTACAAGTATAGATGTTTATCAATTTTAATGTATCAATAATATGAAATCATTTATGTTTTCTTTGTTCGTGTTCTTCGGATTTGTGAATGCGAACGCTCAATTTGGTGGCTTTGGAGGTTTTCAGCAAGCTGCTGAACTGCAAACTTCTGAACAGTGGAAAGATGTCAATTATGCCGGGGATGATCAAGCCTACCATACTTGCGACATCTATCTTCCGAAACAAGAGGCGAAATCTTATCCCGTAGTCATACATGTCTACGGTAGTGCTTGGTTCAGCAACAGCAGCAAAGGTGCTGCCGACCTGGGCACTATCGTGAAAGCACTTCTCGACAATGGCTTTGCTGTCGTATGTCCTAACCACCGCTCCAGTATGGACGCTCAGTGGCCTGCTCAAATTCATGATATCAGAGCTGTCGTGCGTTTCGTTCGTGGAGAGGCTGCCAAATATAAGTTCGACACTTCGTTCATTGCAACCAGTGGATTCTCTTCTGGCGGACACCTTGCTTCCATCACTGCCACAACAAGCGGAACAAAAAAGGAAACGGTGGGTTCAGTTACTGTCGATTTGGAAGGGAATGTCGGTAACTACTTGAACCAAAGCAGTACCGTGAACGCTGCTTGTGATTGGTCTGGACCAATCGACCTCACCGCTATGGATTGCGGCGACCACATGCAGATGGGCGACCGTAGTCCCGAAGATGTACTTCTTGGCTCCAAACTTTCAGAGGAACCTGACAAGTATCGCAGCCTCAGTGCTACTACCTATGTGGATAAAAACGATCCTCCTGTCATCATCTTCCACGGTGAGAAAGATAATGTGGTGCCTTGTTGTCAAGGAAGGAAATTCTTTGAGGCCCTGAAGGCTGCTGGAGTGAAGACGGAAGCCACTTTTGTACCTGAAGGTGGACATGGTATGGGAATGTATTCTGAAGAGAACCTCGCCAAGATGGTTGCTTTCCTTAAGAATGCAATGTCCGCTAAAAAGTAGATGCTTTATTCAAATGTAAGAATATCAACACATTATAACCTCTTATTAATATGAAAAAACTATTATTCTTATTGCCGTTGTTGGCATTGTTGGGTTGCGACCCAAATGAAAAGGAGGGTAACAATCCTGTCCTGACTGTAGAGGGCGGACAAATCCAAGGCGTCAGGGCCGAGAATCCTGGTGTGTATGTCTATCGTGGCATCCCTTACGCTGCACCTCCAATTGGCGAATTGCGATGGAAAGCGCCACAGCCTGTAGTGGCATGGGACAGTGTGCGCATTTGCGACAAGTTTGGACATCCTGGTTATCAGGCCGTTCATTATCCCGGTTTTTATGCATCTGAATGGGGATATGGCGACGAAGCTCCTTATAGCGAGGACTGCCTCTACCTGAACGTCTGGACAAAGGCCCCAGGCCAGGTCGATAAGAAACTGCCTGTGGCACTTTGGATTCATGGTGGCGGTTATCGCGAAGGATGGGGGTCCGAACCCGAGTTCGATGGACAGGAATGGGCATCGAAAGATGTTGTCCTTGTCAGCATCAACTATCGCTTGGGCATTTTCGGTTTCATGACCTATCCAGAACTGTCTGCTGAAAGTCCTAACCATGTCAGTGGCAACTATGGCATTCTTGACCAAATACAATCCCTCAAGTGGATAAAAGAGAATATTGCACAGTTTGGCGGAGACCCCGATAATGTGACTATCTTCGGACAGAGCGCCGGAGCTGGTAGTGTACGTACGCTCTGCGAGAGCCCGCTTGCACGAGGACTGTTCCATAAGGCTGTCATTATGAGCGGTGGAGGTATCAATGTACCTCCAAAAGACGGAGAGGAAGCCAAACCTGCTACGCCAATGAATAGGTTCTTCACCTACAATCCCACTCTGGCTGAGAGCGAGGCCGAGACGAAGAAAGTAATGGACTGGGCTGGACTCACTGACTTGCAGAAATTACGCACCGCTTCAACCGAAATCCTTTATACACTTCCTCAGATTTACAACATGGTCACAAAGAATGACGTGTTCTTGATGCAACGTCCCATCATCGATGGTTATGTCTCACTGAAAAACTTTGATGAAGCAACAAGAGAGGGAAGCATCGCCGACGTTCCTTATATGATTGGATACACACTCAACGACATGGGCTCGATGGGACCCGGCATAGCTGAGTTCTGCAAAGTGCGGCAGGAGAAAGGCGGAAAAGCATGGGCATACGAATTTGCACGTCCACTGCCCGACGATGGCAAACATCCTGAAATCACCAACCGACTGAAAGGTGCTTTCCATAGCAGCGACCTTTGGTTCGTCTTCAAGAGCCTCAAGCATTGCTGGAGACCTTGGACAAAAGGTGACTGGGACCTTGCGGAGAAGATGCTGACTGCCTGGACCAATTTTGCCAAGTACAGCGACCCCAACGGAGAAGGAGAAGGATTGGGATGGAATCCTTGCACCAACGAGGCACCCCAGTTCATGCGTTTCAAACTCGACGATAAGGATGCAGAAGCCTCTGATATGGGCGACTTTATTCTTCCACAATAAAACCGCTGTCTTACAATGATTAAAAGAACTGTTGTCTTTGTCACAATTGTGGCACTTTGCCAACTGGCGGTGGCTCAGCCCTGGACTAAGGGAGCCTTCGAAACGGGACAGTACCGCAACTTGTTTGTGGAGATGGGGTATGAACCCGCTGCTGTCGAAGCTAAACTCAAAGAGGTGTTCAACGACGTCTTCCACGGACCTAACAAGGTCTATTTCGAAGTGGGCGACACCATGGCCTATGTCTCCGACATCAAGAACCACGATGTCCGTACAGAAGGCATGTCCTATGGAATGATGATCGCCGTGCAGATGGGAGAGAAGGATATCTTCGACCGCTTGTGGAGATGGAGCAAGAAGTATATGCAGCATCAGGATGGACCTCACAAAGGCTATTTTGCATGGAGTCTAAAGACTGATGGAACACGGAATTCTGATGGCGCTGCCAGCGATGGAGAACTCTACTTCATCACGGCTCTTGTCTTTGCTTCCAACAGATGGGGAAATGACACTGGCATCAACTACAAGGCTGAAGCACGCAACATCTTGGATTGTGTCCAACCACGTGAACTGCCACAAAATCCGAATGCTCCTGCCTTCGGCGGATTCGGACAACAGCAGAGAGGACCACAAAAAGCGTTTCTCATCGACCCGGAAACCAAGCTCATTACATTCACCCCTGAAGGATTCGGACAACGCTACACCGACCCCTCCTACCACATACCGGCTTTCTATGAGGTATGGGCGCGATGGGCCGACGATGGACGTGCCGAGCATTGGATGGAGTGTGCAGCGAAGTCGCGTGAGTTCCTCCACAAAGCCATTCATCCCGAAACTGGCCTTAATCCCGATATGTGTGGCTACGACGGCTCACTGATGCAAGGTTTCGGAGGAAGGCGCAATGGAGGCAACAATTTCCGTTACGACTCCTGGCGTGTACCGATGAACATCACGCTCGATTATGAATGGAGCTGCGCCGACGGCGAGTGGCAACGACAGTATGGGGAACGCATACAGAACTTCTTCTATGCGCAGGGGGTTGACAAATTTGTGGACCAGTACCGCGTGGATGGCACCTTGCCTGAAGACAATGAGATACTCGGAGCAGGTGGGTTCCGAAAGCTGCGCCACAGCATCGGACTGGTGGCTACAACTGCCGCTGCGTCTTTGTTGTGCAGCCATGAGAAGAGCCGTGAGTTTGTGGACGCGTTATGGAACGCCAAGCATGAACCTTTCGAAGACGGCTATTTCGATGCTTACTATGACGGGTTGCTCCGATTGTTTGCTTTTATGCACCTCAGTGGACACTACCGCGTCATTACACCAGCCGTAGGAACTTCACCTGATGGACGGCTCTCTGTTAGGCTGTTGGGAAACAATGGACTGACCTTGTGCTACGACGGCAAGTCTGTCATCGATATTCCTTGTTTGGGCTACAAAGGAAATGACCAAATGAAATTGACTTTCTCCCGTCGTCTGAATGAGGATTATAAGATGATAAGCGGCAAACGCATCCATTGCACCAATGAAGCCAATGAGTACAGAACGGACGGTGGAATAACGGTGCGGATTTACAACGACGGACTGGCGTTCCGCAGTGAGCCCAATTCACGATCGGCTGCCGAACCTGAATATTTCATTCCAGAGGGTACACGACGCTGGATGCAACAGTGGACAGATAGTTACGAGGGATTCTTCCCGCTCAGCACAACCTTCAAAGTTAAGCCTGTGCCAAGTTATAGCGGAATATCTAAGTCGGCCGATGGATGGAACAACAGATGGGGGTATCCCGCATTGCTTGAACCGTCAGAAGGACTGTATTGTCTCATCACTGAGGCGAATATCGGAAAGGGACAGAGTGCATCCTGCCTCTTTAACGACGGCGAGTGCTTCAGGGTAGTGAAGGACAAGGAGAACGCACCCTCAACCGACAAACCATCGCCATGGCGTCTTGTCATCGCTGGACCGCTCAACAAGGTGGTTGAATCAACGTTGGTCACTGACGTTTCTGAACCAAGCAAACTGAAAGACACCAAATGGATTAAGCCAGGTGTGGTCTCATGGGTTTACTGGGCTTACAACCATGGCAGCAACGACTACAACATCATCAAGAAGTATGTGGATTTAGCCGAAGCGCTCAAACTACCATATGTGCTTATCGATGCCGAATGGGACCAGATGAAGGATGGCAAGACCATAGAGGACGCCATCACATATGCCAAGTCGAAGAAGGTGCGCCCACTGATTTGGTACAACTCGAGTGTGGGATGGGTTGACGGCGCTCCTACACCAAAATTCCGATTGAACAAACCTGAGGATCGCGAACGTGAGTTTGCTTGGTGCGAGAAATTAGGCGTGGCTGGGGTAAAAATCGATTTCTTCAGTGGCGACAACCAGCAAAACATGGATTATTGCATAGACCTGCTGGAGAGTGCGGCACGCCACCATCTGCTCGTGAATTTCCATGGAGCCACCATTCCACGTGGATGGCAACGGACTTACCCCAACTTGCTATCCACTGAGGGCGTTTATGGCGCGGAATGGTACAACAATGTGGCTACTTTTACCGCTAAGGCGGCTGCACACAATGCCACTCTGCCTTTCACTCGGAATGTGATTGGACCGATGGACTACACGCCTTGTGCATTCTCCGACTCACAACATCCTCACATCACTACACATGCACATGAACTGGCGCTGACTGTGCTCTTCGAAAGCGGACTCCAACATCTGGCTGACCGACCGGAGAGTTTCCTTGCACAACCTCAAGAGGTGAAGAACTTCCTTGGCCAGTTGCCAACTGTCTGGGACGAGACACGCCTTGTAGGGGGTACACCTGCCGAATATACTGTGATAGCACGTCGCAGTGGAAAGACATGGTACATTGCTGGAATCAATGGAACGGATAACAACAAGACCATCGACCTTGACCTCGGTTTCATTCAGCGTTTTCGTACCATATCGCTCTTTGCCGATAGCGGTACAGCCGACAACCCTTGGCGTATCAACAAGGTCAACGCGCTGCCGAAATCCATCGACTGTTTGCCTCGAGGTGGATTCATCCTTGTGGTCACCTTCTGATTCTACAGGTAAACATAAAGAAAGCACCTGTCCACAATAATGGGCAGGTGCTCTTTTTATAATGATAATCTCTGATTACTTCTGAAGGTACTTGCGTCCCTTGACAATCACGATTCCCTTGTAGGAAGCATCAACGGGTTGACCGGCGAGATTGTAACGTAGAACGTTCTGGTTCGCATCAGTATCCACCTTTTTCACACCTGTGGCTTGAGGTACTTTCAGTTCCACCTTAGTCAGGGTGAAGCCTAAGCCCTGGAAACGAAGGCCATTGGCTTTCAAGAAATCAAGTGCACTCTGAGTGGAGATGATGCCTTCGAAATGACTGTCATCCTTACTGATGGTGTTCTGGATATCAGCGAAGTCTGACCAGTCGTTGATGTTCTTGAAAATGGGGTTGTAGTCTGCTGCCACGTCCTTCACTGAGCAGTAGATGATATCACCTACTTCTGCCACGTCGAAATACTTGGCGTCAATAGTCGATGAAACACCCCAACCATCATAGACGAGATTGCCTTCCCAAAGGGTCAACGAACCACCTGCATCAGGACGGACGGGAACATCACCGCCATCTGCCACATACTCGGCTGTGGTGCCGAAATAGATGCCTTCTACTGTAACCGAAGCGGTGCCTGACTGACCCTGAATGGTAATCTGCTGAACATGCTGGCTGTAAACATCGCCGATACCTACACCGTCTGTCTCGGCATTACCTTTCACCATGACGGTTTTCTTGTCTATCTTGATACCAACAATGCCTGAACCTTCCATGGCAGATGTCGTGGAAGCAAAAACTGGTCCCCAGTCTGCATTGTACATCCATTCGTCATAGGTGATGCCGAAATTGGGAGTACCTGTGGCATTAGTGAACTTAATCCACACGTAGTCGAACTCCGACATGTCACGGCCGATGTAGATGGCACCACCTTTATAGCCACTGCCCATGTTCAGTGTGTTGCCTTCAATGGTACAGTTGTCCCAAATGGCAAACTGGCTGAAGTCGATTTCTTCCTTGGCATTTACATTCAATGCCATGAAAGCTACTGTCAAAAGAGTAAAAAATTTTTTCATACGCATTTTGTTTTAGTTAATGATTTGAAGATTGATGATTAATCGAAATGTTTATTCGGATATCTGGGCAAAAGTATTAATTATTTCTGATAAATAATTGTAGTTTTTCAGCAAAAAAACACTTTTTCCTTGCGTATAATACATTTTGTACATGCATTTATTCATTTTTGGAAGATAGGACGATACATCATCCCATGATGAAACTATATGATTTCATCCTGCAATGTAAGTTCTCTTCGCTAGCGCAAGGATAAGAAATTCTGTAACCATAGAAAAAAGAGCGTGGAGATAACCCCACGCTCTTTGCTAGTTTCTGACACGAAACTCGTGTCACTATTTGTCGTCTTTCTTACTTCACGAGAACTTTCTTTGTCACGCTGTTGCCCTTGGCATCGTAGTACTTCACGATGTTGATACCCTTCTGGGCAGCACCAGTGCGAACACCGCTGACAGTGAAGATTTCCTTGCGAACTGCGTTGAGCTCAACGTCAGCCTTCATTTCCTCGATGCTTGTAGCATAGTCGAAACCTGGCAGAGGAGCTACGAAGAAGAGGCGAGCGTTGCCTACCTGAGAAGTACCAGTCCAGAAGTCTGTTGGGTTACCGTTAGTGTCGATAGCCTTGCCTGAAACGTATTTCTCGTGAACACCGAAGGTGAGTGAACCTTCTTTCACCTGGATGTCGCTGATCACACCTACTGGGCTTGAACTTGCACCTGCTGCGCGGTATGGACGGATGAGTTTAGCATCATCGCCATCACCCTGAGCGTAGGAGTACATATCCCACTCACCAGTCTCGTCGTTCTGAGCGTTGTAGCCATAGCCGTTGATAGGCTTGCAGTTGTCAGGAGTACGAGTGTCCAATTCCACTGCGTAGATACCTACTGGGAGGTCTACCAGAGTCTGAGACATGTCGTAGTTGTTGTTACCATAGCTGTTGATACCGCTTGACATCACATATTCAATCTCTGTTGGAGCGTTGCCAGCGAAACCAGGAGTTGTGCCTGTGATGGTCCAGCCTGGGAAGCCTTCTTTGCCAAACTCACGATAGAACTTAGGATTCTGGATAGCACCAGTGAGCTCGATGCCCTTCACTACGAGAGAGTCTTGAACGATGTTGTCGAAGAGCTCTGTCATGTAGTCTTCGCCGAACTCGTTGTTGATGATGAGTTCATAGATACGGTACTTGTTGAGCACGTTGAGTGCGTTGGCTACTTCGCGGTCGTCGGTTACTGCATTGAAGGCGGCGTTGAGTTCTTCCTCACCGTTTGTACCAATGATACCGGCGGTCTGGGTGGCTTTGTAAATACCCCAAGTGAGCAGGTCGGAGCATCCCTTCACCTTGCCAAGTTGAGCAGAGGCGTTGGTGAGTTTCGGAGCGAGCTCTGAAAGAATGTCGTCAGCGAGGTCAGATGGGTTGGTCTTGCCATACTCGTTCATGATGCTGCTGGCTGTCTGGTAGGCCTCTGTATTCTCATACTTGGTCTCCTGGAGCTCTGCCATAGCGATTTCTGCCTCAACCAAAGCGATGTTGAAGTCGTCGATGTTCTTCATACGTGCGGAGAGGGCTGCTGCCAACTCTTCGAGTTTGGCGATTTCTGCCATCACCTCAGACGGAGCGGTATAACCACCGGCCTCTGCGGTCTTGATTTCGTTGGTCAGAGCGTTCTTGGTGTCGCCGTTATATGCTGGGTCTGCTGCATCTTCGAGAGCGGCCTTTGCAATTTCAATGGCTTCGTTGAGCTTCTGCTTGTAGAAAGCGGCCTTAGAAGGCATGGTGATTACCTTGAGGTCGGCGAGAAGGAACTCCTGCCATTGTGCCTCTTGGGCAGTGAAGCGCATCACGTAGTAACCTTCCCTTGGAACGGTGAAGTCGGTGACACAAACCACAGAACCCTTGACATTGCCTGTTGCACCATTTACGTTTGGTGCGGCAAGGAAGTTGTTGAACTCTGCATAGACATTGCCTTCGAGGTCTTCAATGGTGAAGGAGAATATTGGCTCACCTTTCCATGCTGCCATCAAGAACTTCACTTGATATTTACGAGCTTGGAGTCTGAAGGTGATATCCTCGGGCATCTCTGGGTCGAAAGTGCCGTCTGCCATCTTATAGTCCTTTACCTGCTCACCGAAAGTACACCAACCTTCGTTGGTTCCACGGGTGCCCCAGTACATAGCCTTGGTGAAGTCACCGCTGAAGCCTGCGTACAGACGGGTACCACCACCACCTGGTCGGCCTCCCCATCCATAGTTGAACTGGCTGCCGTCGTCGTTGAAACCATAGAGGTGATAACCTGCTTCATTGAAAGTCACCCAACCTACAGGAATGCAATCTGTGGGCTCGTCTGCAAAGTTGGAGTCATAAACCACCTCGGAAAGAGATGTGTCTGTGTCTTTACCTATCTGGAGGGTAATCTTCTGGTCGTTGATGGCTGACTCACCGAAGGTGCTGGCGATGCCAGAAACCACGATGTCGTATTCACCATCGGCAAGTGTTACAGGAACAATCAGTGTCTTGCCGTCTTCAGAAACACTGATACCAGTGGTCAAGTCTGTGGTTTTGCCGTTGAAGCTCAACACTACAGAAGTGGAACTGATGTCAATGGGCTTGTTGTAGGTGAAAGTCACCTGCTTAAGGGTGGCACCGTCAAGTTCGAACGACTCGTTCTCAGGATTAGTGCTGACAAGTTCAGGAGCTGTCCATGCCTCGGCGATTTCCTCGATTCTGCCGTTGAATTCGGCTGTTTCATTCGAGAAGGCCAGCAATACCATCTCGCTTTCCACGTCTGTGGAAGGACGACGGTCTGTGTTGTACTGGAGAGGGCAGTCGGCGGATGGAGTGAATGTTACCTTCACGTCATCGTCTGGCTTCATCTCAAACGAGTCATCCTCAAAGAAGATGTAGAGATAGCCATCGGCCTTGCCTTCAACATAGTCGGCTTTAACCTCTGTGCCGTTCACTGTCACCTTCATGCAAGAGGGGTCGAGGGCTACAATGCCGTTGTCTGCTGCCTTGGCCAACTCGTCGATGTTGGTGGGATAACCGAAGTCCACGCGGATAGCATATTCGTTGAAGTCGATGCCGGCGATTGTGGCCTTTTCCAACACGATGTCGTCAAGATAGTAGAGACCAGGGTTGTAGAGGTTGATGGTGATGAAATACTGGTCAGCGAAAGCGGTCATGCCGTCGCTATAGAAGATGGTGTCACCTTCCTCTGTGATTTCCTTGATGTTCTTGTTGTAGTTCGAGAACACTGCGTCCTGAGTGGCCTTGTCGGTGAAGAATGTCACGTTGCGGATGTGGCGCCAGTCACCTGTCATGCCACTGGTGTAGTTGTAGTAGTACTCAGTACCGGAAGGAGAGACGATAGGAGCCTCAACCTGCTCGAAACCGATGGACAGGGTGTTCTTGATGGATGTGAAGCCTGACTCGTTTTCATCAGTGAGGTAGTCGGGCTCGGCTTTCACCCAATAAGAGATACGGTAGCTGGTAGCTGGCTCAAGGGAGATGTTGCGGATTTTGAAACCACGGTCCCATGGGTTGCCACGATAGCTGCTTGTGTTGTTCACCTCCAAAGCGGCGTCGCCGGAGTGTGCGTCTGGACAGGTCTCGTCCCAAACGTCGCCTGCCTGAAGGTTGATGTGGTCGGCAAAGAAGCCTGCGAACTGAGCGGAATCCTTAGTGGTGTACACACCCTTGGATTCGTTTGCTTCAAAGCCAATCTTCAGCACCTGCTGTGCACTGGCGCTGCCTGCGAGCATCATCAGTGCGGTTGCCAAAAGTAAAGATTTTCTTTTCATAAGCATTGTTTTTAGTGAATATGTTGATGATTTGTTTTGTCGTTTTGTCTCGTGCAACACCTTAATAATTATATTATTGGCGTGAACAAGGCATGATTCAACGGGTGCAAAGTTACTACAGGATTTCCAAGCAAGTATCATTCTTTGTAACATGATTTTCTTTGTTTGAAACATATTCAAATTGGGACTATGGAACTTAAATTTCTCTTAACACTTAACTCTTAATTCTTAACTCTTAATTCTTAATTAAATAGTATCGTCCGGCACGTAAGTGCTTAACTCCCCTTTAACTCCCTTTTAACTCCCTTTTTAACTCCCCTTTAATAATATCATTCGCTAATTCAGGGTAAATAAATATACCTTAATACTATTTTTCGTTTTTTTATCAAATCTTGTTTGGATACATGGAAAAATATCACTTATTTTGTCGGCGAATGCAGGACAGACGGCAAGGTTCCTTGCATGTTGTGAGTGTTATCTTAATGTTGAAACATGTTGGCTGGCAACGGCTGGCACTAAAACCTTAGATAAATAATGAGAAAGACTATCAACCTGAGAATTTTATTCTTAATAACTATGGCGTTTTCTATGATGAATGTATTTGGACAGAAAAGTTATGAAAGTCTTTGGGGAGAGGTGTCTCAAGCCCGCCAGGAAAGACTGCCCAAGACTGCGCTCGCACGAGTGAATGAAATCATCAACAAGGCTGAGAAAGAAGACAATTTCTGCCAGTTGGTGCAGGCGCAGTTCGTACGCCTCTCGCTCAACGAGGAACTTGACCCCGACAGTCTGAAGGGCGACATTGCCAAGATGGAGGAAAGGCTCGCCAAGGCCTCCGACCCCGTGCAGAAAGCCATGCTCTCTGTGCTGCTCGCTTCTACTTACGAGGGCTACAGCTCTTATTTCAATGTGCGTGACGATGACACACAGATTGATGGCGAGAAACGACGGAAGGAACTGCTTGGCCAAGCACTTAACGACATGGATGCCCTTGCCCGTGCCAAGACCGATGACTATAAACCCCTTACTGCACTCTATGACGACAGTAAGTATTTCTTCGGCAACGACGTGCTTTCCATGATTACATCCATCGTGCTCTCTTCACGCCTGATGGATGCTGAGGAGCGAATGGAAACCCTCGATAAGGTCAAGAACTACTACTCACAGCAAGGGCGAACTCTCGAGGCATCCTTGGTGGAACTGAAATGCATCGCTGTGGAATGTGCCCAGATGCCCTTGAAACTTGCCAGGAAAGAGGGAAGCAAGTACCATGCCCGATATGTGGAACTGGGGGAGAGGCTGAAACAGATGCGGGCCAACACCACAGACAAAGAACTTTTGGCTGATATCGACATTGTCTATCACGAGTATTACATTCATGATAAAAACGAGGAACTCGACTTCCTCAACAAGGCCATCGCCGAAACCAAAGGCACCAAGCGACAGCAATACCTAAAGCATCTGCTCGATATCTTGATGACGCCCTATGCACGTGCTAATATGGAGTATTACCAGGCACCCTCAGAGCGTATACCCATCACTATCAAGTACACCAATGTGGACCACCTCAATCTAGAAATTAAGAACGCCAAGGGAAAGACGGTCGTGGAGAGACGGCTCAATTACACCAAGAGCGTCTTGGAACAGAGCGACACCATATATGTGGCACTCGGGGTGGGGGATTATTCCGTTTCCCTGACAGGCGGTTTCGAAGACTATTCCATCGCCCATGAATTGCATATTGGCACTACCTCCTTGGCCGTGGTGGGCGACCCACAGGACGAGAAGATGATTGTGCATGTGGTGGACAACACGACAGGCGCTCCTGTGCCGCAGTGCAAGGTGGTGAGAATTCTACGGGAGAACCGTTGGGGCAGAAAAGGCGATAAGACCAAGACGGAGACGGCCGTAACCAACGCCAACGGCATAGCCTATTTCAAGCACCCAGGCAACAAAGACTTCTCCTACCATACTTTCCAGGCTTTCCGAACGCCGGAAGACAAGTCGCTGGAGGTGGAAGATTGGTTGGGCGTGAATAAAAACGAACCTGACGCAAACTTCAGGACTGTTTATAAGATTTTCACCGACCGCTCCATCTACCGTCCAGGTCAGACCGTCCATGCGACAGTGATGGTTTATACCAAGAATGGCGACAAGGTGAAAGTGGCTGAGAACAGAAAAGGTGTGTTCACACTCAAGGATGTGAACAGAAGAGTGGTCGATACCGTGAGCGTCTGCACAGATGCCTACGGCATGGCCTCGGCTGATTTCACCATACCGTCCGAGACCGCAGTGCTTGGCAATTACAGGGTGGAGTTCCGCGACGCAATGGCCACCATCAAGGTAGAAGAGTACAAGCGCCCCACCTTCCATGCCGAGATGAAGCCTTACGAGGGTGTATATCAGTTTGGCGACACCATAGAGGCCGTGGGTGTGGCCACATTGTTCTCCGGTGTGCCGGTGCAAAGCGGATTGGTGAAATACACGATCGAGACCTGCAAGACCGACTTCTGGTCGTACTGGAACAGGAACTGGGACTGGCAGGAAGAAGGGGAGGTGGAAACTCAAGAAGACGGTACCTTCACCATACCCGTGTTCTTTGACCCGGAATTGGCGGATGAAGACGAGGACGAGGATGAGGATGACGACGACAATGGTTATTATTGGTACAAGCCTGTCGAATGCGTGATGTTCCGTGTCACCGCCAAAGTGACCAACCTTGCCGGTGAGACCCAGACTTGCAGCACCATATACTATCTCTCGGATGATGAGTTCTCCATCTCTGCTGACATCCCGTCCGTCATCGACAAGAGCAAGGGTGAAGCGGAATATCATATCTCTGTCTCCAACCTTGAGGGCAGGCCTTTGAAGAAGACGGGACAATACGCCATCGTCAAGGCTACTGACAAAGACAAGGTGGTGGCAGAAGGACAATTCGATACCGATACTCCGTTCGTGTTCCCCTTCGATTTGATGCCTGCTGGCACTTATATTCTGAAGATGACAGCCATTGATTCCAAAGGTAAGAAAGTGGAGGGGCAGACAAGGCCGTTCATCGTCTTCTCGCCCAAGGAGAAGACGATGGAACTCACGGACGACTGGCTGTACTGTGAGGACTACAATATCTCGCCCACCAAGAGCGCTAAGGTTTACTTC
>JAFXVU010000153.1 GCA_017534705.1 Bacteroidaceae bacterium
AAAACATAGAAAAACAGATGGTGGATTTCGAGAAGCATATCTGGGCAACACCTGTTCCAGTCGACACCGACACTGTGGTAGTGGATTCTGTGAAAGAAGGAAAGAAGGTGCGTGCAGCTGCACGTTCGCGTTCTGCACGCCGCAGCTCTTCATCGAACAGCAACGCCAGCTCAAGCAAACAGAGCAAACCTAAATCCTCTGGTAGCGGCAGTTCAGGCGCCAGAGTTTCAGTTCGTCGCGAACGCCACTTCTACTAAAAGTTAGCTAGCATTTCGCTGGCTATGCCAGCAAGAATACCAGCCATACAGAATCGATTCTGTATGGCTGGTTGTATTATATAAAAGATTGGTGCCCGCAAGACTTTGAGCGGGCACCAACTCCAACTAATTAATCAATCAACAAATATAATTATCCTTTAAGCAGACGCTCGGGTAAAGTGGGCATGGCACCATTCTGGGTGCACACAAAGGCACTGACCTCCACTGCAATCTTGTGTGCCTCATCGACTGACTTGCCATTGAGGATGGCAGCGCAGAACGAGCCTGTGAAAGAGTCGCCAGCACCCACAGTGTCGGCTACCTCTACCTTAGGAGTGGGCTGGAACGACATGTGGCCTGGTGAGAACACATAACTGCCGTTGGTGCCGCAAGTCAAGACGAGCATGTCAAGATTGTACTTGCCCAGGATGAGCCAGCACTTGTTCTCGATATCAAGACCTGGATAGCCGAACATACGGCCAATCAGTACCAGTTCCTCATCATTGATTTTCAAGATATTGCATCGCTGAATCGACTCCTTGATGATTTCCTTCGTATAGAACTGCTGACGCAGGTTGATGTCGAAAATCTTGAGGCAGTCGTCAGGTGTGGCGTCCAGGAACTTATGGATGGTCTCACGGCTCACCACATTGCGCTGTGCCAGCGAACCAAAGCATACGGCTCGGCATGAACGGGCAATCTCCTCAATATCCTTGTCAAAGGGGATGTTGTCCCACGCCACGTTCTCCTTGATGTCGTATGTGGGTATACCCTGCTCGTCAAGCGTCACCTGCACGGTGCCTGTCGGATAGGGAACACGGGGCAACAAATCGTTCAGGCCATGCTCACGGAGTGCCTCGATGGTCTCGTCGGCCAGACGGTCCTCACCCAGCGCACTGATAGCGATAGTGTTGTTGTTGCCAAGGAACTGACCTGCATGATAGGCGAAATTGGCGGGGGCACCACCCAGTTTCTTGCCTTCGGGAAGCACATCCCAGAGGACTTCACCAAGTCCTACTACATATCTTTTCTGATTTTCCATTTTTATTGTTAGGTTTTTAATTGTTTTTTATTCTGACAATGCTAATCATTCCGACTATTCGGACTTCGAAAAATCTAATGACTTGAATCAGTTGGTGATTTGCTTGATGTAGGTGAAGAGATAAATCACACCGATGGCCATGACTGCCACAGCACCAGCCTGACCCACAGCATCACTGGCGAATCCCATAATCAATGGGAAGATGGTACCGCCAAAAAGACCCATAATCATCAATCCACTGACCTCGTTCTGCTTCTCTGGCATTGCTGTCAATGCCTGTGCAAAACACATGGAGAAGACGTTGGAGTTACCATAACCCACCAGAGCGATACCGGCATAGAGCAACAACTTGCTATCGGCGAAGAACAACAATGCCATGCTCAAGGCCATCATCACAATACTGATGATGAAGAAGGTGCGGGTCTTCAGTACACGGAGGAAATATGAGCCTGTGAGACAACCAACAGTACGGAAGATGAAATAGAGGGAAGTGGCGAAAGCAGCCTCATTGAGGCTCATCCCCAGTCGCTCCATCAAAATCTTGGGCGCTGTGGTGTTGGTACCTACATCGATACCCACATGACACATGATGCCGAAGAAAGAAAGCAGCACCACCGGTGTGCCAAGCAAGCGGAAACAGTCTGCGAACGAAGAGGTCTTGCCTTCTGTTATCGTCTCCTCAATACCGGTACCCCAAAGCAACAAAGTGGACAGGGCGCCTACAATAAAGTAGATGGCGAAAAGCACACGCCAGTCAAGCCCGAAGGAGGGAATGGCATGAGTGGCTCCCCACATGGCCAAATAAGGAGCCATGAAGGATGCGATGGCCTTGATGAACTGTCCGAAAGTGAGTGTGGAGGCGAGGTTCTTGCCACCTGTCACCAATGCCATCAGCGGGTTGAGCGAGGTCTGCATCAAGGCATTGCCTATGCCCAGCAAAGAGAAGGAGATGAGCATGATGGCGAAACTGTTGCCAAAGATGGGCAGAAGCAACGAGAGCACGGTCACAAGGAGTGAAAGCAACACCGTCTTCTTCTTGCCAATCTTGTTCATCAGCATACCGGTGGGTACGCTGAAGATGAGGAACCAGAAAAACACGAGCGACGGGAACACATTGGCTACTGAGTCGGTCAAGTTCAGGTCCTCCTTCACATAATTGGAGGCAATACCTACCAAATCCACGAAACCCATGCAGAAGAAGCAGAGCATCAATGGCAGGATCACAAATTTACTGGTCTTGTTCATATTATCTGTTATGAGTTTTTTCGTTATCTCGTTGTTTTGTTCAATCGTTTTTTCATTTAATCGTTTAATCGTAAAAACGACATTTTATAAACCTGAATAACGAGATAACGAAATGTGGTTGGTTTATTTGATGTTGTAAATCGTAGCCTTTCCTCCCTGCACCTTGATGCTGGTGTAAGGCTCAGTGGGGAACACAAGGTTCGTCATCGCCATGCGTCCTTCGGCGTCAATAGCCTCAATACTGCATTTGTCGATGAACAGCCTCAACTGCTTCATTTTTCCATAGACAGGAGCTGTGGTGACTACTGGGAAAGCGTCGCTGAAATCGACCACACCACTCTTGGTACGGTCCATGCTGAATTCGTTCTTCTTAGCATCGTAGGTCATCACCACTTGCTCACCCTTGCTGTTGCTGAGGGTAATGGTGGCACTGCTTTTCAGGTCAATGACAGCCTCGCAAGCCTCGGTAAGTTTACCATTGCCCTTCACTCGGGCGGCTGTCATCTCCTTGGAAGGAGTCACACCGCAATAGGTCTGTCCTTCGTACTCAAAGAGGTCGAGGTCGCGTGCCACGCTATTGGCTGAACGGAACTGCATAGTCGGAACTTGATTGGCATACTGCCAGTTGCTCATCCAAGCCAAAGCGATATGACGTCCGTCGGGAGCGTTGTCAAAGGTGACAGTGGCGTAATGGTCCTTGCCGTAGTCCATCCAGCGGGTGTCTTGGTGTTCGCAAGTGAAGCGGTGGCCGTCGAACTCACCCACGAAATACTGAGTGGCTGAACCACCGAAAGGACCGCCTGGGTTGATGTTGCAGATGAGCATCCACTTCTGCTTGTCGGTGCCGCGCACCTGCAGTTTCATCAAGTCAGGGCACTCCCAAACACCGTCATGACAACCATAACCTGTGCCGAAACTGCTCTCATAGGTCCAGTCCTTGAGATTGGGAGAAGAGTAGAAACGCATCTCCTGACCTACGGCCAACACGAGGTTCCATTTCTGAATCTCAGGATTCCAGAATGCCTTCGGGTCGCGGAAGTCCTTGTCCTCGGCAGTCAAAACAGGATTGCCCGCATATTTCTTGAAGGTCTTGCCACCATCAGTGGAGTATGCGATGCCTTGTGCCTGCACATCACCGCCGAAAGGAGTAGGACGACTCGATGTGAACATCGCCACTACTGACCCTTTACCTTGGCCTGCGGTTCCTTGATGGTCAACAACACATGAACCGCTGAACATTGTTCCCCATACATCAGGAGCCAAGGCCACACCCTCATGTTTCCAATGAACAAGGTCGGTGGAAGTAGAATGTCCCCAATGCATATTGCCCCACATTGAACCGTATGGATTGAATTGATAGAACAGATGCCAAGTGCCATCTTGGTAGAACATACCATTCGGGTCGTTCATCCATCCACGCATAGGAGTGTGATGGTATTCAGGACGGAATTTCTCTGTAATCAGTTCATAGTTCACATCATCGTTTTGGGCTATCTTAGAGAAGCAAATACTGCCAGTCGGTACGTTTTGCACGCAAACTCTCAACGAACCGCCTTTCTGATAGGGCTGAAGGTCTAGTGGCACATAGTAATCCACAGACTCACGGGCCATACGAACATTCTGCTCCATCTGAAACATTCCATCCAAAATAACCTGGACTTTCCCCTCTGGCGCATTCTCCTGAATGGGCAGCCATAGGTAGCGTCCTGTGGCTTTCGGGATGATAAAGCTCTGCTCGCAAGCCTGTTTGATGACTGTCTGGGCCTCACAGACACTTCCAAAAGGAAGTGCCGTGAGAACAACCAAGATTATACAATGTGATATTTTCATATCGTTACCTTATTAATAAAGAATATCACTGCTGAGTAACTTTCACATCAGATACTGTGATTGAGCCGCCATAGTTGTTGATGCTCCAACAGTTCTTCTGGATTCCATAGATTCGCTGAGTGTAGGCACAAACATCATTGATGTACATGACAAGCACCGAGTTGTCGGTGTAGATGTCGATATGATAAACATTATCGGAAGGACGCGCGAAGTTGTAGCCATCGGCTGCCTCGATAAAGCCCTTTCCTTCCTCACCTTCCTGCTCGAAGTTCACCTTGCGGCCATCTTCCCATTCAGGATTGACAACAACGGTATAGTATTTCTTCGAGTCGGTGCCACGGACAAAGGACATGCCAAACTTATCCCAGTTGTTGGAAGTCTTCACGTTGAAGGAAATGTGGTTGCAAGTGCCCAAACGGTTGTAAAGCACGTAAGCGCCTTCACCGCTCAGGGTACCATTATTGTATCCTTCAGAACCCATGACGGTTGCTTTTGTTTCCTTGTTGTATTTTGCTGCCATTGCAGGCACTTCGCCCAAGGTCAGCGTGCCATCATTATGCTGAATAATCTTGTGGCAAACGAGAGCACCCGACCAGTTGGGTTCATTGCCGTCACCAGCACCGACATTGATATTCTTGTCATGTAGAGTGGCGCCTGTTCGATAGGGACTCCAGCCCCAGATGTAACGCTCTGCGCCATTGGAAGCCGTCTTGGCGGCATAGAAAGCTCGGCTGTCCAGCACTCCTTCATGACCGTCCTTTGGCCAGTTGGCGCCTGGGTCGTTGAAGCAAGCCTTTAGGTCTTCGAAAGTAGAAGCCATCATATACTTCACCTTGCGGCTCCAGCTTGCCTTGTAAGCCTCGCTATAAACAAGGTACCACCAGTCACCCATCTTGAAGATGTCGGGACATTCAAGCATACGGTCCCAAATCATGGGGAATGAACCTACATGTTCCCAGTTCTTGAGGTCGGAGCTTTTGAACTCGGCGAATTTGAGTTTGCTGGAGATAACCATGTGGTAGAGACCGTCATCTGCCACGAAAATCTGAGGATCGCGGAAATCATTGGCATCGTAGCCGTAGTCGGTTCCCTTAAGTGCCCAAACGGCATCCTTCGTCCAAGTCTTGAAGTCGGGCGAGGTGGCGCGCATGACTACTTCTCGATTGGGAAGAAGTCCGTTGTGACCCGTGTAATAGATGTAATAGAGTCCATCCTTATCATTGTAGATTGCACAACCTGTTCCAAGTGCGGCATCCTGCTGGGCAGTGGAAGTGCCTGTAGGAAGTACTTCGCCAAGAGGGGTGTAGTTGGCCCCGTCCTTGGTGGCTATGCCCCAGAACGGATGAAAGCACGCTCCGTTGTTGTCATACTCCTGCAGGTAAAGCACCTTGAACTCACCAACCTTCTGGTCGAAGAAGGGCATGGGGTCACCGCAGCGGCCGATTGCAGGCATGTAGAAAGTGTTGAATCCCGTATCGTCGGTGGAGTTGAAGAAAGTGGTTGTTCCGTCCCAGTCCTTGGAGGGGTCAGCAGGGAAATCGTCGTCGCTGCATGCTGTCAGCGCGGTGGCTGACAACATGAGAGCGAAAAATGGATATATCATTGTCTTCATAATGAATTACTTAGTTAAATAGTTGATGGCGTTCTGAGTGATAATCTCTATGTTCTTGTGGAAGTTCTCGGCATAACCAGCCTCGAAGGTGTATGAATACCAGTCGTAGCAGCCGGAACCGATGCAGATGATGCCGCCCTTGCCGTCGTGGGCTGGATATTCCCATGCAACAATGGCACCATCGCCACCCACACCGAGAATCTTGCCTCCAGTACGGCCTGTCCAAGCATCGTAGTCGTCGAAACCACCCCAGTCGGTACCAATGTGGTACTGTGCTGTGGAGTTTGTGATGTGGTAGCCTGCATCGGTGCAATAAACTTCGTTGGCGTTGTCACCAGCTACGAGGTTCTGCCAGAGTGGATGACCTGACTGACCATCGTAGATGCGGAAGGTCCAAGGACCTCCACAGAGCTCTGCACTGAATTCCTCACCACCCCAGCAGTTATTGGGTGTGGTCCACTCGTCGTCACCTGTCACTCCAATGAAGGACGGCAGGTTAGTGGCGTAGCGGGTAAGGAGCAATGCACCGCCATTCTCATAGAACTGACGCAACTCGTTCTTGGTGTCAAGAGCATCGGTTCCCTTGGCAACGAAAGCGTCATGTCCATCAACAGCCCAATCCACATGCCAGTGCCACCAGATGACCTTGCACTCGCTAAGGTCGATGGTTCCTGAACGCAAATCGGCAAATGATGTATAGAGGGAGTTGGGCACATTGCCAAGCATCCACTCGCATGCTGCCTTGGCCTCTGCATCGAGTTCGCTCATGGATGCAGCTGAACCTACGAAGAGGGCTGCGGGCTTGTCAATAGAAATGACGTTAACAGTATAGGTGCTCTCTGCAGAATTGTTCTTCACCGTGTATTGAACAGGATTTGTAAAGTCCTGAGGAACACCTGATCCAGGAGTGACAGTCGCATTCTGACTATAGGTGATGGTTGGCACAAGAGCTGTGATATCGACGTTGGCTGGCACATAGACTGTAATAGTCTTTGCATCCTGGTCAATGGCTCCAGTATAGATATCGTTGATGATGAACGACTTGATACGAGCCTCGTCGTGAAGCACGCTGACTGTCCAATCAAGATAGGTATCGCCGTTGGTCACGTGAAGCACCTTAGGTGCGTCCATATTGAGGGTTGCGCCCTGACTGATGTTGCAGACAGCTCCGTTGCTGAGAGTGAGGGTCGTCAGTTTCATGGATGATGTCTCGTACACTTCAGGCAGACGCACAATGATAGTTCGCGACAAGAGGTCGATATTTCCTTGGTAGTTGTCGAGTGCAAGAGCTTCAACCATGCAATCACCATCGAGTCGCAGGTCGCTGGTATTGTCGTCGCTACAGGCAGCAATGCCGAAAAGCAGGCAGATTGCACCTAATATGTTTAATATCTTTGTCTTCATAAACTACAGTTCGATTAATTCGTTGTTATTACCAGTTACCAATGTTTTGGGTATAGTTGCCATGGCTGGCTGAAATCTGTTCGAATGGGATCGGCAGATATTCGTCCTTGTTGGCTGTGAAGTGTGCGCTGCTATAGATAGCGCAGTGGGGTATCTCCTCGGCATAATAGCGGTTGAGCACTGTGGCTGCATCACCCCATCTGACAAGGTCGAAGAAACGCTCACACTCCATTCCGAATTCCAGTCGTCGTTCCATCTTCACAATCTTGACGGCATCTTCCTTTGAGTAGCTTCCCTTGTAGTTGGCAGCATACATCTTGACTCCGTAAAGGCTTGGATAAGTGCCAGTCATCTGGGTGCTTCCAGCAGCACGTGTACGTACCTGGTTAACCAGTTTGATGGCCTCATCGGTCTGCCCCAGTTGAGCATAAGCTTCTGCACGCATCAGTAATACGTCGGCATATCGGAAGACAATGCGATTCATACTGGAAGCCCAGTAGCTACCCTTGATGAGATATTGGTCGATAAGTGCGGGATCCACATTCTGTTTCAGTGTGACATTGTAACCATAGAGTCCGTTGGAACGGCTCCAAATGCTGGTTTCTTCCATCATGTAGTTCTTATTGAACATATAGGGAAGGCCGGGGATACCAATAGTGAGGAAAAGACGGGGGTCGGCGTTGTCGGCTGCCTTGTCGTAGTCCTTGGCATTGAAGCTGTCAATCAATGGCAGACCATCGGCTCCTGTGCGATAGGCATTAACAAGGTTCTGGCTGGGCTTATAGAAGTCGCAACCACCGTCAGTAGCACCTGGGATATTTGGCGGGATGAGGCCATAGCTCCAGTTCAGGTTGCCATAGGTACTTCCATCATTGCGGGAGTACTGGATGGCCCAGATGCTTTCCTTTCCGTTCTCGTACTGCTCTTCAGGACGGAAGTTGTTGTGCATGTCGTCTTCTAGACCATAGTTGGAGTAGAGAGCGGGATTGGTGAACTCAATGACCTTTTTCAGTTCGTCGTCATTGATGCTTGTCACCTGGTTGGTGGAGGCATCATCCTGATGATAGGCCTTGTAAAGATATACCTTGGCAAGGAAGGCAGCAGCTGCAGCCTTTGTCGGGCGTCCCTTGTCCTCTTGTGTGACAGGAAGCGTGTTGTAGGCCTCCATCAAGTCATCGATGATGAGTTGCCATCCCTCGTCGTTGTTATAGGTACGGTTGGAAAGAGCGTTATACTCGTCATAGCTCAAGTTGGGGTCAATGACGAAAGGTATGTTCTTGTAGAGTCGCTTCAAGAGGAAGTGTGCGTAGGCACGGAGGAATTTCATCTCGGCCAGTCTCTGCTGCTTCTTGCTGAAGCTATCGTCGCACGTGTTCAAGAGTGCGATGGCACTGTTGACACGAGAAATGCTGTTGTAGAGACGCACCCACATGTCGTTGATGTTCCAGTTGGTGGTCAGTACTCCCTGCTGTACCTCCAGTTGGTGGAACACGTCTCCATCGCTGGTACCACTGCCTCCCTTGTAGGCATCATCGGAACGAACATCGAAATTCCACATGGAGAATGAAGAGTTGATGTCTTCGGAAGAGGTGAAGATAGCATAAGCGGAGACAACCATGTTCTCGGCGTTTTCGGGGGTCTTCACCTGCTCGTCGCTGAGTGTGCCCTGAGGTGTGTGCTCATCAAGGAAATCGGAGCAACTGGTAAGACCGCAGATGACACTGACTGCACAGATTATATTGAATATCTTTTTCATGATGGCTGCTATTTAGAATGAAACATTAAGTCCGAATGTAACGTTGAGAGGGATAGGATAGCCATAGTTGGCATTCTCTGGGTCAACGCCCGTGAAATTTTTACTCTTGATGGTCAGGAGGTTCTGTGCGGAAAGGTACATGCGCAGACGTTCCATGTGGATCTTCTCGCAGATGTTTTTGGGGAAGTTATAACCAAGCTGGATAGTGCGTAGTTTAGCGAAGGAACCGTTTTCAACAAAGTAACTGCTGACACGTTTTTCGTTATTGTTGTCCATCGTGCTGATGGAGGGAATGTTGGAGCCCATGTTGTTGGGAGTCCAAGCATCGAGAAGACGGCTGCCCTTGTTCAAGTTGGAGATATTCAGTCCGCTCCAGAGGTCGGTTTCTTTCTTGAGGTCAGAAATCACATCAACACCTTGAACTCCCTGCCAGAACATCGTGAAATCCCAGTTCTTATACTGCAAATAGACATTAAGACCCCAAGTGAAGTCGGGTACTGGACTGTAAATCCACTTCTGGTCTTGCTCGTTGATGAGGCCGTCATTGTTGAGGTCTTTCCATCGTATGCGACCAAGACCTGCACCGTTTTGTTGTGCGTGGTTGTCAATTTCGTCCTGGCTCTTGAAGATGCCGTCATACACGTATCCAACCTGAGCTCCGAAGGGATGACCTACGACGCTCTCAACACCGTTTCCACCGAAGGTGCCGCGTGCAGCAATGGTCTCGGGAAGTTTCGTGACTTTATTGCGGTATGCTCCGATATTGCCAGTGAAGTCATACTGGAAGTCACCAACGTGGCCTCGATAACCTACGTTGAATTCAATACCCCTGTTCTCCATCTCACCGGCGTTAATCCACTGGCTGCTGCCTTCTCCCATCACACCAATACCGGGCATATAGACCAAGATGTCCTTGGTTTTTTTGTAGTACCACTCAAAAGAACCGTAGAGGGCGTTACGGAAGAAACCGAAGTCAAGACCAACGTTGGTCTGTGTGGTGGTTTCCCATTTCAAGTCATCGTTACCGAGCTGGTTGCGCTTGAAACCGCTAGGAAGAGTCTGTCCACCATTGGTGCCGGCTATGTCGTAACTGGTGCCGTAACTCTGTCCGCCAAAGCCTGCCTCGCCATAGTTGCTCTCAAAGAGGGTGTAACGCGCAATGTTGGAGATTTCCTGGTTACCTGTCTGTCCCCAAGAAGCACGAAGCTTAAGGTTCTCAAGCCAATCAATGCCTTTCATGAAATCCTCCTCGCTCATTCGCCAACCTGCACTGACGCTCGGGAATGTACCATAACGGTTGTTTTTACCGAATCGGCTCGAACCATCATGACGTATGGTGAAACTGGCCAGATAACGGTCATTATAGGTGTAGTTCAACTTGCCGAAGAATGAAACAAGGGTGTAGCCCTCTCCACTACCGTAAGCCTCTGCTTCTCCAACACCTGCGTTTGGCCACATATAGTCGGGATTCAGAATCATGAAGTCATACATCTTTCCGCTGAACCATGTGTCGTCCTCACGGTTCAACTCAGTACCAATCAAAGCATCACCACGGTGCTTACCGACCTCAAGGTTGTATGTGGCTATGGCGTTCCACATCCACTTGGTCCAATGTTCTTGCTTGGCCTCAACTCCGTTTGTGGCGTTGGCTACAGTTCCCTCGGTGATGGGGTACTGGAAGATGCGCTGCTCCTTCTGAGCGTAGTCGAGTCCGAAAGTGGTCTTGATGTTGAAGTTTTCGATTGGATTGATGTTCAGGTAAGCGTCACCGAACATACGCCAGTATGTGTATCGGTTATCACTATTGCGATTCAGTCGGGCCACAGGGTTCTCGCGGTCGGGATAACCACCAACGGGACCTGCATACTCGCCACTGTTCGTGTAGACAGGAAGAGAGGGATTGAACTGAAGTACGTTCTGGAGGAATCCTCCTGGGGCCTGTAGTTCGTTGGTGCGGTTGACAGTGAAGTCCTCACCCACGGTAATGATATTCTTCTCACCCACCTTGAGCAACTTGTAGTCGCTGTTCATACGGGCGGAGAAACGTTCGAAGTCAGACTGTTTGATGATGCCCTTATTCTTGTAGTATCCCAAAGAGAAGAAAGAAGAGCCTCGCTCTGAGCCATTGCTCAAAGATACGTTGTACTGCTGAACAACACCAGTACGTGTGGTCTCGTCAAACCAGTCTGTATCAGCGGCTGGAGTCGTGCCAGCGGCATCTAGGTACTTGTTCATCGTGATGCCATTGAGCAAAGGAATGCCCTGCTGGTTGTAGCTCCAGTCGTAATGATATCCAAGGCCGTTCTGGTTAGGGTCAAGTCCATCGTTGACGTAACCCTGCCACATCACCTGTCCGAATTCCTTGGCATTGAGCACATCCATCTTATGGACGTAAGTCTGAACTGCAACACTACCGTCGAAATTGATCTTCACCTTGCCTTCCTTTCCGCGTTTGGTGGTGATGATAATCACACCATTGGCAGCACGGCTACCATAGATTGAAGCGGAGGCAGCGTCCTTGAGGACTTGTATACTCTCAATGTCGTTTCCGTTGAGTTCATGCATGCCAGCCTTTGTGGGCACACCGTCGATGATGTAAAGGGGGTCGTTGTTGTTGAGTGTTCCGATACCACGGATTCGCACTGTAGCAGCACCAGAAGGATTACCATCGGCACTCACATTCATGCCAGGAACTCTTCCTTGCAACGCCTTAATGGGGTTGTTTTCGTTCTGCTTGGCTATTTCATCAACACTCACGACGCTGACAGCTCCAGTCAAGTCGGCCTTGCGCTGGGTAGTATAACCTGTTACCACAACTTCCGACAACTCGGAAGTGTTTTCTTTCAGTGTCACTTTCATGCCTTGCTTAGCAGGCACTTCAAGTGTTTCGAAGCCGATGAAGGAAATGACGAGCGGCGTTCCTTCGGCCACTTTGAGGGTAAAGTTTCCATCGAGGTCAGTCACTGTACCATTCGATGTGCCCTTCTCCACCACAGTTGTGCCATAGAGTCCGTCTCCGAACTCATCGACAACGGTGCCTGTGATTTCCGATTGCGCGTACACTATAGTACACGCAAGGATGAGCATTGCGCTCAGAAGCAATCGTTTTAGATGTTTCATTTGCTTGATTAGTTTTAGTAGTTAGTACTATGTTTTTACCAAATCTGATTCAAAGTTAACGTCATTAAACGTATAGTGTTGCCATATTTAGTTCATCGACTCGCAAATTTGTTGCGATGAAACATTTTTGCGATGGAATGAACGATTTTTATCTAACGAAACGTCTTTATTGGCCTAATTTTGCATCAGAAACACAAAAAAGGTGTGGACGAGACGTTTTCACTTTCGAACCTGGTCTGCGACAACCAATGAATAGATGAAACGTCAGTCCACACCATTTTTAATATATGGTGGGGCACTGAACTCTCTATTTCATATTCCCAAGGTCGCAGTTTGGTTCGAAAAGAGTCAGTTACTCCTGTTTTTTTCCGAAATGTAACACCTTATCACAAGGTATTTGCAAAAATACATATTTTTTCGGAAAAACAAAGGGTAACAACAAAAAAGAAACGCAAAAATTACTTTTTCAAGGTCTCAGTGGGATTCTCGCCATAAAAATCCTTATAACATTTGGCAAAATAGGACGGGGAAGAGAAACCTACGGCATAAGCCGCCTCTGAGATATTGTGATGACCAGCCTGGAGCAGTTGTTTGCCCCGGGAGAGTCGAGCCATGCGAAGCAGTTCGTTGGGGGAATGACCCGAAAGGGCCTTGACACGACGGTAGAGTTGGACACGGCTCAGGTTCATCTCGGCACCAAGCATGTCTACGGTAAGCTCGGAATTTGACATGTGCTGGAGGAGGATAGCATTGAACTTGTCCATGAACTTCTGGTCATGGGGAAGAAGGCCCTCGCCTCGCTCCATGCGTTCCTCGCTCTGGTGTATCTCCACGTCTATCTGCTTTTTTTCGTCAGTGGTCATCTGCGCCTCAATGAGTTTGTCGCGCTCGGCCTCCAGCTCATCACGCTGACGCTGAAGGAGTTCGTTCTTGTGCTGGAGTTTGGCGTTCATGCGGTGCTTCATCATATAAAAACGGTAGAGCAGCCCCAGAACGGCCATGAGGAGGATAGCGATGACGATGAAAGTGATGAGCACTATTCGCTGGGCGGAATACTGCTTGAAAAACTCATCAAGACGATTGTTGAGGAACTCTATCTTGTCATCCTGGTCCTTGATGTGACTGGCCTGAATGCGCATGAGGTGGACGTTTCCACGATTGACCAGACTGGTCTCAAACACTTGTTCGCGCTGATAGGGAAGACCGTTCAAAATGCAGGCGGCGGTGTGGATGGCTTTGTCGCCTCCTGTCTGATAAAGGAAGGAGGCCTCAAGCGTGCCGTCTTCCACACGTCCCACTCCAATCGTATCATCGAGCAGGGCATCGACACCAATAAAGAGCGGGAACGAAGATAAATGGATACGACCTGCCTTGATGTTCTTTTCCAACGACTGCCTGGCTCCAATGGCCATGCGGTCGTTGTAAGCGAAGACAATGTCAACTGGAGTATCAGTCAGTCGCTCACCAATACTGTCCATCACCTCAATTGCACGCTGACGCTGCCAGTTGGCCACACCATGACCCACTATCCTGATGTCAGGAAAGGAGTCTATCACCTGATGGAATCCTTGTTTCCGCTCTTGCGACGAGGTGCTGCTGGCCAGTCCCTCTATCTCGATGATTCGGCCGCCGTTAGGCAGCAAGTCGCGGATATAATGGGCCGCTTTTCGCCCCACGTCAATGTTGTCGCCTCCCACAAAGGCTGTGTATTTGTCGCTGTTAATCTTCCTGTCGACCAGCACCACGGGAATGCCCGCGTCATAGGCTTTTTCTATAACAGGACGAAGGGGCTTCCATTCATTGGGAGCCACGACAATGGCATCTACATGACGCTCAATGAAACTCTCAATGTCAGCAATCTGCTGCTGGGTGTTGTCGGGAGTGGAGTGGATTTCCACATCCAAGTCTGTATGGAAGAAGGCCTCACGACGCATCTCCTCATTCATCTGGTTGCGCCACTCGTCCATGGAGCATTGAGAGACTGCCACTATTTTCTTACGCTCGCCTGAGCAAGCGAGAATCGTCCAAGTAGCGAGGACCAAAATAAACGCATATGAAAAATGTCTTCTCATTGTAACAGACCTATATGTCATTTCATTTTGACTTAGAAGCCTCTGACTCAGTGACGATGAGGCGAAGGCTGTCGGCGTCACTCCTCGTGGCCAGCCATTGGCGCAGCGTCTCACGCTCGGACACCGGAAGGGATGAGTCGGTCTCAATGAAGGCCACCACATAAGAGGTCGACATCACTGAGTCTGTACTCACCGCAAGCATCCGGGCAAGACTCACCATACTCACTTGAGGATAGAGAACCTCAATCTCTGAACTGAGTTGCTGACTCAGCGTCTCGTATTGACGGTATTGATGCAGCGTGTCGCGCAAGGCGGAAATCTTGGCCTCGCCGATCAATAGCTGGTTCATTTGCTCGGATTGCTTGCTGGTGGTCTTGGTCAACTCATTCTCCAACAACTGGATGTTCGCCGAACCCTGTATCAACTGCAACTGGTAACCTTCCAAACCATAGAAACCCATGACTTGGCGGGCCTCGTCAACCACACTGTCGGGGATGAGCTCACCCACAGCCACCACCTTCAGCATGCTGCTGTCTTTTTGAGCCTCGTACGACAAGACCTGAGAACCTTTCCAACGGAGCTCTTTATCCACGAAATCATTCACACGCCCGTCGAAGATGTTCTGCTGCAACACCCTGTAAGTGGTGAGAACGGCTGGTATCAAGGTAAGTACGGCTATGGCGAATACAGTGCTGTTGACCTTCGTGTTGTTTTTGCCCTCTGTTGATGCAGCAGGACTGAATTTCAGTGCCTTGACCCCAATAAATGTGGCCAAGCAGATAAACACCGAGTTGATATAGAAAAGGTAGAATGCACCGAGGAAATAATTGAGGTTGCCCGTGGCAAGACCGAAACCTGCCGTGCATAGCGGTGGCATGAGCGCGGTGGCTATCGCCACACCCGGAATGACGTTGCCTTTGCCACCCGAAGCCTGACCTACTATACCTGCAGCACCACCGAACAAGGCGATGAGCACATCGTAGATGGTCGGAGATGTGCGAGCCAGCAACTCTGACTGAGCCTCATTGAAAGGGGAAATGGCGAAATAGATGGTAGCGGTAAGCACACTGATGAAAGTGGCAACGCCTAAGTTCTTCAGCGAACGTTTCAACAACTTCGTATCATAGATGCCGATGGCGAGGCCCATGCCAAGGATAGGACCCATCAAAGGGGATATCAACATGGCACCGATAATCACTGCGGTGGAATTCACATTCAACCCTAAAGAGGCGATGAAAATGGCAAACACTAGTACCCACAGGTTGGCGCCCCGAAATGGCACACCAGCCTCGATGCGCTCTATGGTCTCTTGCTCGTCACTCTTGTCGGGCATCATGTTGAAGTAACGCTTCACCATTTGCCACAGGCTCCGATTCCTTTCTTCCATAGTAATTCTTGTTAGTTATCTTGATTGCAAATTTACATAAGAATTGCTATTTATCAGCCTGTCGATGGAATAAAATGTATCTTTCTTTAGAGAAAAAAACAAAAAATAGCCCAATGACCACAAAATTCTTCCTCCAAAAAACATAAAAACCCCCCGCCAGACATATAGTCCGACGGGGATTCCAAATATATTATCCAAAATCTTTCTTTTTGGTCAACGATTACCAGTTGTGCATGAGGCCGGTACTAATTGCGGAATGACAGTACCAACACAGCCACCATCAAACTGATAACTCCTAATAATCCCATCATAACACTATCCTTTCTTTTGTTTACTGATTATTTGAGCATAGTGAAATTGCTCACAACTGCGGCGATCGCGATTACTGCGCCAATTACTAATGTCATTGTCTCCATAAAACAATCTCCTTTCTTTTTGCGGTCATCGGGGTTTTAACACACCCGACTTCCATGGTTAATGTTCTGAATCCTAAAATAACAATCTTCAATTCTTCTCAATCAATTCCTACATTCAATGCCTTTCTCGCTTCTACTTATTGAGCGGCATGTTTGGCAGTTGAACTGCCTTCTTAATGACTGCCTCGCTCGGCTGGCCTCAATCTTTTTACCTTTCTTTACTGCTTTCGCTTTCGACGATGCAAAATTAGGAACTAAACCCGACACTGGAAAAACTTTTTGCGGTGTTTCAGTTTAAAAATGCCGTTTTATTGATGTAAATCAATTCTGTGTGCGCACACAATCGAGTTTTCAACACTTAAAAGGGCTTCTTGTAGGCCCTGTCCCAAGCTAGGAGTTTTCGGTACTCTTCTTCTGTGATGCGCATGAAACTGCCATGCTGAGGACTCTTCACGCCCTGGATGTTCTGTGGGTCGGAGAAGTTGCGCATCTTGCGGTCGGCCTTGCAGATTCGGTAGTTCTTGGGACGAGAGGAATACTCGATATAAGCGATACGCCAAGTGTCGTCACCGGGAAGTTGGAACGCTGAGACTCCCTCGCACTTCTTGTTGCCCTCGAAATCCACATAATCGTCTTCCACAGGCTCACCCCACTTGCCCGTGAGGCGTTTGCTGGTGGAAGTGAAGAGCCCGGGCTTCCCGCCCTCCTTCTTGATCATCATGTGCCAGCGTTTGTCGGCCTGAACCCAGTTGATGTCGGCGTCGATGGTGGCATAACCCCAATCGAAAAGCAAACGTGGCTGGGTGACCTGCGTGAAGGTCTCGTCCACATAGGAGTAATACATACGGTCGTAAGCCTCCTCGGCGCGGTTCCACATGGAATAATACATCATATAACCGCCTTTCTTGCCGTCCTTCCATTTGTAGTTGGGGTCCCAGACCACCTGTGGCGCCCACACACGGTTGATGGTGCTCCAGTCCTTATAGACCGACTCGTCTTCTGGGTTGCAGAAGATGGCTGGACCTTTGCGGTAGTCGAGTGTGATGGACTCCCAGTTGATAAGGTCTTTGCTGGTCAATAGGTCGATGCCGTAGTTGTCCCAGGTCTCCACCTTGCCCAGACGTTTACGGCTGGCTTCGCTGGCATCCATGTCTGTGCAGACCATCAGATAACCTGTACCGTCGTGCTTGCGGCAGATGTAGGCATCACGAGTACGACCTTCAATACGTGCCACCTCATGGTCACTGAACACGGAGTCACCTTCCAGGATGTCCTTGAAATGAACACCATCCTCACTGACGGCGTACGAAGTCCATGCCACACCGCCGTTCATGTGGCAATAGAGGAAATACTCGCCTTTCTGAAGGTTCTGAGCCATGCAGTCATAGAATGCTGCTATCAAGATGAAGAGGATAAAAAATCGCTTAGTCATAGTGATGGTTGGGAATTAGGAATGAATTAGTTAAGTTGAAGTCTGTGTGATTTGTTTTCAAACAACTTTGCAAATTTAAGAAAAATGAGGACAAAAAAACATATTTTCCCCGATATTTTGGTGATAATTGGTTTTTTTGCTATTTTTGTGGTCTCTAAACCAATCACATCAAAAACACATAACTATGGGAAGTTTTTTTGAAGACATTCTGAAAGGGAATATCGCAGGAAAGATACTCAGCGGCTCTAAGAGCGGCATCGACCTCGGAGATATTCTCGGCGGTCTTGGCAAAGGAAAGGCCAAGCAAGACACGAAACCTGAAGAACCCACACAGACTGACAACTCGGAGATGTCACTCGAGAACGTCACATCCGACGGACTTGACGATGCACTCGAGAAAATCGGGCAAGAAGAGGTACAAACCCAACCTTCATCTGGAGGAGGACTGGGCGACATCCTTGGCAAAATGGGTATGGGTGCCGGCAAACAGTCAACTGGTGGAGGACTGGGCGACATCCTCGGAAAGATGGGTATGGGTTCGTCATCCAAAAACAGCGGCGGACTATTGGGCGCTATCATGAGCATCATAGCGCTGGCTACGGGGTCTATTGGTAACAAAGCAAAAACAGGTAAGTAATGGGAGACATTGAGAAATTGGTCAAGGTTGTCAAGTTGATGGCCAAGACAGGTCTGTATTTCGCAAATTGCGACGGAGACTACAGCCAAAGCGAGAAGGACTTTCTTGAGGCATACGTCTCGGGAATTGAGGCTATAGGCGCTATCGACGACGAGGTGAAACAATCCGTTTTCGCAACGTTCAACAACACTTACAGCCTTGAAGAAATCGTAGAAGAAACCAAGGAAATGGTGGATGGATTCGAACCTGAGCAGAGGGCCGCTATACTGACTGAAATGCAGAATTTCATCATCAAGGTGATACGTCTCGACAACAAGGTCGACTCCAAGGAAAAGGATGAATTCGTCAAGTGGAAGACTGCACTCGACTTTTAACGGTCGGTTCAACCCCACTAAACGCGGGGCGAATCAGCAGTGACTTCTACAACTATTTGACTAACATTACAATAAAGCAGGGACGGAAATTCCGTCCCTGCTTTATTGTTAGTTCGATGAACTGATGATAATGACAAAAAGGCTTTGCCCTACATGAGAATTCATCTGGAATTTGTGTCAAATTTGTGCAAATTGATGTTGAAATCAACATCAATTCATCAAAATTATAAATGAATGAGTTTCGTCGAATTCACGTTACTTGATTTGTAGTGACACCTCCTCTATGACATGTGGAAAATGCTGGTATTCCAATGCATGGACACGCTCTGCGAGCGTATCAGCTGTGTCATCTGGCAGGATGGGACAAGTTGCCCTGAAAATGATGTCGCCTGAGTCATATTCATTATTCACATAGTGGATGGTGATACCCGACTCCTTGTCGCCCGACGCGATAGCCGCTTCGTGCACTTTATGACCATAGAACCCCTTACCGCCATATTTGGGCAAGAGCGAAGGATGGATGTTGATGATGCGGTGGTCATAACGGCTGGTGAGGTATTCCGGCAAGAAAATCAACGAACCTGCTAACACAAGAAGGTCGATGTGATATAAGTCAAGCAGAGGCAGAATAAGGGTGGGCTCCTTAAACTCATGCTTCATGCGAATGTATGTCGGAACTCCGAGATTCCTGGCTCTCTCGCGAGCTTGGGCTGTGGGGTTGTCCACCAGCACAAAAGCTACATTCACCTTGTCGGAGTCCTTGAAATACTTTATGATATTCTCTGCATTAGTGCCTGTGCCAGAGGCAAGTATGGCGATATTCTTCATCTCTTTTTACCTTGATTTGTATAAATTTGTATGATTTATGCAATAATCATACGGCTTTCTCACATTTTGCGTGCAAAATTATGAAAAATTATTCATATACCATGGATTTTAGTGGGTTTTAGATGGTAAAAAATGGGATTTTTCTTCCGCCCGACTTGAATAATTGACAGATTTAGCGAAAGAATACACTTTTGTTTTGTAACTTTGCTCTAAGATTTCTACTATCACGTGTTTTATGAAGGCACTCGTTTACTCTACCTTATTGTTTGCTGTTTCATGGCTATGTATAGGCAGTAATGCTTCTGGTCAGCCCCACCTGCTCATCAATGAGATTCAGGTGGCCAATATCGACCAATTTATCGATTACTCCTTCAACTACGGGTCGTGGATGGAACTTTATAACCCCTCTGATACAATAGTGAGCCTAAAGGACTTGATAGTGAGACATACGGATTCTGAAGGAACAGCCACAGTCTTCAAACTTAATACCAATCATGGCGAGGTGCCTGCAAAGGGATTTACTATACTATGGTTCGACCACTATACAGGCACTGGTTATTATGGACCAGGAGCCGTGAAACAAGTCAACTTAGAGATGGACGCCGATGGCGGACTGCTGGAACTGCTGTACGAGGACGAGGACAACGAGTTCTTAATCGACAAGGCTGACTACCCCCAAGCCGTGGCACGTTCTTCCTATCTCCGCACCACCGATGGCGGCAACCAATGGGCATATACGGCAAAGCCATCGCCTGGAAGACCCAACAAGGGATGCGTGGTGGCATCTGACAGACTCGACCCTCCTGTGGTCAGCGTCAGTGGCGGGCTGTTCAAAAAAGGATTTCAATTCTCAGTGACTATCCCCCAAGGCGCGACACTCTATTATTCCACCGACGGTTCGGTGCCCATGCCTGGTAAAGGGGATGTCAGTGAGGACGGACTGTTCCATGTTGACAAAACCACCATCTACCGATTCCTGCTTGCACGTGACGGATGGCTCAACAGCCACGTGGTAACACGTTCATTTATATTCGACACACAAGGTTGCTATCTGCCCGTGCTGAGCGTATGCTCACACCCTGACAACTTCTTCGACAACACCATCGGACTTTACGTGCGAGGCACTAACGGACGTACAGCCAATAATTCCAAATCCGCAGCCAACCAGAACATGGATTGGGAACGTCCCGTAAATGTGGAGTATTTCGTGCCCGATGCCAACGGGAAGTATAGCGAGGCGCTGAACCAAGAAGTGAGGTTCACCATTTTCGGAGGATGGACACGATTTAACGCTGGCAACGAGTTCTTTGAGTATCGTTCCTCGTTCAAACTCAAGTGCGAGAAGATGTTCGAGGGAGTGAAATCCTACGACTACCCCGTTTTCGACAGCAAGCCCTATATCAAACTCAAAAGCATACTTGTACGCAATGGAGGACAGGACCAGTACACCCGCATCAAAGACGCGGCCATACACGAACTGGCGCGCACAAGCGGACTGTACCTCGACTGCCAGGCTTGGCAACCCGCACATGTCTTCATCAACGGACATTATCTCGGCATGCTCAACCTACGAGAGGAGAGCAACCGACAATTCGCCTTCAGCAACTACGGCATCGACAATGATGAAATTGACCAATGGGAGGACGAGTTCGTCATGAAGGCGGGCGACGCACAACAACTCAACCAGTGGAACAAAGCCGCAACAACACTCGGACGCAACCCCAACGAGGAAAACTGGAAGGCCGTTTGCGACGTGCTGGATGTGGACGAATACTGCAACTACATGGCAGCGGAAATCTACTCTGGCAACCTCGACTGGCTACGAGGAGGGTTCAAGAACCTCAAGGGATTCTGCTGCCGTGGTGACGACGGACGCATACACCTCGTATTCCATGACCTCGACGGGGGATTCGGCGACACCGACATGCTATACCAAGTGATGGATAAAGGCACAAGGAAACTGCCCATCATTTTCAAGAACATGATGAACTACGAACCCTTCAGGAAACAATTCATCGACGCGTACTGCTTGATGGGTGGAAGCGTGTTCGAACCAGAACGCAGCAAACCCATCATCTACCAAATGGCGGAGAAGACGGCAAAAGCGCTCAGCTGGGAGAATGCAGACCCGAAGGCGAAAGTCAAGAGCCTGTATGAGGCCTTGGCCGACTCCACGCGCAGGGCGAAACTGCTGAAAACACTGCACGAAGTGCTCGGCATACAAGGTGAGTACCAAATGAAGATTCATTCCAGCGTGGAGGGTGCGAGAATACTGCTCAATGGCCAGGAGATACCAAACGGACGTTTCGACTGGGTGCTTTTCCCACCAATGGAACTCACACCCATAGCACCTTCAGGATACACCTTCAAGAGTTGGAACACAAATAAAGGCTTACTGACGACCGACTCGGTCATCCGGGCCGAACTGCTACTTGAACGGGGAGAATACGAACTCATCGCTGTCTATGAACCCATGAACCCTGACTCTCACCGCGCCAAAGTCAGAATCAACGAGGTAAGCGCTGCCAACGACATCTATGTGAGCGACTACGGCAAGAAAAACGACTGGCTGGAACTTTACAACACCACCAATAAGGACATCGACCTTGCTGGATATTATCTGAGCGACGATCCACAAAACCCCCGGAAAACACAACTGGCCACTCAACCCACAATGGTGAACACCGTCATAGCAGCACATGGCTACAAAGTAGTGTGGTGCGACGACCGACCTTCACTGACTCAACTCCATGTGCCCTTTAAATTGGAGAATGCCGACGACGCTTTCGTCTCCATCACATCGCCCGACGGCGAATGGACGGATTCCCTCCACTATCTGGCGCAAGCTCGATGGCAGACCTTCGGACGCTACTCCGACGGCGGAACGCAACTGGCTCTCTTCACACGACCTACTATCGAACAACCCAACAGCGTTTGCACTAACAACGATATCTTCCCTCAAACCTTACCGGTCGATATCAATGACCTCATTGCCGAAGATACAGATGAGGGGACCGAAATCCTGGCCAAAGAGTACTACGACCTCAATGGCATACGCATCAATGCCCTGCAACCCAAGCAAATCTATATAGAGAAGACACTATACTGCAACGGAAAAGTAAGCGTCCGGAAAATCATCTCCAACCAGGATAGATAAAGCCCTGAAAGAAGCAATATATGGGCAAATCAACCCTTATCCCTTATAGCCGAAAACTGCTCAAATGGTATAAAAATCATGCCGTTTGAGCAGTTTTCATACTTGAAAGTTGCTCAAATGATGTAAAATCTATGCCATTTGAGCAGATTTCATCACCAGTTTCGGCATCAAGTCCAACAAGTATAGCGGCAGCGTGCAAAAGCAAGTCACCCTCAAGGAACTCATGGGATGATATATTTCATTCTATGAGCACTTGTCAATATTAGTAAATGATATCCCCTAATACTTCCGCACCATTATTATTGCTGAAAAGCAAAGCCCCAATAGTGACAGGGACAGCAATGATTACTTGTCCCACTGCCAGCACACCATTAGTGATTTCATATAATAGACCATGTTCATTGGTGCTTTTGCTCCGCCATTTCTTCGCTAACTTGGGGTCCTTTTCCACGCCAAGACCTTGGGCATAGCAGATGGCAAGCCGCATCTGAGCGTCCTTCACATTCTTCTCGGCAGCCTCTAGATAATACGAGGCTGCTTTGGTGTAGTCCTGTTCCACTCCCCGTCCTTCCTCATGGCATAGTCCCATTAGGTATTTGGCTTCCTCATCGCCTTGGTTGCTCCAGGTCTGATACAGATGAACCATTTCCCTCAGATTTTCATCCGTCAGGTCGGTTTTTCTGCTGGCTATATCTATTTTCCTTAGTATCAAACCTTTGCCCTTTATTGTCGTGTCGCTCAAAAGGGTTGCGTAGTGTATAGCCTTACCTATTTGGTCACGAAGTTTTAAATGGCTTGTAAACAGATTAATCATCAAAACGCAGGCTTTGACGTTGCCTGTCTCAGCCGCCAAACTTTGCCAGATTAAATTAGGGGCTTGTTGGCTGAGGGTTTTCTTCGTCTTCTTGCTGATTTTGCTCAGACTTCCCAAATTGAAATACTTAGCGGCCAGCCCTTGGTCCATGAGTCTTGCTATCAGACTGCGGGATTTAGTCACTGCCTCTTTATCGGGTCGGTAAGACGGGTCGATTGAGGGCGACAGGGCAAAAGAACCTTTAGCGAGATACCCTGCCAACTGGAACTGCGCCCCAGGGCTTCCCATTTCAGCCGCTGTGGTGAACCATTCTTGGGCTGTGGTTTCGTTGCATACAACACCTGCACCCTCGCTGTAGCACAACCCGATAATGAAGCAACGCTGAGCATCAAGCGATGAACCAGCCGTTCTCTCATAGTCCATCAAGGTCCTAAACACGCTGGAATCGAATTTCACACCTTTGTTCTTCATCATACACTGCATGATTCTATCTGCCGCCTCCTGAGAACCCGACTCTGCGTCTGCGAGGTAAGCTGCAATCGGGTTGCGTTCAGTGCACGCTGCCCTGATGGCTGTTGATACGCCTAAGGACAGGATGAGGAAGATGAAGTATTGCGTTATATAACGGTAGTGTGTTGGATTTGAGTTGTTCGTCATGTTGATGATGTCTTTATTTATTGGTTTCTTCAATGGGTACATGAATTACCCCTTCTCCATCACATTCCTTGCATTTTCTAGGATGCCGATGGGTCGTTTTTTTCTTGTGTTGGCAGATTTTACACCAGTTGTCGCTCATGTAAAACTCAGGAGACCATTCCACCAAACCCATTCCATTGCAGACGGTGCATTTTTCCTTTTTTGTCTTTATCTTTTTCTCTTCTATTGTTTCTTGTATTGTTTCTTGATTGCCTTTGGACTTGGGCTTGTAAGAGCTTGGTCGATAGGTCGGTCTATAGGTCCGTCCTCCTCCAGAAGACTTATAGCTATATCCTCCTCCAGAACTGCTATGCGGAGTCTCCAGCCAATCCCTAAACATTTCGAATCCTAAGTCAAAAAGCCCCAAAGTGACATCACACGACTGTAATGAGGTCAACACCAATAGCGTGGCGATGATTCGAAAAAAATGGTTTGGGCTGCTTGGTTTCATAATGATGTGTTTTTAGAAGAAATGAATACGATTAACGTGACTGAGAATAGAAGAATTCTTTCTCTATCACAATGATAACGCTTCCACCGTTTCTTTTATTTCCTACCCCTCCGCTAATTAGTCCCTAAAAAGCCTAAAATACGTTAAATCAACGTTTTAGACACTGTTTAGAGGTCGTGAAACGGAAAGAAAGTCAGGATGGTTTCGGTTTTTTAACTGAAACCAATATCCTTATCTGACTGAAGTTTCGGAAGTTATAAAAAGGAGTTAAATAGGGAGTTAAGCCAGCCGTGCAGGCCGGAAGTTAAGCACTTTCGTGCTGGACAATACTACGGCAATTCAATGCTATTGTCCTGTGCATAGCACATAACTCCCAAGAGCGAAGCGAGTTTACTTCCATTTTTACTTCCATTTTTACTTCCGAAAGTTGAATTACTTGAGAAAAAATAAGATAGTTTCTTGGAAAAGATTGAAGAGCGTGATGAGCGTAATGAATACGGCAAGGATGATGAAGAGGATGTTGGCGCCGCGGGAGTCATTCTGTGCGAAGTAGCGCCCAACGAGAATGGCAGTGGTGATAATGGATAAGATGAAGACTGAATTGAAGCACTGAGGTTGGAGCGCAATGAAGACAAAGGCAGCGATGTCTATGATAATGACGATATCGTATGTGATTCGTATGCGTGTCTTGTCAAGATAAGAGGTGCTGATGAAGTTGAACAAGCCTATCAAGAAAACCAAGAATGTGAATGCCAACATCAACCACTGTGGTAGGTTGAGAACTGAATAATCAGGCATCTTGAGGTCGGCGAGTTGCTGGAAAGGAAACAAAAACAACTGCAACCCGTCCATCTGCACCAATGAATAGAAGAAAAGAAACCAATAAGGTGTTGACAGTCCCACAATGCTCGCCCACAATACACGGAAAGAAAAAGACCTGAGATGGATTTGGCACATCCAGAATACAGGTATCATGAACAAAAGTTTCGGAAAGATAAGCGAACTTAGCGAGACAAGAAGATAGAAGATGAAGGTGGGTTGCACCGCATTGCTGAGTTGGTAGGTGCTGAAAAGAGAGAAGCAAGCGCTGATGAAGATGGGTGCAATGAGACTGCTTGGTTGGAGATTGTGGAGAAAGACGGATGCAGTGATGAGAACTGTGAACAACGAACTAATCATCCTCGACCGGACTCGAAGCAACACGAACGACGTGTTGAGCTCAGCAAGCAAATAAATCGAAAGCGCCAACAATCCTAAACGAATGGCAAATTGTACCCAACGATCGGCTATCAGTTGCAAAGGCAAGAGACTCCATAGTCCAGCCTCTTCCCCGACATAATTGTCGATAGGAAGAGTCTGGAATATCATGACCACCACAGCCACCACACAAACGGTAGGCAGTGTGAGTTTGCTTGTCGCTACTGATTTAAGGAAATAGCGCATGGACGAAATGAAGAAATCCCTAAATTACAATGAAGCTTGCCTGAGTTATGCCGAGAGAAGCCAACGGTCAATGGTCAATGGTCAAAAATGCGATTAAGCGAGCGCAGAGCCGAACTTGTTCGAGCTATGCCGAGCGTGAGCATTTTAGGCGAAGCCAATGGTCAAAAATGCGATTAAGCGAGGGCAGAGCCGAACTTGTTCGAGCTATGCCGAGCGTGAGCATTTTAGGCGAAGCCAATGATCAATGTCCAATGGTCAATGTTCAATGGTCAAAAATGCGATTAAGCGAGCGCAGAGCCGAACTTGTTCGAGCTATGCCGAGCGTGAGCATTTTAGGCGA
>JAFXVU010000154.1 GCA_017534705.1 Bacteroidaceae bacterium
ACTCGTGACCCCATGCGTGACAGGCATGTATTCTAACCTACTGAACTAACGCACCAAAAAAACGCTTATGCTTGCTGCATCATGACGATGTCGGTTGCATTTGCGAGTGCAAAGGTACACCCTTTTTCTCAATCTTGCAAAATTTCAGCGCATTTTTTTCTAGAAAATCACGAAATCTGCATTGTGAACAACCTCTCAGAGGATTACTGCCATTCAGCAAGGCCTTCAAGAGGTTCTCATGGAGGTGAGGAACTCAAAACACATAGTTGTCGGTAATGATGCTCTTCTGCTCAGGGTGGTAGAAGGCCATCTTCGGCCCATGATGGTCGGCTGTGTCAAAATACCTCAGTATGTCGCCATAAGTGAACAGGCTGGTGTCGTAAATGATGTAACCATATTGCTGGTGATTGGCAACCGAAGCATGTCCTTTGAGGAGAATGTCGTCAGTGGGGGGCAGGGCAGTCAATTGCAATCCGTATTCGCTCGCAATCTTCTCCACATCGGAAATGTTATCAGGCGAACCGATGAACAGGAACAAGAACTGACGCATGAATCCCAGTTTCTCCTCCTTGTCGTTGTGCTTGCCTCGCATCAAGTTGCTCATGTAGGCCATGAAAGCCTTGACGAAAATGGCGGCCTTGATGGGGAGGGAGATGAGGAAGTTGTAGTTGGAGAAATGCTTGCGGAAGAAAATGAGCATGGCGTTGTAGAAATTATACACATACCGGTAGCTGCTTTTCTGCGTGCTTTCTCCCTTGTAATGCAATATTCGTGTGGGCAGGTAGTAGTTGTGCTTCCCTGTCTGTAGCAGACGGTAGGACAGGTCGATGTCCTCACCGTACATGAAGAAGTCCTCGTCGAGCATCCCGCTCTTGTCGAGTGTGCTTCTGCGGATGAACATGCATGCACCCGAGATGATGTCGATTCTTTCAGCTGAGTCGATGTCAAGATACCTCATATAATAGCGTCCGAAGGTGCGGCTGTTGGGAAACAGAGTACCCAACCCCGACATCTTGCAAAAAGCGACAAATGGGGTGGGGATGCCTCTTCTCGACTCGTAGGCGAAAGAACCGTCACTCTTCAGCATCTTCACGCCTAAGGCACCAGCGTCATCATGCTCGTCCATGAATCGGATGCAGTCGGAGATGGTGCTTTCGGTGATGACTGTGTCTGGATTAAGCAACATGACATACCTCCCTTTGGCTATCTTGATGCCCTGGTTGTTGGCCTTGGCGAAGCCGCAATTGGTATTGTTCTCTATGAAGACGACATCTGTGAATCGTTCTTTAAGGCAAGCCACCGAACCGTCGCTGCTGTTGTTGTCCACCACTATGGTCTCCACCTCCAAGCCTTGCGCCGATTTCCTGATGGAATCGAGGCATTGCTCCAAGTAGGGCCTGACGTTGTAGTTGACAATGATTATGGATAGGTCGGTCATCTTGCTTGTCTTTATTTGCTGTATTCGTCGCCTGTCTCCTCTTCCTGGTTGTAGCTGTTCGGCTCGATAGCTTGGTCTTCAGCGTTGATGCTGTGGATGAAGTTCTCTATCTTATCGCGTGTGGGCCAACAGAAGAACAGGGCAACGATGGGCACGAACGACATGAGAAGGCAGTTGGCGTTCATTGTGAGGTAATAGGCAAGGATGTTGAAACTTGACGCGGAGACGAGCATCGAAAGTCGGATGATACTCAAATTGCGGTAACAGCGAAGAGGGTTGCCATAATGGGAGGTGACATACGTCTTGTCCTTCGTGTATTTGGCAAACAACTTGAGTCCCAGATAGACGTTTCCCAGCGCAAGGATGACTCCTGCCACAGACAAGGCATAGTCGGTTGTAGGAGAATCGGCCAACAGGCCGTTGGGCAACAGACCCGTTTCGCCCAGAAAGACAAAGACGAGGATGGAGCCTGTCATCAAGTAGAAGTCGCGGCGCAGCAACTTGAGCGACTGGGTGATTTCCGCTGGGGTGATGGAATGATTATTGTTCATGTTCTTGCATGCTGAATGAGGGTGCTTCGGGTCAGTTCTTGCCCGTGAAAGGCACTCGGTTGACGATGGAACGCCCGAGCGTGATCTCATCGGTGTACTGCAGCTCGTCGTTTATCGACATGCCTCGTGCTAAGGTCGTGACAATCAGGTCGCTGAACTTCGAGAGTTTTCTGTAAATGTAGAAATTGGTGGTGTCGCCCTCCATGGTTGAGCTCAATGCCAGTATCACCTCATCCACCCCGCCTTGCTCAACCCTTTCCACAAGGCTCTCTATCTCCAGCTGGCTCGGACCGATGCCGTCCATGGGCGAGATGACTCCCCCCAGCACATGGTAGAGGCCATGGAACTGGGTGGTCGATTCTATAGCCATGACATCACGGATATTCTCAACCACACAGATGACCGAGGCGTCGCGTGAAGGTGACGCGCATATCTGGCACACGTCTGTGTCGGAGATGTTGTGACATACCCGGCAGTATTTCACATCATGCCTGAGTGTGGTGATTGCGGACGCGAAACTGTCAACCGCCGGAACATCGAGGCGGAGCAGATGAAGCACAAGCCGCATCGCCGACTTGCGTCCCACACCGGGCAGTTTGGCGAATTCGTCAACTGCCTTCTCCAACAGGGTTGATGAGTATTGCTGGTTCATACACAAAAAAACAATAGCAGAGACAGTCTTACCGCAATGGCGATTGAACCCTCCGCTATGCGTCACAAATTGCAAAATTACTAAAAAGCGGGCGAAATGCCAAAATAATACGGGATTTTCCTTGTTGATTCGACTTCGGCATGGCCTTTGGCCACATGTTTATACTAAAAAGGGTGGAAAATCCCCTGCCTTTGCTTGTTGGAGCGCTTTATTTCTGTGTTTTTGCCCCTTTCGTTCCTTTCTTTCCTTTTTTCTTGTTGCTGAAGAGGGAAATGAACTTATAGACGTTCTTGGTAATCTTGAAACCCCTCCATGCCAGGAAGCCGTATGCCAACAGCTTCTGAGCCTTGCCCTGTGTCTTGACATTGTTCTTCAGTGCGGGCACCGTTCCGGAGAAGATGTACCTGTAGGTTGACTTCGAACTGCTGATCAGCTGCTGCCGAAGCACCCGCTTAGCGCTCCTGAGTTCGCTCAGGGTATGGAAATCTGTCGATTGAAGCATACTATTTGTTGGCAATGGTTGTCGGGTTGTTGTCATCGGTTAATTCCTTCTTTGCTCTTTTGACCACATTGGTCACCACCTTGGCCACCGCTCTCATGACGAAGTTCTCCAACAAGGACTTACGGGCCATCCAGAAGACGACTCCTAAGGCAATCAGCAACAAGCCTGTCAGGGCATAACCGCCAGCGAAGCTGTGGAGCAAGCGCGACAGCAAGACAGACAAACTCATGGCAAGACAAAACACACCGACGAACAGCAAGACAAAGAGCACGACTAATGCGATGCCCAGGCTGATGGCTACAGTGAGTTTGTCCACGGCTTCCAACTGCAGGTAGTCCTTCAGCAATGAAAGCAACTGCCTGGCTTCTGCTTTGGCGCGTTTGGTTTCAGGATCCTCTTTAGTCGTCATATCTTTTCAGTGGAAATAGCAAGAAGGCGTCACCTTATATAATTAACAGGTACGAAAGCCTACATGAATGGTAATAGTCTGGGATAAATAACGGGAGTCCGTAAGGACGAACTCGTCAATACGGACTCCCTGTGTTCTGTCGGTTAGTCAGCGTCAATCTCATCCTCTGATTCAGGTGCGCTCTTACCGAACGACTTGATCTTCTCCATGATGCTGTCAACAAGTTTCTTCATCTCTTCCTTGTTGAGTTTAGCGCCACTCTCCTTGATAGCCTCGACAATCTTCTTGCGCTGGTCCTCGCCCTTCTCTGGTGCAAGGAGCAATCCTGTTGCGGCACCGATGGCTGCGCCACCTACGAAAGCCGCCAATGTTTTCAATCCGTTGCTCATAATCTTTCTGGTTTAAAAGGTTGATAATAGTAAGTTCTAGATGCGAATATAGCATTTTTTTCAGAAAAACGAACAAAAAACACATTTTTTATGAAAAAAACATGAAAAAATTTGGTCGAAAGAGCCCGATGTTGTAATTTTGCGTACAGAAAAAATAAAAAACAAGTAGATTTAATTTCAGAAACAACTACATAAAACGCTGTTTTCCTCTACTTGAACCTAACAAAAGAAGTAAAGAGCAATTAATGTTGATATGAGTATCCCGTATAAACTAACCGAAGTGAAGGACAACATCAGCGATGAGCCTAAACGAGGCTATTACGCGAAAGTGGTCACGCGGGGTACGATTGATACCTTAACGCTCTGCAGAGATATATCACGTACATGCACACTCACAGTGGCCGACTTGAGAGCTGCCATCGAGGCTATATCCGAGTCGCTCACCATGTATCTGAAAGACGGTTACAATGTCTATATCGATGGACTGGGGACTTTCTCCATCTCTGCTGAATCAAAACGAGTGCAGGACGAGGCAGAACTGAAAGGACAGTCGGTGAAGGTGAAGAACATCAACTTCCGGTCGTCAGTGAGGCTGAAGAACGAAATGGCTGAGTCGACATTCGAGAGGGCCAACGAACAGCAAATCGTCAAGCGCCCCAACAAAAAGGATTGAGCTGATATAATTCACACCTACCAAAAGGATAATCACTTATCAAAAAGAGTAAAAAGGGAGAAAAAGGTGAAAGCTGAAAAAGACACGGATTAGAATAAGCCCATCCCAAGATACAGTTATCAAAAGAAAAATATTAACAACAAAAACAAATAGGTTATTATGAAAAGAAATTCATTATTTTTAGGATTAGCCCTTGTGGCATCCATAGCACTCGTGTCGTGCAAGTCATCTGAAAGCAACTACCGCAAGGCCTACGAGAAGGCAAAGGCTGAGGAGCAGAACCGCCAGGAGACTGAGCCGGTTGCCGTGACTCCTGTGGTGACCCCAGTTCAGACACAGCCGACACAGACCGTCAACCAGGATGTTTCCAACCTCCGTCAAGAGAAACTGAATGTACAGAACGGTGGAGTGCTCAAGGCATTCAACGTGGTGTGCGGTTCTTTCAAGAGCCTCGACAACGCCAACAACCTCAGAAACACATTGGTGAACCAAGGATATAGCGCACAGGTGGCTCAGAATCCCGACACCGGCATGTACCGTGTCATCGCATCTTCTTTCGACGACAGAAACTCTGCCGAGACTTCACGCAACGCCCTCCGCGCCAAATATCCCGACGCATGGCTGCTTTACAGGACATACTAAAAACATCAGAGAGCCAAAGTGAACGATTCACTATGGCTCTCTGACGTATACCTCATGAAAATTACCGTATCGTAAAGAAATTGATTGACAAACATCTCATATACACAACATCTCGATAATTACATTCAATAATTTCTTTTTGGTAACGTGAGAATATTTTAAGAATTCTCTTGCGGCCGCCAGTTGTGAAACTCGCGGCCGTTTTTTTTCATGGAGAAACCCGAAGGCTCACGTCCACCAGAAACAAACTGTTGTCAACTGAAAATCACGGTCTTGTTGTTGTAGACAAGAATCTTGTGCTCAATGTCTTTTTTCACAGCACGGCTCAACACAATCTTCTCCAAATCCTTCCCTTTCATCACAAGGTCCTCCAGGGTATCCTTGTGAGTGATGCGAACCACATCCTGTTCGATGATTGGACCGGCATCGAGTTCCTTGGTCACATAGTGGCTGGTCGCGCCGATGATCTTCACACCACGCTCATAAGCCTGATGGTAAGGCTTGGCGCCGATGAATGCGGGCAGGAAGGAGTGGTGGATGTTGATAATCCTGTTGGGATAAGCCTCAATCATCCGGTCGCTGATGATCTGCATGTAGCGGGCGAGGATGATAGTCGTAATCCCATGCTCACGTAGAAGCTCCATTTCCTTCTCTTCCATCTCCGCCTTGTTCTCCTTCGTGATGGGGAACACATAATAGGGGATGCCGAAACGGTCGGCCACCTGGCGCATGTCCTCATGGTTGCTGATGATGAAAGGTATCTCGCAGTCCCACTCGCCGGCGGAATATCTTGCCAGCATGTCGTAGAGGCAGTGCGACATCTTCGAGACGAATATGGCTATGCGAGGAGGCTCGTCACCGAAATGAAGCTCAAAGCTCATCTTGTATTTCTGAGCGTATAGTGTGTTGAAATAATCGTAGATTTTCTCACGGGGAATGAAAAAGTCGTCGAGCTGCCACTCGATACGCATAAAGAATATGTTGTCCACTCTGTCGACATACTGCGACAAGTGCAGGATGTTGCCCTTGTTGATGGTGATGAAATTGGTCACTTCGGCAAGGATGCCTGGACGGTCGGGGCAGTGTAGCAGTAACTGCGCTGTGTTCTTGTTTGTTTGCATATATGCTTGTTGTTGTTGTCTTAAAAGAAGAGTATGAACCTCGATTGGCAACACGAATGTCCAACCTGATGGGGATTCAAGTGCAAAATTAGTTATTTTTGAGAAAATACAGACAATAAAATAGACTTTCCAGGTCAAAAAAGTGGAATATTTGATGATTTTCAAAAAAAATACGGTTAAAGTTTGCAAGATTGAGAAAAAGGGTGTACCTTTGCACTCGCAAATGCAACCGACATCGTCATGATGCAGCAAGCATAAGCGTTTTTTTGGTGCGTTAGTTCAGTAGGTTAGAATACATGCCTGTCACGCATGGGGTCACGAGT
>JAFXVU010000155.1 GCA_017534705.1 Bacteroidaceae bacterium
CAATAGTTTTTTTTTAATTTTGCATAGATAATAGAGTTGGGGGGTGTTTACCCTTTTATGATAAGAGCGTTTGAAAAATGACGAGAAATAAATCTTTCATATTACTGCTGTTGTGCTTCTTCTGCTTTCATGTCATACAGGCACAGGAAGGACAGAACGAACAAAAACAACGTTCGGCGTTCCTGGAGAAGGCGCGCAAGTTCATTACTTATGATGTCACCAAACTCGATACCAATTATATCTCTGTAGCCGACCGACAGTGGCTCTTCATGCTCAATTCTGTCGTCAGCAAGACGAATGTCGATATCAAGACACCTGAGATTTTTGCGACTCCTACATTGAGCGAAGGACTGATGGACTTGGTTCCTGTGGGGTCAAATCTGGGAAGACTGAAAATTGATGCTTCCACTCCCTACAGCTACCGACTGGGTTTCTACCTCAGCTACGGCAAGTTGGGAGGGGGATACAATATGGCCCTTTCAAACCACAACGACCAGGAGTTCAATTTCAAATTCAATGGCAACAGATTTGGCATGGATTTGAGATACCATAGAACCAAGAAAATCGAGGGAGAATTCGAATTCGCCAACATGGATAATCTCGAAAATATAATGATAGAGAAAATCAGTTCGATGTCTGAAGATGAGATAGAAGAAATGTTTAATAGGGCCGAAGAACTGGAAAAGAAAATGGAAGAGGCTGAGAACATTGAGCAGGGAAACATACAAATCACATCTTTAGTCTGCAACATGCACTATGTCTTCAACCACAAGAAGTTCAGCTATGCTGCGGCTATGAAACCCAAGAAAATACAGCTCAAGTCGGCGGGTTCATGGTTGCTGGGCTCATCCATTTACTACATGCAGTTCAAGGCGGTCGATGACGAACTTATCTCGACATTCAATGGACTCAATCGATTCAATTCTTTCTTTTTCGCTCTGGGAGGTGGATATGGCTACAACTGGGTGACTTGTAAGCGCAAACTCATGTTCCACGGCTCCATCATGCCGATGCTCATGTACTCTCTCAAGTCTAACGCCGGAATGAAAGACCGTGCCATGACCGATGAGGAACGTACGCGCCTCAAGGAGGCAACTAAGACATACTTAGGCGGCAAATCCCACTTCACCTACGCTGGTGTGGCGCGGGCTTCTGTCGTCTATCAAATCTCCGACAGCTATGTGGGGGGAATCGACTGCAATTTCGACATCTTCAAAATCGGACGGTCACCGCGATACGAGACCCTCGCACGCGACTGGATATTCCACGCCTACCTCGGCTACAGGTTCTAATTCACAACTCCCCAACTCCCCTCCCTTCTTAGGGGAGGGGTGGCCGTAGGCCGGGGTGGGGTGTCCAAAACTCCCCTCCCATCTTAGGGAATGGGGTTGGGGTGGGGTACAGCAGTGTGCCCGGGCTTTTAAGCACGGGGTATCCACCAGCAAACAACTAAACCAAAATAACGAATATTATGAAAATTATCAACTTTGCCGACTCCAAAACAGTCATCAACCAGTATGTGGCTGAACTCCGCGACGTGAATGTCCACAACGACAGGGCGCGGTTCCGTCACAACCTCCAGCGTATAGGGCAACTCATGGCCTTCGAACTGAGCAAGACGCTCAATTACTCCGAGAAAGACATCACCACACCCCTCGGCATCGCCAAGGCTAACACACACGACGACAAAATTGTGCTGGCCACCATCTTCCGCGCTGGACTGCCTTTCCATGCCGGATTCCTCGACATCTTCGACAAGGCTGGCAACGCCTTCGTGTCTGCCTACCGTTATTATAAGGATAAGGAAGGTGTGGACGTGGGCATCAAAATCGAGTATATCGCTTCACCGGCACTCGATGGCAAGACGCTCATCATCGCCGACCCGATGCTGGCCACTGGAGGAAGCATGGAACTCGGATATGAGGCTTTCCTCACTAAAGGAACACCCGAAACCGTACACCTCTGCTGCGCCATTGCGTCCAAGAAGGGCGTGGAGTACGTCAAGAAGGCCTTCCGCGACAAACCCAACTTCTACCTCTGGTGCGCCGCCATCGACCCCGACCTCAATGAGCACTCTTACATCGTCCCAGGACTCGGAGATGCGGGCGACCTCGCTTACGGTGAAAAAGTATAAACTTTTGAGCAGTGCTGTGCCTCGCCTTTTTATGGCGGGTGTGAATTCTCAAATTATTGGATAACAATAAATAATCATGGCAGCAGAGCAGACTTCCGACCGACAACAGTTCGCACACAACTACCCATACACCACTCATTTCTTCAACACCGTGGAATTCTCCACACTCAACGAGGACAAGTGCGACGAACTCAGGTTCTTGGAATTCAAGGACCATAAACCACGTATGGGCATCACATTCGGACTACGCGGAAGCCTGCTCTGTTCCCCTTTCAGTGCCCCTTTCGGCGGATTTGTTTTCGCCGACGACGACATCTCACTCGAAATGGTTGACAAGGCCGTGAAGTCGCTCATCAGGTATGCCGACCTGAGGCGACACTCCATTCGCATCACCTTGCCTCCCTCTTTCTATCATCCCCAACTCATCGCAAAGCAAATCTATTGCCTCGTGGCCAACGGCTTCAGGCAACTCTACAGCGATGTCAACTTCCATTTCGACCTCCTGTCTTTCGACAATTACAAGTCCATCTTATGGCGTAACGCCCGAAAGAACCTACAGAGGGCACAGCGCGAACCTTTCGTCTTCAAGAAGGCGGAGAACCGCGACGACATCATCGCCGCTTACACCACTATCCAGCAGAACCGCCAGGCCAAGGGGTATCCGTTGAAGATGTCGCTCGATGCCGTTCTCGACACCATCGAAATCATCAAGGCCGACTTCTTCAACCTCAGCATGAACGGTGCCAATGTGGCTTCTGCTCAGGTCTTCCATGTCGCCGAAGGTATAGTGCAAGTCATCTACTGGGGCGACGTGCCGGGGTTCGAGAACTACCGTCCCATGAACTACTTGGCCGAAAGGATTGTCGACTATTACAAGCGTTCCGGCATCCGCATCATCGACGTAGGTCCTTCCTCCCAGTTTGGAGCCCCCAGCATCGGCCTCTGCAATTTCAAGGAAAGCATCGGCTGTCGAGTCGAAAACAAATACACCTTCGAATACAACCCCAAGCACTAACACCTCCCCTCCTTTACTCCTCCCCTCCTCAGGAGTACGACCAGCCCGTTGTTCCAAGTTGTTCCGTCGCGTCCGCGACGGCTCCATCCCATCCGCATGGATATTGTTGTTCCCTGTTGTGAATTGTTGTTTCCAATTAAATCATCATGGCCCAGAATGCCTTCAGGCATTCCCTCCTTTCCTCCTCCTCTCCTTAGAATAAGAAATCAGCACCTTCCCAGTCCCCGCGGACGAATTGTTGTGTCCAGTTGTTCCGTCGCGTCCGCGACGGCCTCTTCTCACAGCATGGATATTGTTGTTTATAGTTGTGCTAAGTTGTTTCCAATTAAAACCGTCAATTGCCAGCCGATCTCGGATGGCAATCTACAGCAGTGTGCCCGGGCTTTTCAAGCACGGGATTCAGGCATTCCCTCCTTTTTCCTCCCATCCGTAGAAAAACAAAGCATCCGTGGCGCCAGCCACGGATGCTCTATGTCTATGACGAGTAACATCTGCCAAAACCTACTCAACACTCAGCTCCAGCACCTTAGTCGTCACCTCCTCATCCACCTTGTAGTGTTCAGAGATGCGCTCGCCAACTATCCAAGCGATGTCATCCCCCGACACCAGCACCTTCTGGTGCTCTTTCTGGAACCTGTTGAGCTTCCTTTCCGTTAGGAAGTCACTCACCAGCTTCAAGTCGCCCCTCAGGCCGAACGGAGCGAACGAGTCACCGTTCTTCACCGTACGCAACTTCAGCGGCAGCGTCAGCTTGTCGTAGTCCAGGTAAGCATGGTGGCGGTCGGTATTGATTTTCACATCTTCTATATATAAGATGCGGTATTTGATGAGTCCAAGGTCACGGACTGCTATCTCGCCCTCGTCACCAGTGATGTCGATGGTACGCTCCATCTCATCCGCCTTCAGACGCATAGGCTCAATGATAATCTCAGTGCGGTCAATCAGCAGACGTTGCTTCGGAGTAGTGAAAATCTTACCCACCTCATTGAGCGAGGCGAAGATGCTGATTTCCTGAGCGTGGTTGAAACCAAGCGGATAGATAATCTCGTGGAGCACCGAACGAGGCGACACCTGATGGAGAATAGCGTTGATGCTCACCTTCACGACATCTTTGTCCTTGGTCACACATTCGGCC
>JAFXVU010000156.1 GCA_017534705.1 Bacteroidaceae bacterium
CTGAGATCGACCGTCTGAACAATCTCATCAAGAACCACAAGTGCCCCGAGGTGCCCATCGTAAAGGCCATCGCTCCTCCTGCAACTGTGTACTTCTATTGCAACAAGACCAAGAGCGGTCCTTCCTATGCTCGTGACATGGTTGACGTCCGCGCACTTGCCAAGTATGCCGTTGACCAGAACGCCGAGGTCCTCGTGACTGGCTATGCTGATAGCGCTACCGGTAATCCCGAGCACAACCAGTGGCTCTCCGACGAGCGTGCCAAGACTGTTGTCGAGGAAATCGTTGGTATGGGTCTCAACCGCAGCAAGATCACTGCTGTTGGTAAGGGTGGCGTCGACATCCTGTCGCCGTTCGAACTCAACCGCCGTACTACTGTTGAGGTTCGCTAATCTCTTTCAGCAAAATACAAAAATGGGCGCCTTCATCGAAGGCGCCTTTTTTGTGTCTTTAGTTTATAAAAAACACCCTGAAAGTGACATGATGCCGTGATGCTTTGGCCAATGCTCTTTCAGGGTGCTTCGCTGTAAATTTGCGTTCGTATGTCCAGTGAGTAGTTAGTTTAGGTCAATGCCCAAAATCAGCAAAAATCAGCAAGAGTAATGTCTTAACTCCCAAACTCCCAAACTCCTTAACTCCTTTACTCCCAAACTCCCAAACTATCATATAACAAAAATAGCGGCGGGCTGACACTCAGGCGTTTGCTGGCAAGGTTCCCAAATCCACCATCCCCAATTTTTCGTTGAGCCTTTTCAGTTGCATCGTGGTCCTTGCAATCTTCCTTTCCAAGAGTTCCTTCTCGTCACACCCCACCATTCTAGGGTCGTATTCCCTCCTGTGCTTCACCATCGTGTAGATGATGCGCGCAATCTTGTGGGCCGTCGCGACTATTGCCTGCATGTGCCCTTGCCTTGACTTCATCCTTCTGAAGTAGACCCCCAACTCACCCTTATCATCCTTTACTGTGTTTGCGCACTGGCGAAGTATCTGCCCGACGGGGTTTTTCCTTCTCGGTATGTGGCTGGATATGAGTTTCCCTCCCGTGGTCTTGTTGTTGGGCGAGAGGTTGCACCACTTGCAGAACTTGTTGCAGGTGTCGAACTTGCTGGCGAAGTCGTGTCCGAGTTCTCCTATCAGTTGAAGCAGCGAGCCCGACGCCACACCGGTGATGGCCATCAGGTTGACACCCCACACTGCATGCGCATACTTCTCCGTGTCAATGGCCGGCGCGTTCCTGTAGTTGCTGCGCTTTTTGGTGCGGATGAGTTCACCGGCCTTTCCCTGGTCAACCCTTGCGGCATACTGCATCATCAGCCTTTCCATCTCCCGTTCACAAGCGGCCACCTTCCCCTGGTAGGTGTCGTACAGCTCGACGCTCTGCGCCAGGATGAACAGCAGGTCTTCGTCCCATGTGCCCTCGAGCGACTTGGCGATGGTCTCCCTCGACGCCTTGCATCGCCAGTTGGCCAGCTGGGCGAGTGATTTCGGGTCGTGGTTGCCGGCGATGACGGCACGGATGATGGCCTGCCCCGACTTGCCGAGGATGTCGCTGATGACGGTCGACAGCTTGATGTTCATCTGCTCCATCGCCTTCTGCATGTGCTGCACCTCGCGACTGGCCGACATGATCATGGAGGAACGGTGGCGCGTGAGGTTGCGTATCTTTCGGGCGATGTTGTCCGGCTGGAAGCAGGGCTTCACCATGCCGTAGGTGTGCAACAGCATCAGCCACTCGGCATCGGCCTCGTCCGTCTTCTCGTCCATCATGTTCTTCACCTGGAGGGGGTTGGCAAGCACCACGTCGAACCCCTCCTCCTGGAGCATCAGGAAGATGTTGAGCCAGTAGACGCCGGTGGCCTCCATCGCCACCGTCGTGATGCGGCAGGCCTTCAACCACGCGCATATCTCGCGCAGGTCGCAAGTGAAGCTGTCGAAGCGGCGGTTGTTCTCGCCGTCGCGGTCCTCGGGAACACACACTTGCATCTCGCCGTCGGCAATATCGATGCCGGCAGCGTCGGGATTCACAATTTTTAGGCGCAATCCTTTGCGCGTCTTGATTTTTCTTGCTACTTTTGCCATGATAATGAGTGGTTTTGTAAGTTAAGGCAAGCCTGCGGCCTTGGGAATGTGTAATCTATCATACGGCATCCAACGGCCAATCTTCGTTCCACGGGCACGCAGAACCAAACTCCTAATTGGATTGTGAATCCATTGTTTAGACGGTCTACTTGCTTGCCGACTGCAAAACTACTCTTTTTGTGCAAATAAAGTGGCTTTCGGCCGGACAAATATGCAAGAAAGGAGGGCGCACTCCAGCAAACGCCTGGGGGGCAGCCCGCCGCCCTTGTTATTTTCGCTTCGCTTCGGGTGGCAACCCCGATTCGGAACTCCTAAACTCCCCCCAAAATTAACTCTCTCCCATCGACAAACCCGCTGTCAAATGTTATTGCGAGCAATTGCTTATTGGTGGGCAATCACCCATTCCTCGATGGTGCGGGTTTTCGTAGAGAACGACAGACCGATTTTGTGCTGTTGCCGCCCATCGTAACTGAAGGGTATCATGTAGCCCTTTTCGTCGATCTGCTGTAGTGCCTTTTGCGCGGGCTGGTCGATTTTCAGTTCGAAGACATAGACGTCGGTGCGCGACTGCCACACCACATCCATGCGGCCCTTGGCTGTCCTGACCTCCGTCAGCAAATAACGGCCCATGAGCGAGAACACGACGTAAAGCAACTGTTGGAAGTGCCCCTCGGTGGCGGCCCCCTCCGCATAGGGGATGGACGCGAGGAATGCCTTCAGGCGCTCCAGCATCTCGTCGAGGTCGCCAGCCCTGATGGCGCGATACATGTGGACGATGCTGTTGTTGGTGGCCAGCGTGTCGTCACAGACGTAGAAGGGAACGAGAGCATTCATCAAACCCATATATACCTCATTGTTGGGAAAGCCCAAGGTGTAGGTGTCGGTGTCGCGGTCGTAGTCCTTGATGGTGAGGTAGCCGCTTTGGTAAAACAGCGGCAGCACGCTCTTCATCTGCTCCGTGGGTGCGTCAAAGTCTGTGGAAAGGGCAAGACTACCTTCCAAACGAGTGATGTCGGTGTTGAACTTCCTGAGCATGTTGACCAATACGGTAGGCGTGCCCGTCTCGAACCAATGGTCCTTAATGCGCCTGTCAACCAAAGCATTCAACAGGCTGAATGGATTGTACACATCGGTCAGGTCCTCGGCAAAGTGATAGCCGTCGTACTTCTCCTTCAACTGGAGGTAGGCTTCGTCTATGCCGATGCCCATGTCGGCTGCCATGTCGGCCACCACATCGCCCCATTGTTCGTGCAGTTCCTGCTCGGTGATGCCGCAGATGGCAGAATATTCCGGCACCATCGTGATGCGCTTCAGATTGTTCAGTTCGCTGAAGATGCTGAGTTGCGAGAATTTTGAAATGCCGGTGATGAACACGAAGCGCAACCATTGGTCGCAGTCCTTCAACGGGGAATAGAACGTGCGTAGGGCCCAGCGCATCGCCTCAAGTTGCTCTGGTTGGTGCATCACGGAGAGCAGCGGTGCGTCGTATTCGTCGATGAGCACCACCACTTTCTTGCCATATTTCTTTGCACAGCCTGTTATCAGTGACTCCAAACGGGCTCCTAAACTCTTGCCAACCCTTTCGATGCCATGTTCCTCCTCCAGTCGCAAAAGTTGTAAGCCCACCATCTCTTCAAGATTCTCCACTGTGCCGTCCTTGGCGGATGCCAAACTGATGCTAAGAACGGGGTATTGCACCCACTCGGTCTCTAAGCGGC
>JAFXVU010000157.1 GCA_017534705.1 Bacteroidaceae bacterium
CATCAATCAGGTGAAGACCACTTGTGGATGTACTACTGCTGATTACACCAAGGATCCCATATCCCCAGGTGCTACAGGCTTCATCACGGTGAAGTATGATGGAACAGCCACACGTCCAGGACGAATCATGAAGACCATCCAGATTTACAGCAATGCGAAGGAAAGTATGTCGCGCATCTTCATTCGTGGAGAGTTGAAGTCGCTGCCGAAGGAACAGAAACACAAGTAAATGCTCATCAAAAAATCGCCGCCCTGGCAACTTCTTGTTGCCAGGGCGGTGCTTTTTATTGCGTTCGAGGGATTATTCTATAGTTTTTATGGTCTAACTATATTAGTTCAAATAGTTCTGACCGGTATTTACTTCACCACTACCTTCTTCTTGCCGACGATGTAGAGACCTTTTTGTAGCCCTTCTGTGGCATCGTCAGGACTGACTGCTGTGCGTATCTGCTGGCCCGACAGCGTATAGACATTCACTGGGGCATTGCTGTCGTTGAAGGTGAGGCTGCGGATGGCGTTGGTGTTGTCACCGGCGTAATCCACTGACACTAACTCTGCACCAGTCTTTGAAGCGTCGATGTGGATGTTGAAGACAAACACAGCCTTGGCCTTTTTACTGCCATTGTTGTAAACCAGTGCCTGGGCGATAGTGTAATTGCTGCCATTAGGACATTTGCCCGGATACTGTCCAATGCTGAATGTCATCACTCCAGGTAAGAACTCTGAGAAGACGTATGAATTGCCAGACCATTCCACTACACTGCCGTTGTTGCTGAACCAGTGACCATAGCCGTTGGCTGTTGATTTGTTGGAGATGAGTGTGCCATCGGCTTTTGCGGGATAGAACATCACTTTGCCCTTGCCTGGGCCAGCACTGCTGTAAGTCGTTAATTTTGCAGCGATGTCAGACATACTCATTTGGAAGGCAGTGCCCAGCATGGCCGCGGCTTTTCCACCGATAGTGATGCTGGTGCCATTATAGGCAGATGCGTCGTGTGGGAAATAGAGGTCGTAGGTGAAAGTGATGTCATCAATCTCACGGCCATCGAGTACAGGACTGACATAGACAATGGCTTTTGTGGCATCCAAGTCCGTGTTGCTGAACTCCAAGGTGTAGGGCCATTGGTCGTCGTTGCCAGGGGAGTCGTCCCACTTGTGCTGGAAATAACGGGTTGGAGCAGGCACCACCATCAGCCACAGTTTGCTGACGTTTTCAGGTACTGTGAATTTCACGTCGCATGAAGCCTTTCCACGTCCAGTGCAGTAGATGGTATCCACGCTCTCATAGACCCGGGTACCATCGTTGAGCAACGCCACATAACCCAGACGGAAGCCACGTGAGGCGGCAAGACCGACTGTATTGTACTTGGTGCGGCCTGAGGACTGGAAATAACTGTTGCCATTGAGGTATTCTGCAGGGTCGCTTTCGGCCAAGTCCGCACCAGAGGCAAGAGCGGTGAAAGTGGTGGTCACTTCTGTGCCAGCTGCAGGGACACTGAGTGGTACGACATTGAAGCCTGTGCTTTGCGGACAACTGGAGTAAGCCACTTGATACTGTCCCTCGCCATTCAGTACTGCGGCATATCGGAAATCACCGATGAAGGGATTCCGGTATGGTTTGCAAGCATCCCAGTCCCATGTCACGCAGTGGGCGGCATAGTCGTAGTAGCGACGGAAGAGTTCCTCCACATTCCAGTTTTGCTGGAGCATAAGAACTTCGTTGAAGTCGAGTATTTGGTTCACAGGGTAGTTCCATACGTCGGAAACGGCTTTCACTCCGTAGTGCTGCACCAAGTAGTAGAAGAGCCAATAGCTTTGGTAGCGGTGCCATTCGTGCGTGAAGGCAAGGTTGTGAGAGTTGCGGAACACAGAGATGCTTTGGTCGAACATCAGTTCAGGATAACTCTGCACCGACTGCCATTGTGCGGTCTGTTCCCACGTGACAGAACCATTACCCACAGCACCATGGAATCCCGTCTGAACACCGGGAAGAGAACCCTGTTTTGATGCCTCGGAATAACACATATAGTGGAAAGAGTGGCCGATTTCATGTGCCACGGACTGGCCTACGGGGTGACAAGCCCACGGACTGAGCCAGATAGCTGAGACTTGGTAGTCGTAGCCAGAACCCACGCAAATCCAGTCTGCAGAGTGGTTAATCAACACCATCACCTTGTATTTGTTGAGGTTGGAGTTCTTTGGGTCAACAAATCCCAACTGATTGATTTCGAGGTCGAAGAACTCCTCGCATTTTTTCAAAAGGTCGTCGATATCTACCCTGTAGGTGGAAGGGGCGTTGGTGGGTATGGTGTTGCCATAATTCTTGTCCCAATAGACGATGATGTTGTCGCTTTCCTTGCTTCGGCTCTCCGACCAGGTGTATTTGTTGTTGGGATCTTCCTTGGCGTAGATGAGAGTGTCCGTGCGGTTGCGCCATTCATAAGGAATGTAGTGCTGTTTTTGGGCGTAAGCGCTTAAGCAACACACGCAAATAGTCAATAATAGTAAAAATCTTTTCATTTGTGATAGTTTTTTTAGTATTGATAGGGGCTACAGAAAATATAAAAACTATAGATTCTATAGCCCCTTAAATTCAGTTTATTTTACGCTCCACTCGAATACACCGCAAGAGTGCTGTTCGGGCTGAACAATCTCAAGTTTTACAGCTGATGTGGTCACAGGGTCGAAGTTCACGATGTTAGGTGCGCCTTTAACGGTTCCGTAGCCAGTGGGGTTCTTCACCTCTTGCCACTGCCCGCTGTTGTCCTTATAGTAAATTTTCCATGCCTTAGGCACACGGCATCCACCCCAAGGACCGTCGTCAAACCAATAGACAGTGCTGGTGCTGATGGTGGCTGCCTGTTTGAAATCATACTGCAACCACTCTGTGGAGTTGTTCTTGGGCCACCAGTGGGTGTATGGCACAGAACGGTCGTTGCCGTCGCTTGGCACCAAACGGTCGTTGATGGCGCTGAGGGCGGGCAGACGACGCTGGGAAGCACTCACTTTGCTCTCGGATGCCAGTGATGGTGGAAGGGCTGGGGTAGTGGCGTTGAGGTCGATAGGCATCCATACTGTCATGTTGCCATTGCCACGGTGTGCCCAAGCGTAGTAGGGGATAAGCACTAAACGTTCGTCCTTGGTGTTGAGACGTCCGCGTTCGTCGAAGTTCAGGGTCTGAGCGTCGGTGGTGATGGTCTTGACGGTAGTGCCTTCAATCACTTTCTCACCCATGGTGTATTGAGGATCTTGGTTGAGAAGTACGGACAGTACGTCGCAACTGTTGTCGGGCCATTCAGCGCAATACACCAGCGGGCCACGCTCGATTTCTGCACGTCCTTTGTCTTGTGTCACTCGACCATTGGCTTTCACTAGACGAGGTTCCATGTCGAAGTGAACGCTTACCTTGTCGCCTGACTTCCATTTGCGGTCGATGACGAAGTAACCGTCTTTAAGTTCACTTTCCAGTTTCTGACCATTGAGTGTCACGGTATAACCGAGGTGTTTGCCGTCCACATAGTTGTAGAGGTCGCTTGGAACCACTTGACCCTTCACCCATCCTGGGATGCGGATGTTAAGCGCGAACTGACCTGATGCTTTCTTCATGGTCATCTCGATGTCGCCGTCCCATGGGTAGTTGGTCTTCTGAACGAAAGTGACGTTCTTGCCACCCACCTTTACGTTCGTCTCATTGCCTGCGAAAAGGTTCACATAGAACGAGTTGTCCTTCACTGCGTAGATGTATTGTGGAAGTGATGGAATGAAACGGGCAGCGTTGCTGGGGCAGCAGGCGCAACCGAACCATGCCTGACGCTGGTGTTGGCCCATGCTCTGCAGTGGGTTGGGGTAGAAGAAACGGCCACCGTCTATGGAGATACCGCTGATGACACCATTGTAGAGCGTGCGCTCCAGGGCATCGTAGTACTTGGAGTCACCGTGGAGCAGGAACAAACGATAGTTGAGATAAACTTGTGCGATGGCGGCGCAAGTCTCGCAATATGCCGACATATTGGGCAGTTCGTAGTTCTTGCCAAAAGCCTCACCACTGGAAGTGGCGCCAACACCACCGGTGATGTAGTATTTCTTCGAGATGATGTTGTCCCAGATACGGTCAATGGCGTCGATGTAGCTCTTGTCACCCGTAAGGGCAGCCACATCAGCCATACCGGCATACATGTATCCAGCGCGGACAGCATGACCCACAGCCTCATCTTGCTGCAGAACAGGGATATGGCTCTGGCTGTACTCTGTTTTGATGGTCGTATAGCCGCGTTTGTCGAGGAAGAACTTGGCCTGGTCGAGGTATTTCTTGTCACCAGTGGCAATGTAGAGTTTGGCTAATCCCATCTCTGCAATCTGGTGTCCTGGCACCACACATGCTTGTCCTGGCTTGTCACCAACCTCACGGCAAACGCAGTCGGCGAACTTCATGCATACGTTGAGCAGCGACTTCTTTCCTGTGGCGTAGTAGTGTGCCACGGCAGCCTCACAGAGGTGTCCGAGGTTGTAGAACTCATGGCTCAGGTCTTCCACCTTCGACCAGCGTGTTGGACCTGCCCATCCGTGGGGATGCTCGGGATTCTGGGTTCTTGCAGTGTAGAGGTAACCATCAGGTTCCTGTGCACTGGCGATCACGGCGATGACAGAGTCAACGTATGCCTCGAGTTTCTTGTCCGGATAGGTTTGGAGCAGATAACTGGCTCCTTCGATAGTCTTGTAGGGGTCGGTGTCGTCGAAGGAGTAGCCCATAACGCCATCCACCTTGAACACCTTCGATGGGTCTTTCAGATGTTCTGCTGCATTGGAGAAATTGGTGTAGCGGCCTTCAGACTCACATTTACTGAACGCCAGTGGAATAGTGACATTTCGGCTGGCTTCCAGTCGCTGTCCCCAGAAGGTACCTGGAGTGACCTTTACACTTGTGAAAGGAACAGGTGTGATGGGGTAGCCCGACTTATCGCTTTGGGCAAGTGCGCCTTGGACAAGAAGTGCCGAAAGCGCCATCAACAATAAAATCTTGTGCTGTCTCATAATTAGTTAATATTAGTTGTCGTTATTTTTATGCGAATTATTTGCAATTTTAAGCTTTTTTCTCCAATCTGCAAAGGAATATGCATAAAATTGTGATGATGACACTTATTTTCTTGATAAGATGTATTTTTATACTGTCAATCAGCGTTTTTGCCAGATGTGAATGTCATCGAATGTGACGTATGCCTTGTTGTCGGAGTAGGTGGTCTGGTAGATTCCCACACGCAATGGCTGGTCGTTGAACTGTGGGAAGGATGCACGTCCGTTGACGGGCATCTGTGTCCAGTTTTTGCCGTCCTTGCTGGTAAGGAACACGAACTCGTTACCTATGCGCTGGATTTGCATCCATGGGTCGTAGTTCCAGCCCTTGTTGTTGGGATATTGCGGACGGTAACCACGATTGACCACGGTGAGCATGTTGCCACAGTTGTAACTGGGGAACACACCGAGGTGAACCAATTGTTGTCGGTTGCCTTGCAGGCGCTGGAGGATGAGACCTCCCTCGTTGTAGGCGGGTGTGTTGTGTCGGTCAGCGCCTGAGAGGTCGGCCACACGGCATTGAAGAACGAAGTCACCTTTCACTTCCACTGCTTCAATCGGTCCGGCCTGAGATGGGTCGTCGTTGAGGTTTGTGCCTGAAGACTCCAGTTTGACAGTACCGTTCTCTCCCTTGGCGGTGATGGCAGTCGCTAAGTCGATGAAGTCTTTAGGCGACACTTTGATTGTGCTGCGGATGACGGGTATCTCGTTCCCAAACACATCGCGTACTTTCACATACACCTCTTTGCCTTTAAGCGTCAGCACTTGAGCGCTCTCGCTGGTCTGTTGAACCGTAGCGAGGGCAGAAGAGTCGTTGGCGCAGGCGAAGGTGAAGTTGTATATTCCTTTTTCCAAAGGATTACCATCGATGTCTGTGACAGTGGCCATGACAACATCGGGTGAGAGGGCGTTGACATTGAGTTTCAGTTTCTTTGTTTTTAGCGGACTCTTGTCAGAGATGCTCTTGAGTGTGGCAGGGTCGAAATCCGAAGGCTTGTTCATTTCCTTGGCAATATCGTCCTCGTTGAATGGTCGGTCATAGACGCTGAAGGAGTGTAGGTAACCCGAGAAGGGGCTGCCACCGTCGTATCGTGAACCAAGCGTGATGGTACCGTTGGGACGGAGCATGAGGAAGATGTTTTTCTCCGACACCAGTTCGCGGTTGCAATAGATTCGTTCCATGAAACCATCGAAAGTGAGGGTCCAGTGTTGCCATTGGCCTTCTACCACAGCTCTGGGGTTGCCGGCGTTTTCAAAGGACGCATTGTGTGCCACCAGTCCTTCGCTGCGGCTGCTGCCGTTGCGCAGTTCTACGGTGGCGAGGTCGTTGCCCACGGGCATGAGTTGTGCCACGGTCTCTTGTTCGCTCACGTCTGGGTTGAGCACCCATGCGGTGACGGTATAGGGCGAGTTGTAGGTCAGGGTGCGCAGGTCGAGGTTGTTTACTGTGATGTGTTCCGTACCGCTGAATCGGAATGCGGATTTACCTTGCATAGGCACCACAGGTATACCTTCGTAAAAGGTACCAAAGTCATAATTGTCGGCGTTCAACTCGAAGAGTTTGTTTCCTTTGGCTTTGGTCTGCTGCTTGAGTTCGTTTTCAACGTCTTTCTGGTGGATATCGGGATATCCAGCTAGAATGGCGGCTTCATCGACTTCTGGCATGGGGATGAGGCTGAGTGGGTCGGATTTTTTTGTGGCGCGATAGACCTTCACGTTCCAGATGGCTGGGAAGTGTCCGTTCTTTTGGGTGTCGGTGATGGTGATGCGGATGTACCTGGCCATGGCGGGTTGGCCTTTCACACCGTTCTGTCTGTAGCCTTCGCAGACATCCACCATGGGGGAACCTTGTTGGTGGTTGTCGGTGTGGTCGGCGAAGAGGGTCCAGTCGGTGCCGTTGTCGGAGATGTCGATGCGGTACTGGTAGAAGTAGGTGGTGTATTCGAATTGGGTGAAAATCTCGTTGAAGGCTTTCTGCTCACCGAGGTCGATGGTGAGGCTGGCTGGTGCGTTGGCGCAGGCGGCGCGCCAGAGTGTGCCGTTGTTGTCATCTACGGCGTATTCGGGTTTGAACCAGTCGGAATAAGTGGATGAGGCCTGTACCTTGGCACCGAAGGCGAGGTTGGGCAACGTGTTCTTCTTCGCTTGTTTGGCGAGTGAGGCGGGTATCAGGCCTTCGTGGGTAGGTCGGATGGGCAGGATGTTGCCCTCGCTGTCGAACTCCATCTTGTCGATGCACAGTTGACGGTGGAAACCGTGGATGGCGTGGGGATTGTTGTGGCGGTGATAGACCATATAGTAATCATCGCCGTCTTGCAGGATGGAGTGGTGGCCTGGACCGTGGATAGTACCATCGGCATTGGTCTTGAGGATGCAACCCTTGTATTCGTAAGGTCCCATAGGACCGTCTTTCGAGATGGCATATTGCACGCGGTAGGTGTCGTCGTGGCAGGAACCGGAGGAGTATGTGAAGTAGTAGATGCCGTCTTTCTTGAACACGAATGGTGCTTCGAAGAAGTCGATAATCTCGGTGTTGAGGATGAGTTTCTTGTCAGTGAAAGTCTTGCCGTCAGGACCAAGTTTGGCAACTCCGCAGCCGAAGTCCTTGTAGATGCCCCAGGTACCGAAATAGAGGTATTCGCTGCCATCGTCATCGCGGAAAAGTTGCGGGTCGAGGGTGATGGCGTTGTGGACGAAACGGTCAGGTACCAGCACCGCGTCGGGTTCGCCCAAACGGTTTTTCCACGGACCGATGGGAGAAGTGCTCTCTCCCACGCGCACCACACACGGCGTGCAGTAATAGTAGCGGTAGGTGCCGTCGGGTTGTTGTACCACATCGGGCGCCCAGACCACCTCGGTTGTCGGCCAGTTCAACAGCACGTTGCGCCAGTTGACGAAGTCTTTCGACATCCATACCTGAGCAGGCCCATATCCGTTGCCTGTGCCGTCGGTCGTGGCATAGATATAATAGGTGTCGCCGAATTTCCTAATCGTGGGGTCGGCGAAATATCCGGGGATGAACGGATTGCCTGCAGCTGGTGTGTTCCATTGGACGGATGACTGGGCATGGCTACAGGCTATGCTTGCTGAGAAGAGTAGAGTAAGTAAAGGATTTCTCATCTTTGTGGGGGAATATCGGTTCTTTCCGTTTGATCGTTTAAGGTAACTTCTAAAAATCGCTTGCGATTTGATCGATAATTCCATAAAATTCATAATATCAGCAGAATAATAATTCGATAATTCAATAATTCGTGATAAATAGAATATCCCTTAAATGACAAATCGATTAATCGTTATTACGAAAAAAAAAGGGAAATTAGGAATATGTAAAAAAGGGCGGCCGGATGGTCGCCCCTTTTATAGCGAAATGAAAGTTGCGGCGGTGAATTACTTCACGAGCACCTTCTTGCCGTTCTGGATGTAGATGCCGCGGTTGAGGCCTTCCACGCTGTTGGCGTTCTTGCGGACGATGCGGCCGCTGAGGTCATAGACGTTGGCGTTCTTGCTCTCGCTGTTCACAGCACTGATGCTAAGAGCGGTGTC
>JAFXVU010000158.1 GCA_017534705.1 Bacteroidaceae bacterium
GGAGCCGAGTACGACTACGAGAACCTCGTTCTCGCCTTCTGCAATCCCGACGACCTTGGTCGTATCCATCGTGTGAGCCTATCGGCCCATTTCGTGCCATCGGCCGGCAAGATCAACATATCAAAGCCAGGCGACAAGTGGGTGGTCAACACCGAATCAGCCTACGACACGAAACGTCAGGCTTACTACCTGCCCGTGCATATCGACGGCTTCGATGTGAACTACCGAAACTTCGACCACATTGAGTTGCAATACAAGCTATCCAATCAAGGAGACAAGGAATGGGTGAATGTCTGCTCCTACTACCGTAACAACGATGAGGGGAAGGCACTCATGGCTCGTGCTTCGGGAGAGCGCAAGTTGATGGACAGCGACGGTTTCATCGACGCCAACTTCTATGGCGAGACAGATCCCGTGGAGCAGTACTACGACCTGAGGGCTGTCACCTTCTGCCGCCACGACGGAGGTTATCTGACCAGTTCTTCGAATATCCTGACGGGCATCAAGGACACACGGCGTCCACAACCATTCGGAACCCCTCAGCCCACCAACGGCATCCTCGGCATAGGTGACGACATCAAGATTGCCTTCTCGGAGCAAATAGCGGGCAATTACCTCTCGTCGATCAACAACTTCGAGGTGCTGGGTACGACCAACAGCACCAGCATCTCACTGTCCACCGCCTTGCAGTTCGACGGAAAAGGACTGGCAATGTCCGTGTCGAAACGTAATCTGGCCGACAAGGACTTCACACTTGATCTTATGCTCAAGCCTAAACATAACGGCAAGGACATGACCGTGCTTTACCAAGGAGATGAGAGCAAGAGTTATCTCAGATTAGGTGTGACCGCAGCAGGTGAGTTGTCGGTCGATGTCAGTGGCAACGTCGTGAAGAGTGAAACGGCAGTTGATTTCACAGAAATCCGGCAAGTGGCATACGTCTTCGATGTAGATGATGAGAAGAACGAGACGAAAGTCGTGTTCTATGAAGGCAACACCGTGATAGGTGAGGGTACTCTCAAAGGTATTTATACAGGACAAGGACATCTCACGTTCGGTTCCGACTATGAAGGCGAGATGCTGGAGACCCGTCTGTGGAACAAAGCCATGACAGCGGCCGAACTCGCCACTTACTCCATGAAGCGGTTGACGGGTTACGAACTTGGACTCATCGACAACTACCCCATGAACGAAGGCAGAGGCACATATTGCTATGACAAGGCAGTGGGCAGCAACGACCTCCAGTTAAGAGGAGTGACATGGAAAGCCCCCGAGGGCATCAGCATGAAACTCGACGGCGAGAAGGGTATCAAGCTTGCATCTGACAACTTCAGCCGACTCGACTATCACGACTACACTCTCATGTTCTGGTTCCGTACCAACGACGCCAACGGTACACTCATGGCCAATGGTGAAGCTCGCGACGAACTGGATAACAAGAACCACTTCAACATTGGATTTGAGAATGGTGAGCTCTTCTTCCGCTCAGGAGGCCAGCAGGTGAATACAAGAGGATATTTCCACGACGGAGCATGGCATCATTTGGCCGTCACGGTCAACCGCTCAAGGAATGTGGGTAACATCTATGTTGACCAGTCGCTCTTACAGAGTTTCCCAGTAGATACATTGGGTGGCATCAGCGGCAACAACCTCTATTTGGGCGCCACATACACCGACGCCCGTACGGCCACAAAACAACTGACGGGAAACATCGACGAGGTGGCCATGTTTGAAATGGAGATTACCGAAAACGGGTTGAAGACCTTCTCCAACCAGACCCCGACGGGCGAGGAGATGGGCTTGCTGGCTTACCTGTCGTTCAGTAGTTCGGAGAAACAGGAAGACAACAGCCAACGTCTTATGCCAACAGGCATCAGTCTGAAGAAGTACAAGGACAACCACGGCAATGTGGTAGAGGGTCATTGCGACACCATCGTTAGCCCTGACGTCATTGAACAATACGCAGACAGAAGCATGTACGCGCCCATGACAGATGGTGGAAAACTGGAGGACATCAAGTACTCATTCGTTGCCGACGGCAAGGACCTACTCATCAACCTCGACGTGCCCGACTACCAGATAGAGAAGACCAACGTCTTCATCATCGTCAAGGAGGTGGCCGATTTGCAGGGCAACCTGATGGCATCGCCGTTGACGATGAACCTCTACGTCTATCGCAACCCATTGCATTGGAATGTGAAACGCAAGCAGGTGGATGTGGAGTATGGTCAGGAGACGACCTTTGAAGTGTCCATCGAGAATCTCAGTGGCAAGATCCAGAAATTCACCTTGGAGGGACTGCCCGAATGGATGACAGCCTCCCGCAAGAGTGGCTCCATCTCAGCCCTTGATGAAACGTTCGTGACGATGACCATCTCGCCCTACGTCAATGTGGGCGATTACGAGGAAATCATCTATATCGTAGGTGAGAACGGCACTACAGAACCGTTGCCCATCAATGTGAAAGTCCGTGGCGAGGCACCGCAATGGGCAGTTGATGAGCAGTTGAAAGCCAGCTCCAACGTGATGTATATGGTGGCTCGTGTCACCCTTGGAAGCGAAATAGCCCGTGAATCGAGCGACATGCTCATCGCAGTGGGTAAAGGACACAGGATACTGGGTACGGCACATGTGGAAACAGACCCGAAGACAGAATCCAACGACGGACTGGTCTATCTGACCATCTACAATCCCAATGACGCAGATGAACGTACGCCTCTGACCTTCGAATTCTACGACGCGTCTTCAAATCGCATCTTTGTGGTAGAAAAGAAGATAGATGCTGACGTTGCCTTGATTCCAGACACCATCTACTTCAAGGCCGACACCGTTTTAGGCAGTGCCAGTGCCCCGATCAATCTCTATTCGGGCTTCAAGGAAGTACAGTCCTTGCAACTCGAGAAAGGTTGGAACTGGGTATCGTCCTACCTCCTGCCAGCGGAAACCAAGATGTCTGACCTCATGAACAGTTTCGGAACATGGGAAGTTGGTGACGGCATAGAGATACAGAAGGACGACGGTTCGTATGAACTGTTGACCTACAAAGCCGTCTATGACCCCACGACCCGCACCAATAACTACTACTGGGACCATGGCGACCAAATGTACCAACTCAGTATGCAACGGATGTACCGTATATACGTGCACAATGACAAGACCATCTATTGGTCAGGCATTAACTATTCGTATGTAGGTATTCCCGTCCACAAAGGATGGAACCGCATCAGTTACTTGTCGTTCATGAACCTGCCGCTTACCACCGCGTTGTCGGACTATACCGAAATGGCGAAAGAGGGCGACATCATCAAGACACAGAGCGAATTCGCCGTACTCAATATCGACAAGGGTGGTAACCGTTCTTGGAAAGGAACGCTTAAGTACATGAAGACTGGACAAGGATATATGCTCAAACGTGGCGCGGATGATGAAGTCATGTTCTATTATCCTTATTACTCCAGTGGAACAATCTACAACAACAGCGCAAGCCAGCAGGCGGCTGAACGCTCACCGTTTTACTTGAACAACACGGGTTCTTCGATGTGCGTCATCGCTCAGGTGGACGGTTTCGAACTGAAAGAAGGCGACAAGTTGGTGGCCATTGCAGGGGCGGAAACACGTGGCGTGGCTGAGGCCGACGAGGAGGGACTCTTCTTCCTCAGTGTGGCGGATACGGATGACGGACGTGTCGGTTTCGCCATCGAACGTGACGGTGAGATTGTAGCCACCACCGCTCAGCAGATGAACTATGTCGATAACGGAGTTTCGGGAACCCTCAACCAGCCAACCGTCATTAGTTTCATCCCGTTCGATGCCACCGGCAGTGAGGGTTGGTACAGTCTGCAAGGCATCAAACTCAATGACAAACCCACCCAGAAGGGTGTGTTCATCCACAACGGACAGAAAGTTGTTGTGAAGTAACTCAACGAATGATATGAAGCGTTTTTTATTCATCGTAATTTCATTATTGTCTATATCGTCGGTCCAGGCCGACGATATAGAGATTGGCACAGCATCTCAGCTACGGGAATTTGCCACCAGCGTGAATGCCGGAGAAGACTACGTCGGTATGACCGTCAAACTGACAGCCGACATCGACTTGAACAATGAAGTTTGGATGCCCATTGGTACCACTGAACATCCATTCCTTGGAACGTTCGATGGACAAGGCCATTGGGTGGACCATCTGATAGTAGATGTCAGCGGTTTCGACACAGGCAATGTGGCGGGTCTTTTCGGTTGTGTCGGTGAGAGCGGGACCGTGTCTCGTGTGGGTGTTCGCAGCGGCAACATCTATATCAATGAAAAGACATCCGATGATGCGTCTTGCTATGTGGGAGGAATTGCCGGGTTGAATCAAGGCCATATCTACCAGTGTGCCAACTTCGCTATAGTCATTGGTAATTGGAGGATAGCCGCTGTCGGAGGTATAGCCGGTGGTAATGGAATTATAGGAGGAGGAGTAACCAGTGCTTGCATTGAGGACTGCTACAATCGCGGGCGGGTGTTCACATCAGCGACCAGCAGTGATGACTTCAACTTTCTTGGTGGCATCGTCGGCGTCAACGACGGAACAGTTCGTCATGTCTATTCCAGCGCAGAGGTCAGTGAAGCGGCTTTTTATGGCGGCATTTTCGGCTATAATAATCAAGGCACAGTGGAGAGCGCATACGCGACGGGCGATATGTTGGGCTTTGCGCTCGACGGCAGTCTCAACACTCAAGGTGATTATTCAGTCTGGCAGTTCAACACAGGATTGTTGCCAACCTTGACCCTTGGTTCATACGTTCTCGTCCTCGAGGATGATGGTGACAATGCAACCTCATTGACCAGCAACAATAGAAAGACTTGTGATGTCGTCATCAACGGACGTACACTCTATAAGGACAACTCGTGGAACACCCTCACACTGCCTTTCGCTATCGGAAACTTCAGTGGAACCGTGTTCAGTGATGCCACCGTGATGGAACTCGTCGGGGCAAGTTTTTGGGAAGGAACGCTTACGCTTGATTTCAATAAAGCCACCTCCATCGTGGCAGGACGACCTTATTTCGTGAAGTGGAATAGCGGTGAAGGAGTGGAGCACATCGTCAATCCTGCTTTCTCCGATGTCACCATCAACGGAAGCGAGCCACAACAGATTGCGGAAGACGATATCGTTTCGTTCAAGGGGATTTACTCTCCTTTCACTCTTTCTGCCAACGACCGCAAGAAACTGTATCTGAGTGCTGCTAACACACTCTATTTCCCTAGCGAAAATGTGACGTTAGGTGCGTTCCGTGCCTATTTCGAACTGCTCGATGGCCTGTATGCAGGAACCCCGTCAGCAGAAGTGAACAATATCTCGTTGAACTTCAATACTGACGAGGTTACTACAATCTTGAGAGTGGATGTCAATGGTCAACGGTCAATGGTCAACGGTCAATGGTCAATGTTCAATGGTCAATGTTCAATGACCAATGGTCAATGGTACACCCTCGATGGCCGCAGACTAAATGGAAAACCAGTAGAGAGAGGTTTCTATATCCATCAAGGGAAGAAGGTCTTAGTCAAGTAATTTCTTGACTTACTTTTTCTTCTCATACCATTCTTGCAACACATAAAAGGCTTTCTTCTTTTCGCCATTGTCGGAGAAGAGGCCTTTTCTGTTGTAGTAGTCCTGTATGCCGTCGAGCACACGGCGTGGTGAGCGGAAGTCTTTCAGAATCCAGGGTGTGGTACCAGCCAGGCCGTCGATTTTGTCAATCATGCCGATATTCTCGCGATAGAGGTTCTCTTGGAATTCCTCCGTCCAACGCTGGTTCTTTGGGCCGTGCAGACCCGCTTTTGCACCACCGCCGAACTCACTGATGATGACAGGTTTGTCGTATGGTATTTCCCATTCCATCTTCGGTGCGTCGTTCACGTCGCGGTACCAGCCGATGTACTGGTTGAACGAGATGACATCGACGTATTCGTTCATGTTGTCCTGCAAGCGGTTCTTGTAGTTCGAGGCCGAGGTCACCTCCATGGCCATCGAGATGAGGCGTGAAGAATCGAGGCTGCGCGCGTGCTTTGACAAGCGGCTGAGGAACAGGTCGCGTTCAGCGGAGTGGGGTGTCTCGTTGGCGATAGACCAGATGATGACGTTGGCGCGGTTCTGGTCGCGGCGAATCATGTCTGTCAACTGCCTTTCGGCGTTCTTGTAGGTGTCGGGGTTCGTCCAGGAGATTGTCCAGTAGCATGGGATTTCGCTCCAAACGAGGATGCCCATTCGTTCGGCCTCTCGGACAGCGTATTCGTTGTGTGGATAGTGTGCGAGGCGCACGAAGTTGCAACCCAGTTCCTTGGCCCAAGAGAGCAGGGTGTGGGCATCAGCCGTGCAGTTGGCTCGACCACCGCCGAAGGGCTTCTCCTCATGGATGCTGATGCCGCGGAGGAAGATGGGTTTGCCGTTGAGCAGGAGTTGCTTCCCACGTGTCTCGATGGTGCGGAAACCGATGCTGTCGGCCACCACGTCATGGTCTGATGCGAGTGTGACGCTGTAGCGCTTGGGGTTATCGGGACTCCAGAGTGAGAGCCGTTTGGACGGAATGCGCAGGGTGAGGCTTGCATTGCCTTCAGCATCGGTCACACACTGTTGCTTCACCTTCAGTTCCGGGATGGTGAGCGTGAGCGTCTGTCCTGCCTCAGGTTTGTTGAGATGAGCGGTCATGGTGATTTCGCGTTGCTTGGCGTTCACGTCGGCTTTCTGCAGCTCCAGTTTGTAGTTCTCGATGTAGGTTTCCGGTACCTTGACCACCAGCACGTCGCGGGTGATGCCACCATAATTCCACCAGTCGAAAATCTGTGTGGGAATGGCCTCCGCCTTGCGCTTGTTGTCTACCTTCACGATGACGGTGTTCTCGCCGTTCTGGAGCATGTCGGTCACGTCGAAGTTGAAAGGAGTGAAGCCACCGATGTGATGTCCTGCCTCATGACCGTTCACCCATACGCGGCAGTCGTAGTTCACAGCGCCGAAGTAGAGTAGGGTGCGGCAGTTCTCGATGGGAACCTGTGCTTGGAAACTGGTTTTGAACCACACCGTGCCTTCATAGAAGAAGAGGCGTTCGTCCTGTGTGTTCCAGTCGCCAGGAATACGCATGGTGGCAGCTTTGTCGAAGTCGTACTCAATGAGGTCCTCAGGCTTTTGTGGTTTGGCGTTGCGGAAGAATCCCCATCGGGTGGGGTTCATGCGGTAGTCGTAGTAGCCTTCTTCCTGCACATCAACGATGTAGTGCCAGTCACCGTTCAGCGACATGGTCTCACGGCTCATGATGTTGGCCACTTGAGGCACCTCCTGTGCCTCGACTGCAACCGTCATCATGACGGTTATCAGCGATAAAAGAATCTTGTTTTTCATTATTTGAGGGTTATATAAGTTACTAAAGTTTCGGAAGTTTAAATAGGGAGTAAAAAAGGAGTTAAAAGGGGAGTTAAGCACTATCGTGCTGGACGATAGTACTGCAATAAAAAGCTATTGTCCTGTGCATAGCACATATCTCCCAGGAGCGTAGCGAGTTTACTTCCATTTTTATTTGCGAAAGAAGGGTAAGTACTTGCAATTGGTGTCGAAAATAGAAATTACTGATGTTTTTTTATTCACACCGTATGCAAATTTACAAATAAGTTCGAATA
>JAFXVU010000159.1 GCA_017534705.1 Bacteroidaceae bacterium
CCCCCTGTGAGCACTGTCACACTGTCTCGACCTTACGGGGTAAGGGGAAGGTGTCTACATACAAATCATGTCAAAAGATTCTAAGCCCAGAGTCAGACAGAATCGTCACAAGCAAGGGCTAAATCAGACACGCGAAAAATTATCTGCGGAATTTAGGTTAATTAGAAATAAATGCGTACCTTTGCAGCCGAAAGGCCGCGAAACAGAAGGTGACAAGGGACTGTCCCCTTCACCTCATCCTTTCGGATGTCTTAGCGGATATTTGTCTCTGATGGAATAAAGTTGGTGTGAAAGACTACTTCACTTGTGCTGCCTGGTCTTCGTCGTCCATTCGCGTGTCCCAGAAGCCAGCAATGTAGATGGTATCATCCTTGACGAAATACACCAGCTTGTTCAGGCCATTGATGATAACGCTGCGGTAAGTCCTCGCACGGTCGCTAAATAGCGGGTCAATTTGCCCGATGCCCGGGCTGCGCTTCAGCAAGTTGGTGGTTTCGCGAATTTCCTGTTTGAATTGATGTTTACGTCTGGCACCAAACTGTTGTCCAATGTAGTTGGCCACTTCGTCACGTTGCTGCCTGGCGCGTTCAAACCATTTCACTCTCATACGGCTTCCATTTGCAGTTTCTGTTCCTCTGCCAGTTCTCGCTCGAATTCCTCCTCGTCCTCTTTCCACACCTCATCATCATCAATTCCCAGACCAGCTTCAAAGTCACGCTCGGCCTCGTCGAGCATGGCGTTGAGTTCAGCCTTGGTGTAGCGCTTGTACGGGTAGCCCTCAAGCACTTCCTCCATGGTCAAGTCGTCGGCCTTGGTGGACCGCATACTATCTATGATAAATGATACCAGTTCCAGTTTCTGGCTGTCGTCCATGTCTTTCACCATGTTCCGATAGTAACTCATGGGGTGCGTGCTGCGTCTTCTTGCGGTTGTCGTTGCCATAATTCTCGTCGTTTATATGTTTCTGGCTGCAAAGTTACGATTTAGCGAGAACAAAACAAAGAAATTTATTCTTTTTTTGTCGAGCGTGAGTAACTTCGCGCTGTTTTACTGCGCAAAGATAAGGAATAATTCTGAAAGTACAAAATGAATGGCTAAAAATAAGTGAAGGGGGGAGTCCCCCCAGGTGTCAGGGGACTGTCCCCCTGACACCTAAGGGACTGTCCCCTCTATTCCAGCGCATCCAGTTTCTTTTTGAACTTGAGCAGGTCTTCGTCATCAAGCCAGTTGAGGTGATGCATGCGTCCTTGCTTGTCGAAAAGGCAATAGGTTGGATAGCCTGTCAATTCAACATATTGCTCAACGGCATGCTGTTGGTCGGCCGGCAGGTTGTAGTGAACGCAATTGGGGTCGGTGAGATTGTACTCCGCAATGACGTTCTTCCACGACTTCTCAGGCGAACGGTTGGCAAGGTAGAGGTACACGATGTCGTATCCCCCAAGCTCGGCCTTGAGTTTGTGCGACTCACTCAACTTGCGCTTACATGGCGCACACCAAGTGCCCCAGATGTCAAGATATACGATCCTGCCTCGATAGGGCTCTACAATTTTGTCGAGGATAGCCTTGCCATCAGTCAAACCTTCGACATCAGACGACGGACGGATTACCGCATTCACAGCCTCTTCCTTTTCCTTCATCACTTGCTTATAGTAGTCGTTCTTCTTGACGATGACATTCCTGAAGAACGGCTCCTTGATAAGTGCGATGTAGGGCTCTAATTCCTCTGGCAATGCACATCTTTCGTGGTCAATGTACTCGTTGAGGATCTGCGCGTGGTGTACGCTGTTGACAAGCGGGTCTGTGCACAGAGAGTCGATGATAGCATTGGTAATGCCTTTCTCACCGCCAACGCAGAGCGTGTTCAACGCCTTTTGGTAGTCACCACTCGATTGGATTTTATTGATCACATTAACATACTCCACGTATTTCTCCTGAACACTACTGATGGAGTCATTGAGCAAACGGCGGTCTTTTATCTGGGTATAATGAGTGAATATCTCCCTATTCATCTTCTCAACCTGACTGATGGCGGTGTGATCCTCGTCGCTGAGGCGAAGCATGCCTTTCGACTCAAGCCAAGGCAAGACTGAGGCTCTTCCCCATAGCACATTGATTCGCGGGTCGGCCCATGCGTAGCACTCACGCTTGTATCTCAACATCGCAGCCATTCCACTAATGAGATTGACAGGCAATGAAGTGTCGACGACTGAGTGCTCTTCTACCCACTCCATGACATCGGCAGGTAGTAAGCGGCTATAGGTGTCATAGTGCATCATCAGTAGTTGTGAGCAGACTTCAACACGGCAGTTCTCGCGTATATAGTCACGAAAACGCTTGCTCAGGTTGGGATGCTGAGCCAAGAAGTCGTTGCTCTGAGCCACACATTGCTCATAGCTGTGTATCCACTTCTGTGCCATGACCCTTACAGAGTCATCGCTCACAGGGTTATCAATAAATCCCATATATATCGGACTTGGACGCTCTGCTTGCAACTCGTTCTGGAGTCGGGCATCAGCGCCCATAATGAGCGTCTGCGACGTCTTGTAGTCTTTCAGCATGAAATACTTCTCGTTTGGCGAAAGCACAAGTCTGACTCCGTCTATAAATTCATTCTGACTGGTTTGTATATGCAGGTACACTTCCTGTGTGCCGACTAAAGAGACGTCCAATTCGAATTGTCCAATAGAATCGACCTGAGCAGAATAATGAGTATAGTCGTCAATAGCGATATTACCGTGTGAAGCATCGACTGTCAAACCGTTTTGGAGAATCTCTTTGGGATATCTCAGCCAACCGCTCACGATAGCATGACCCTCCTTCAATTCTGTGCTGAAGGATGTCTCGTCGGCTGTTGGATAATCGGTACTTGAGTTGGTAGTGATAGCAAAGAGCGTCTGCTTCTTACCACCCATATTGAACATGCGCTTACCCTCCTTTTCCTTGCCTATAGCGATTGTTATCCTATCATCGCCAGAAGCAAGCACAATCTTCTTGTCAGTCTTCCTTTCATACTGCCACACCTTGTTATTATATACGGCATAATCATTGAAAAGACTGATAACCCAGTCGCCAGTTTCTACGTTGCGCCAACTGCTGTTGAAAAGTGTTGCCTGCTTCTTGTAGGCCGGATCGGTGATGTCCCATATTTTAAAGAAGTTGCGTGCGTAGCCTTCAACAAGGTCAAACTGCTTGACGTCTTGAGGCAATGGCTGGAAGTGGAGTGCCACGTCGGTTTTGCCGGATTCAGGAATAGGGATGTGAGTGTCAAGTGCAAGGTCTGTCTCACCTTCGCGTGTCTTCTTTGCGCTGATGATTGGGTACGACTGTCCGTCTTCAGTCTTCAGCACGGTACTTTTCCCAAAAGAGAATCTGGCATTCGGACGGTTCCTAACGGTGATGTGTAGCACGGTTTCGTCATCAAGAAACTCCACCTCGTTGACATCAAACTGAAATCCGTATGGTTCGTTACGATAGCCCGGATTGTTCCAAACCTTCTGCGCCCATCCGTTGATAACGGTGAGCATGAGCAATAATATGATAATTGTTTGCTTGTTCATGCTTTATTCGACGTTTAGTGCTTTCTTGATAATCGGCTCCAACTCCTCTGCATCGGTGGAGGTCGCCAGGTGTCAAGGGACTGTCCCCTTCACTTGTTATTTGCACTTGATGTCCTTGAACTGCCAGGTGGTGGAAGGCTCAATGAGGTCGAACTCCTTGGCATCGTCGGGGAGGGC
>JAFXVU010000160.1 GCA_017534705.1 Bacteroidaceae bacterium
ATCTTCGCCCTCGCCGACATCGGTGAGCTTACAGATGGATACAGTGACCGATTTCACAGGACCTACCAGACCGAAAGTCCGTGCATCAGTGGGATCGTACATGGATTTTTTTTCAGTGGTGGCGTTGTCGCCGTCGGCGGCGTTTTTCGTGCCGCTAGTGCAAGCGGCGAGCGTGAGCAGTGCCGACATTGCAACGAATAGTGTTTTCTTCATGTTAGTAAAGTATGATGACTGCTGCAAAGATACAATTTATCGAACAAAAATCCAAATATAAATAGAAATTTCCGTGTATGAATCTATGCAGTTATGAAACAAACTATGTGCCCATGTACTGTCCGATAAAGAAGATGGTGCCCGTTGACCACTCCCTGATGAAATAGAGGAATGGATGTGTGGCGTGGAAGAGGGTCGTTTGGGGCAATGCCAGATCCAGTCCCGTAATACGCCCTTGCAAAATAGTGGCGACTGTTGCCTCGGCGCCCGTCTCATCGACCTTGATGTGGCCTTTCTGCATGATCATGCGAATGCAGGATTCTATATCGAAGAGATTGGAGAAATCCGCTTTCTTCATACTGAAGGCATTGGGCATGAGTGCCGACATCATACCAGTGAGATTCACCTCTGACTCCGACTCAAAGCGTGGCAGTTTCACGTCGACATTGACTTCCCGCATCTGGTCATACATCTTCTCCCAACTGTCGGCCGTCAGCGACTGGGCCACCTCCTGGATGGTCTTTCCGTCCTTCGGCAAGAGGACAATCATCTGATACGCACCATTACTATAAGGCATGCAGAGCGCCTGACAGAGGTCGTTCTCTGTATAGAAGAATTGGCGTGTCTGGTTCATCATTGGCACCATCGTCTCTTTGCCGTCCTTGCCTTTGAACAACTCGTCCTCTGTATTGGCTTTAAGGAACTTGTCCGTCCAGATGCCCTTGAAATCGATGGTGTTCACCAAGGTAAAAGTCAAATGGTCTGACTCCATGTCTTTGAACTGCGTGTCATATTTGTCTATGGCCTCCTCCTTGAAGGCTGGCTTGAGCTTGTAGCTTTTGGGCGAGCAGAATTCGTTTGTGATTTCCATGTTGGTCAGTTTGTCGAGTCTGGGCGACTCAGTGAGCATCTTGCGACAGAATATGTTGACGGCATCTACATTGTCGCAGCCTAAAACCTTGTTGATCTGTGTGCGCGTCATGCCGGTAGCACCGTTGTTGATTAGTCCGAGCGCGTAGGTCATGCCTAAGGGCGACAGAAGGATGCTCTCCTTGGCACCGACTTTGCGGAACATGTTGAAGCCAAGGTCGTTGACAGACATCACCAGAGTCTGTTCTTCATCCGACAGGTTGATTTGAATACGTGGGTTGTGCTCATTCGAGACTCCTTCTTCATCTATCTCTATTCCGAGTTCCTTGAGTTCCTTCATGGAAATTTCTTTAACAGGGATAGGCAGCGTGCTTGGTCCGGATTGTCTCATCCGCATTCTCATGTCTTGCAGGTTTGATACCTGCTGCAACTTGATCTTGTATTCCTTCTTGTCAATAGCCTGGAAGACGGTCTTCGTTCCCACATAACTGAAACGGAGACTATCTTGAGGATTCTTAATTTTCATGGTAAATTGACCATTATTATCGGTGATGGCCGATTCAAGGATACGTCCATTCACGTCTATCTCGCAGATGACAGCACCCATTAGCGGGCCCATATCGTCGCTCACCGTGCCGCTGATCTTGTCGTCAGGCTTCACTGCCTTCGCTTTTTTCGAATTCTTGCCTGATGCCGATTTGTTGGTGGTGATTTCAATCACACCATTTACACCTTGGGAACCATAGACGGCCGTTGCTACAGCATCCTTCAGGACACGCTGCGATTTGATAGTGGCAGGATCGATGTCCGACAACTTACCTTTGAAAACGACACCATCTACGATAATCAAGGGATTGTTAGGGTCGCTCTGAATTTTACGGAGACGTCTAATATCGGCATTCTGAAAATGCTTCCTGATGGCAGCTGCCTGATTATCGCTCATCTCACCCTCTATTTTCAGATTGTCAATCTTTAGGTCGTAGAACCACTCAGGTATCTCTACTTCGTCAGTAAAATTGAGAGTCAATCTCTTGATGTGTGGCAACTTGGCAAGGATTTCAGGCACTTTGTTCACACGCAACTCGATGCCAAAGAAGTCGTTCTCTTGATCAATCTTCTTAAGTTTTTCCAACATTTTTTCATTGTCCTCCATCTGTCGTACCACCCAACCCATCTTGGGTGTAAGGGCATGTGTCACGGTGTCAACCTCTGTCCCGATAAAGCCTGCAATAAGCTGCAACGGAGTCTCGACAAGGATCTTACCGTCGGCCGGGCTGATGACTTGGTATTTGAAGTCCACATACACCCGCTCTGACGGCATCTTGTGTGTATGTGGAACCTGGTCGAGCGTCTGAGCGTTTTCATCGGGGAAAAACTTGAGTATCCAGCCATCTAGCTCCGTCGGCTGGCGGAAGTCGCACCCTCCACCAGCCAGTTTGGCAGGGTTGTTTTTCTTTACCATACGCTGCCAGAAGGCTTGGTTGGGCTTTCCCTCGGAAGCCTTGATGAATTCTGTCAATATGGGAACGAGGCTTTGTACCCAATGCTCAACACCACTGAACTTCTCCAGCTGCTTCGTTTTCTCCAACACCTTTAGCCAGTCTTCGGGTGTGCCATTGAGCGTGATGGTGGGGATGCCGCAAGCAATATAATGAACCACATAATCGAAGTAGCTCTTCACAGTCTCCATCAGGGTGATCTGAGAGGTGATACGCTCGGTGATACCAGTGGTGGAAAAGTCGGCAGTAATGGTCTGGGCGATGTCGGCCTTAGTGTATTCGCCGATTTGTGCACAGAAGTCACTCATCAGTTTCTCCCAATCGGCATCTTCCGACAACAAATCTTTGTCGGATTTCACCACCAGATCCATTTTTCCTGTGTGGCTCACAATTTGGTCGCGCATTTCCTCTGGATGCGCATTTACATAACGAGCAAATCCCTGGCTGATGAGCACCCATATCATGTCGGGTGAAAACACGAGTGGACGATGCTCGGCATAGGCTCGCACAACCGTTTGGAAGAACACGTCCTTCCCCGTGAAGGTATAGAACTTCTCGTTGTCAGAAAAGCTTTGAGCAATCATGGCATGGGTCTCACCCGGAATGCCTTCATCACGAAAGATACCACGGAGAGTACGAGTGCCACTCTTCATGAATTTCTCCATAGGGTTACTATTGTCGATGGGCGGGAGGTTCTCGTCAACCACAAAGGTGATGCTCCCCTTTGATACGATATCCAATCCGGTGGTTGGGCCTTGAAGTCCCTCGACAACATTGACGATGCGCAACTCCTCGAGATCTTTCATCGAGAAGGTCTGAGCGGTCAGTTTCTGGTTCGTCTGCGCTGTAGCCAAACTGGCAATGAGTGTCAGAATGATGATGATAACACTTTTCTTCATAGGGATTGCCGGATTATATTAGACTTGCCACAGACTCTTGTCACAGGGACACCGTCGAGTACTCGATAACCTTACGGGCGATAATGCCGTATTGCTCAGCTATATCGCGTAACATTAATGGACGAAAATGACTTGTCGTGTTGTATATTTTCCTTTTCTGCTTGGCAAAATACTCCATTGCGGCTTTCTGTTCACAAATGAAGTTGAGCGATTGGGGTTGCACTTTGCCATCCACTATGATGAGCGTGTCGACCTTCTGGCATTGCTCCGACAGTGTGGGATCTTCCTCTGCCGGTAGTCTGTCCATACGTTCAAAAGTCTTGCCCAAGGCACAGGTGATAATGAAGTCCAGCCGAACGGCATCGCTGTCGCTGACGGCATAGGCAATCTGCGTGGCAAACTGCACCAACGGGTTCTCAAAGTGGCGTGCTTTGGCTTGGTGGTCTCCCATGAAGAATTTCCATGTGGAGCCGTCGAGCATATTGTCAGGGATGTCTGCCGATGTCTCAATGGCGTGACGCCATAGGGTTTCCAACTGTCGCGCCTGAAAGTCAGTGACTTTAAGCGCACAAGTCCAAACATCAGGAGCCTGGTAGAGACTCATGTCGTTCTGCTCGAAAGGTTGTGACATCGCTATCCAGATTTGCGTTTTGACTCCCTTATAAAATAGTTTTTGGGCCTTTGGATCGTAGGACAGCACACTCTCAGGGAAAAACGAACTTGATGTTCGAATCATGCCGAAGAGAGTTCCCTCAGGAATGAGCAACCTGTCAATTTCCTTACTATAGAAGTTAAGTTTCGGGTTCTCCTTATATAATTCAAGAGTTTCAGGGCTGATGAACAGCAACTTATCCTGTGCCAAAACTGGCATGGCAAAGAGGATGATGGCGAGGGCCATTACAGTTTTCTTCATAGGTTTATTGGTTTTAGTGTGATGTTTCTAACGTACCGTCGAAACTGATGGGGTCGCGGTTCAACGAGCGTACACGGATAACCGCTTCACCAGAGTCGTACATCTCAATAGCATAGTGATAGGAGTCTTCCCGCGTCCTCACATCGATGTCCAACTGCGTGTATTTAGACTTCGGCCGACTCACCTTATACTGCAGCACGGGTGC
>JAFXVU010000161.1 GCA_017534705.1 Bacteroidaceae bacterium
AATGCTCCTGCACAAATCATGGAACTCGTCAACTGGGGCGTGAATTTCGACAGGAACGAGAATGGTGATTTCGACCTGCACCGTGAGGGCGGTCACTCTGAATTCCGCATCCTCCACCATGCCGACGACACAGGTTTTGAAATCCAGCGTGGACTGATCGAGGCAGTGAAGAAGAATCCAGACATCGAGGTGCTGGAAAACCATTTTGCCGTGGAAATCATCACTCAGCACCATCTCGGAGTACGTGTGACACGTCGCACCCCCGACATCGAATGCTATGGTGCATACGTGCTCAATCCCGAGACAGGGAAAATCGACACTTATCTTTCGAAAGTCACTGTGATGGCCACAGGCGGCACAGGCGCCGTCTATGCCACCACCACTAATCCTAACATCGCCACAGGTGACGGCATCGCTATGGTTTACCGCGCCAAGGGTTTGGTCAAGGACATGGAGTTCGTTCAATTCCATCCCACAGCCCTCTACCATCAAGGAGAGACCCATCCCGCTTACCTCATCACTGAGGCCATGCGAGGCTATGGAGGTATACTGAGACTGCCTTCAGGAGAGGAGTTCATGCAGAAATATGACGAGCGTCTCAGCCTCGCTCCTCGCGACATAGTGGCCCGTGCCATCGACAACGAGATGAAGGTGCATGGTCTCGACCACGTCTGCCTCGATGTCACTCACAAAGACCCGGAGGAAACCAAACATCATTTCCCCAACATCTACGCCAAGTGCCTCAGCATCGGCATCGACATCACCAAGGAGTATATTCCAGTGGTGCCATGCGCACACTACATGTGTGGCGGCATTAAGGTGGACCTCGACGGATGCTCCTCTATCCGCCGTCTCTACGCAGTGGGCGAGTGCTCTTGCACTGGACTGCACGGTGGTAACCGACTGGCTTCCAACTCACTCATTGAGGCAGTGGTCTATGCAGATGCGGCTGCCAAGCACAGCCTCGCTGTGGTTGATGATTACGAGTTCAACGAGAATGTTCCAGAGTGGAACGACGAGGGAACCATGAGCAACGAGGAGAAGGTGCTTATCAAACAGGACGTGAGAGAAGTGGGACAAATCATGAGTACCTACGTGGGTATTGTGAGGAGCGACTTGCGTCTTCGCCGCGCATGGGAACGTCTCGACTTGCTCTACGAGGAGACCGAGGACCTCTTCAAACGCGTGAAAGCCACCAAGGACATCTGCGAACTTCGCAACATGATTAACGTGGGTTACCTCATCACCCGGCAGGCACTGGAGCGCAAGGAGAGTCGTGGACTCCACTACACCGTCGATTACGAGAAGCATGCCTACGACAAGAAGAAAAACTCGTTCTCTGGCAGATAGAACATTTCAGACCGACAATTCTTGTTATTTCAACACATAACGTTTCAAATATTTTAAACAATGAACTTAAGAAAAATTTTCACGTTGGTGGCATTGATGGCGACTACCGTTTCATTCGCCCAGATGCCAACGTTGCCTTTCGACGCCAATGTGCGCAAGGGTACATTGCCTAACGGGCTCACTTATTACATCCGCCACAATGAGTGGCCGGAGAAAAGAGCCGATTTCTACATCGCGCAGAAGGTGGGTTCGATGCAGGAAGAAGACGACCAAGTAGGACTTGCTCATTTCCTGGAGCACATGTGTTTCAACGGAACCAAGAACTTCCCTGGTACGAGCCTGCGTACATATCTCGAGAAAATAGGTGTGAAGTTCGGTGAGAACCTCAATGCCTATACCAGTTTCGACGAGACGGTTTATAATATTAATAATGTGAACGTGGAGATAGAGGGTGCACTCGACTCCAGTCTTCTCATCCTTCACGATTGGAGTCACGACCTCCTGCTCGAGGATGCCGAGATAGACAAGGAAAGAGGTGTCATCAATGAGGAATGGCGTGCTCGACGCAGCGCCATGATGCGTATGTATGAGTCTTCGTTCCCCACTATTTTCGAGGGAAGTAAGTATGCCCACCGCATGCCTATAGGCACCATGGACGTGGTGATGAACTTCAAGCCTGATGTGCTTCGCGCTTATTACAGAAAATGGTATCGTCCCGACCTTCAGGCCATCGTAGTGGTGGGTGATGTGGATGTGGACCAGATGGAAGAGAAAATCAAGACGACTTTCGCCGACATCCAGATGCCCGAGAACCCTGCTGTTCGTGAGTACTATCCAGTTCCAAAAAACGCTGAGCCTATCTTCTCTGTAGCTAAGGACAAGGAGCAGGATATGACCCAGATTATGTTGATGTGGAAACATGATTGCTTCCCTGAGGAAATGAAAAACTCTATGGCTTACGTGGCATATAATTATATGAACAATGCCATAGCCGGTATGTATAGTGACCGTATTTCTGAAATCCTACAGAAAGAGAACCCACCATTCCTCGGCGCGCAAGTTGGCGACGGTGAGTTCCTCGTGGCCAAGACTATGGACGCCTTCACGGGAGTTGTGGTTTGTAAGGAGAACGGGCACAAGGATGCTGTCGCAGCACTCTACCGTGAAATCCTTCGCGCCACTCGACATGGTTTCACCGTGACAGAGTATGAGAGATACAAGGAAGAGTATAAGTCACGTCTTGACAATGCCTACGAGCAACGTGACAAAATCACCAACACACGCTATGTCGGTGAACTGGTCAGCAACTTCACTGACGGCGAGCCTGTGACAGGCATCGAGTGGGAACACCAGAACATGAAACTCATCGCCGACAATGTGCAGGTGAACATCATCAACCAGTTGTTGGGCGAAATGGTGTCCGATTCCAACCTCGTGATTGCAGTCTTCGCACCCGATAAGGAGGACATCATCCTTCCCACCAAGGAAGAGATACTCTCCATCCTCAAGGAGGTGGCAGCAGAGGATATTGAGGCCTATAAGGAGGAAGTGAGCGACGAGCCGCTTGTTTCCAACCTGCCCAAGCCCGGCAAGATCAAGAAAGAGGAGGATGGTGAATTCGGAACCAAGGTTCTCACTCTCTCCAATGGCATCAAGGTGTGGGTGAAACAGACAGACTTCACGCCTAACCAGATTTCCATGACTGCAGTAAGTTGGGGAGGCAACTCTCTCTACGCAGATGAGGAACATTTCAACTCCGACAATATCTCCATGGTTACACTTGGAGGTGCTGGCAACTTCAGTGATATCGACCTCAACAAGAAACTCGCCGGTAAGCAGGCCAGTGCCAGTCCAGGCGTGGGACAGAACACTGAGTCGGTCAGCGGCGGTTGCGTGAAGAAAGACCTTGAGACCATGATGCAACTCACCTACCTGCGTTTCACAGCTCCGAGAAGAGACGACGAAGTGTTCAAATCCACTATATCCCGTGTCAGAGATCAACTCAAGAACCAAGATCTTGATCCTACCACAGCCCTTCAGGATACCATAATAAAGGTGGTCTATAATAATAATCCCCGCGCTTTGAGATTCAAGAGCGAGGATGTGGATAAAATCAATTACGACCGCCTGCTCGAGATGTACAAGGAGAGGTTTGCTGATGCCGACGACTTCGATTTCTTCTTTATCGGCGATATCGACATGGATGCTCTCAAACCCCTTCTTTGCCAGTACATCGCCACTTTACCAGTACTCAAGGGTAAGGAGAAATACAAAGACATCAGCTTGAAAATGGCCAAAGGCGAAGCCACTAACGTCTTTGAGAAGGAGCAGGAAACGCCAAACGCCACTGTTCTCTTCCTCTACCACGCACCAATGGAGTACAACATGAAGAATGATGTGCTTGTTGATTTCCTCGACCAGGTGATGGACATGATGTACACCCAGACCGTACGTGAGGACGAGGGAGGTGCTTACAGTGTGGGCGTCAGCGGAGGTCTCAGACCTTATCCTGAAGAGGAGGCGATGTTCACCATCACATTGCCTACAGCCCCTGAGAAGCGCGCCTACATGACAGAAATCATCTATAAGGGCGTCGAGGATATCATCAACAATGGGCCTAAAGAGGAAGACGTGCAGAAAGTGAAGGAATATCTCAACCGCACCTATACCGAGAACCTGAAGAAGAATGGTTACTGGTCGTCAATCATTCAGAATAAGGTGCGTCGCAACCTTGATTTCCACACAGGCTACCTCGAGTTTGTCAATAGTGTGACACCTGCCGACATACAGGCTGTGGCAAAGAAAATCTTCAAGAGTGGCAACCGCATTGAAGTGGGCATGACCAGTCCAGTGAAATAATTCCTTTTGAAAGACTCTTTTAAAAAAGACAGCTGGCGACATCAATTCGTCGGCTGTCTTTTTTGTTTATTGAAGATTTAACCTTTTTTAACACCATAAATATAGACAAAATGGTCATTATGCTATTAAAAACGGTGCTTTAAAACAAAAAAACGACAAAACAGTTGTTTAGTATGAAAAAATGGTTTACCTTTGCAAAGTATATACAATTTTGAAACACCTTTTTTACCGATATTATTAATTGTTTCTAACAATAAGAAATACAGATGACAAGGAAGATTTTCAGAAAGTGCCTGTTTACAGGACTGCTCTTTGTTATGGGTTTGTTACAACCTGTTAGTGTGTCAGCCCAAAGCACGGGTTTATATTCAAATAGACTTGACACATTGAGTTTTGGTGAACGTTTTGCCATCAAGACAAATGCTTTCGATTGGTTGATACTCACCCCGAACATCGGTTTTGAGTTTGATTTGGCCAACCGGAACTGGAGTAAATGGACTATTGGTGTGTATGGAAGGTATAACCCCAGCACAAGTCATCCAAAAGTCACCTATAATGTGTATGACATCAAAGAACTTAGGGCAGAGCTCCGTAAGTATTGGCGCACCCCTAAGTATTTCGCATACTATGTAGGTCTTTATGGCAGTTACGATGACTACCAGATTAAGTTCTCCAAGAATGGATATAAAGGCAAGGGATGGATGGGAGGTGTCTCTCTCGGTTTTGCCAAGCGCCTTTATGCCTACCGTAATGGCAGCAATGTTGATTTCGAACTGGGACTTAACCTTGGTGCCATGTATACTAAGGAACAGAAGTTCCATCGGGACCCCAATGCCAACAGATATATTTATGAACCGGAGAAAGACTGGCATGTCATTCCAATGGTCAATGACCTCAGCATGAGTTTCATCTACCGCTTCGGCCCTGGCATCAAGGACAGGTACAGAAAGAGAGAAGTGGTGGACGATGCTTACAGGAGAAGAGTCAACGAGCGTCAGCTTGCACGTGAAAGAGCTGAGAGGGAGCGGCAGATACGCCATGACTCCTTACAGGTTGCAAAGCAAGAGGCCAAAGTGCTGAAAGAGCAGCAGAAGATAGAGGCAGAGGCACAGAAGGCACAGCTCAAGGCTGAGAAAGAGGCGGCAAAGGCCCAGATGAAGGCTGAGAAGGAAGCAGCAAAGGCCCAGATGAAAGCCGAGAAGGAAGCAGCAAAAGCTCAGCGGAAAGCTGAGAAAGAAGCTCAGAAGGCAGTCAAGGCTAACAAGGACTATATCCAAAGGGACGAGGGACGTGAGAGCGTGAAATTGACCAAGGAGGAGAGGAAAGCTCAGAAGGCTGCCGTGAAAGAGGCCAAGAAAGCTGAGAAGGAAGCTCAGAAAGCGGCTAACGCCTCCGAGAAAGAGCGCGCCAAGGCCCAGTTGAAGGCCAACAAGGAAGCCGCCAAGGCCGCAAAGACCGCAGAGAAGGAAGCCGCCAAGGCCGCCGCAAAGCGCAACAGATAATGGTCTCCTAATAGATACACTTAATTACGATACAGCAAGCTCTAAAGCATAAAAGATATTTCAGATGAAAAAATTATATTTAATATTAGCTTTAATGGTGGGCTCGGTTTGTGCTAAGGCACAGATGATAGCAGTGAATACTAACCTTGCATCCGATGCCCTTGCTATTCCTGATCTCGGAGTGGAAATGGTCATCGGCGACCGCAGTACAATCGGACTGAATGTGCTCGGAGGATATCATCCATATGGTAAGCATGCTAAAGGACTGGCGATACAGCCTGAATACAGATACTGGTTCGGAGGAAGGCCCATGAACCACCATTTTGTGGGTATTGGCGGTTTGCTTGCTTCCTACAAGGCAGAATGGAAAGACAAGATTCACAAAGGTGACGCAGCCGGTGTCGGAATGACTTTCGGTTATGTGTTTAACTTATCGAGAAGAGTGGCTGTTGATTGCCACGCTGGACTCGGACTCGTCTGGTACCATCAGAAAGTGTACTACCCCGGAGCAAACGGTGCTGAGATGTACAACCATCCCGATGCCTATAAGTCACAAGTAGGAAGTACCATCATTCCAACAAAGATAGGTATATCCCTCATGTACATGTTCAGATAATCTGAATGTTGGGCGAACAAGTTTTTTGCATAATATTTAATGATAATAAATGACAGCAAGATGACGACTTATAAGAATATACTTAGACTTTCAGTCATATTGATTTTATTCCTGGTTGGGTATGCAAGTGATGCCACTGCACAGGTGATTCATATCAACGGTAAGGTTTACAAGACCTTGAAGAACACCGCGGGACAACGTGAAAGCGTACCACTATCACAGAATGTCTATATTTTCGATAACTCGAGAGAGGCACAGGTCGTGGCACAGAACTACCGCGCAAGAAGCAAGGAAGAGCGCAACACTGTCAACATCAACGCTAATGATATAGTGAAAGCTGACTATGAAGGACACTTCGAGGCAGACATTTCAGTTGACGGAGCCCTGCTCGTGTTCTTTGAGGGTGCAGTGAAGTACGTTCCAATCGACGGACAGAAACTGTCTTACAATATCGAGTTCACCGAAGAGGACGGAATTATCCTTCGCAATGTGGAGGTAGTAGGTGATTACACCAATGTCAGCATTCGTGAGTTGCCTCCAGTGGATGAGGGTTCAGACCTTCATTGGAACGTGAGCGTTGTATTGCCTGAGAAATATACTCGTAAGCAGTCACGTCTGATATTCCAACCTGCTGTCATCGACTGTCAGACAGAAGACACTGTACAGTATCTTACTCCGCTGGTGTATGAAGGAGGTCAATATCACCACACCCAGCAGCGTCGCAAGAGCTATGACTATGACAGAAACGACCCCATCGCACCTTATTATTATGAGAACCCCGTTCTTGACGGCGATGAGCTCGTCTTGAACTGGCAATACACTTATCCAAAACCAGATGTGGATAAGACCTACAAGTGGGTTTCGCGAGTATGCCTCGCTGACTATACTCATATCTATTATGACAACAAAACCAATATGGGTTCTTGCAATGCCAGAAAGCCTTGGAAGATGCTTGACGCTGGTTTTGCTAAAAAGGAGATGCCACTCACTGAAGAGTTCTATGAAATCCCGCACTCAATGACCCGTGAGGTTCCGCGCGACCTTGAACTCAAGTTCATCGTCGGCACTAACCGCCTGACACAGGACTCTATCAACACTTCAAACCTGAACTATCTCATTAGAGAATTGCGTTCTTATGGACGTTCCTTGATGAATGTGACCATCATGGGTACAGCATCACCTGAAGGTAGCGACGCTTTCAACGTCCGCTTGTCAGAATCCCGTGCTCAAACTGCACTCAACATGATTCGTCCGTATGTCAGCTCGGCAAGTGTTCGCAGCACCACTCCTCATGTGTACACATGGAGGGACGTAGCTGATTCTCTTGACAATCGCGGTTATCGTGAGGAGGCCAACCAGTTGCGTGGTTATGCTACTACCAATAGTGAAGGCGCTATCCGTAATATGGCCATCTATCCTACAGTGATTGAGCAGATTCTCAAGAACCAGCGTATTATGAAATGTACTTACACAGTACGCCAGAACAAGATTCTTGAACCCGAGGAAGCCCTTTGGATTTACTACAACGACCGCTCTTATCGTGAGGGTGGTGAGAATATCTTCTCAAATGGTGACTACTACCACCTCTTCAATCAGATCAAGGATCCAGCAGAACTTGACAAGCTGACTATCAGGTGCTATAATGAGTTGAAAGACAGGAGTACATCCAAATACAGTCCATTCGCAGCTTACGTAGCCAACAGAATGGCGGTATACTGCATCGAGCATGATTCCACTGACATTTCGATTCTTGCACCGTTTGTGGATTTCAATGTCGGACTGAATGTGGTACGTCCAATCTCTGTCGAAAATGACTACAAATACACCGTCAACCGTCCGGCTATTGTAGCCAACCAGGCTATCATGTACTTCAGACAAGGAAAACTTGCTGAGGCAGCTCACTTGGCCAACCTCTTGCCTGACACTCAAGATAACTACGAAATCAAGGCCTTCACGGACCTCGAGACACTCTTCTTCAAGCAGAACAAGACTGCTGATGAGCAGCGTAGGGCCATGAGAGCGCTGGAGTATGTGAGAGGCACCAGTGATATCAACAACGCAGTGCTCTGTCATGAACTCCAGCCGGAGTTGGGACTTAGTGACGAGTACGTGAACCAGTTGGTTGACGCACTTCCTGACAACAGCGCCAAGAAGTGGTATATCAAGGGTGTGAGGTCAGTTTCCGAATCTGAATTCTCCGAGGAGGAAGTTCTTCAGTTGATGAATGAGCTTGGTGTGGATGAGGCAATGAAGATTGTTGAGGATTCTGTTCCTAATTTCCTCGCTTATCTGCAGCACAGCTTTGACCTCGACCAGAAGTATTACAAGTACTATCTCACCGATGCCAATATTCCCGATCAGACACGTGAGGCTCATCCATACGTTAAGGACCGTGCTAACGCGTACCGTGCTAAGTTCAATGCCCTCATGATGAGGAAGAACAACGAGGCCGTAGAGGAAGAAGATGCAGAAGAACCTTCAAGAAGGTCTAGACGTTCCAGAAGGAATCAGTAAATGGTTTCCGCAAATTACAGACAAGCGATAAAGAACAAGTAAGATTGATATAAACACAATTTCATAAGGAATAGATTTCCTTTTGAATGCTCAAATCATAAATAAACTATGTTAAAGAGATCCTTAGTTGCAATATTGAGTATAGGCACGTTTGTGATGGCTAATGCTGTCAATCATGTCGAGGAAGTGGATGTCGACAGTGTTGCCAGTATCACTGCTGTAGAGGAGCATGTTAGGGTTAATGACACTATCGTTGTTGACTCGCTTGGTTACATGGTGAGAACAGCCGATAGTTTCAATGCACTCGATTATGCGCTTGAACGTCGTCACTATTTTAAGGGTGACATTTTCGAGAAAGGTAACTTCTGGAACAACTGGTTCATTGAAGGTGGTTCTGGTGTTCAATTGTTCTCTCAGCCCAACTCCTCTCGGAAACTCACTCCCATGACTCTTGGTCATTTGCATGTGGGTAAACAAATCAACTGGGTCAGCTCATTCCGTATTGGTGGTGAGATAGGTTTAGCCTTCCTCAAGGGAAAGTCAAATGGCTACCGTTATTTCGAAGGCGATATCGACTATATGCTCAACCTGTCGTCATATCTTTACGGATACCGTCCAGACCGTAGATTTGAAGTATCTCCATTCTTTGGTATTGGTGTTTCTTACCAGAGGCTTCCGGCCAATGGTGATAAGCATTGGCCAAGAAATGAGTGGGACTACAATGCGCATGCCGGTCTCCAGTTCAAGCTTTTTGCAGGTACTCACTCAAGTTTGGCTGTCGAGCCTCAGGTGATGTTGATGTCTAACCACACCGACATGGATTTCAAACAGCCAGATTTCCATAAGTATGATGTGGCTTTCAAGACCAACTTCAAGTATATTTACTACTTCGACAACAGGCTCTCTTACAAGTTCAATGCAGGACAGTTCAAGAAGCATTTCGAGGATTTCCAGCGTTATTTCCGCGACGATGCTGAGTCGGTTAATGAAAGAAGACCACTCTTCCTTGAATATCAAGGTGGTATCTCTCAGTTCGGCAATATGGGTAGGAGCAACATCACTCCATCTGACAGCCGTGGCCCCGCTTTCTCTGCATACGCTGGATGGTGGATGTCGAGTGCTACAGGTATTCGTATCGGTGCCAATGCTTCGTTCAACAAGTGGAAGCAATATGAGGTACGCGGTCGTGGTGATATGCCAGGTTATCAGCAAAGACATCTTTTCGGTTCAATCTCCGCTTCGTTTGATGCCTTGCTCAATCCACTTGGTTTCACCCGTCACTATAACTGGAATGCCCCTGTCGGCGTGAATTTCCTCGCTGGTCTTGAAATTGGTCAGTTGGCTATGATTCATCCTCTTATTAACGATTGGAGGATTGAACAAGAGCGTCGCTGGTATTATGGTTATCGTTATGGTGGTCAGATTTGGGTACGCCTCTCTGACAACATCCATTTCGAGATTGAGCCACTGTTCACGCATTATATTCACAAGCAACCCGCGAGATCTGGGGGTAAATTTGTCGACAAGCGTTATCGTCATGATTTCTTCGCGCTCAAGGCTGGTTTGAAAGTGTTCCTCAACAACGACTTCGCTCGCGAGTCAGCTGAGAGCTACAGTCAGAACCAAGGTTGGTTTGTCGGTGTTGGTGGCGGTACCAACTTCTTCTTCCAGCAGAGATATTATACCGGCAAAGGCAAACATAAGATTAATGGCTTGATTTACGCAGGTTATAATTTCGACAATATCAATGGTATCCGTTTGAATGAAGAGATTCTCAACGACGCTTACTATGACGCCTTAACACCGTACTATTTCACACGCAAATCTGACGGTAAGACAGTTAAGTATTATGCGCATATGAAGCGTAACGTCACTCTCAGCATGACTTCGCTTGATTACCAGTTGAATTTGCTCAATTTGTTCAGATCCGGTAAACCATCGTCAAAATTGAACGTGAATTTGATGTTGGGTCCAGTTCTTGGCATCTACTGTGGCGAAAGCGACAGCTATGACACCAACCTTGATCCTAATAAGTATTATCATCATGATTTCATGGACCTTTCCACCAAGGCTTATATGGGTATGCATGCAGGTATGAATTTCAGCATCAGGTTGAGCAGACCAATATCGATTTTCTATCAGCATAACATCTACACATTCTTCGGTCACCACGATATCTTCAAGTCTTCTGAAGTATCTGCACGCCAGAATGTGCTGAATGCCTTGAACATCGGTTTGCAGTACAACTTCTAAATCAATTCTATAAGGTTAATAAGAAAAAGGATGCCAATTGGCATCCTTTTTCTGTCTCTTTTCGATTGTTAGCAGATTTGTTTCCTTCTCATGCGTTATGTATAACTAAAAAGTTGTAACTTGCGACATTAAATTATGCTATTATGAATATAGGTGACAAAATACCGTCGCTCCTCGGTAAGAACGAAAAAGGAGAGGAAGTGAAAGCGAGTGATTTCGCAGGTAAGAAACTGGTGCTGTATTTCTATCCCAAGGACAGCACTGCAGGATGTACGGCTGAAGCATGTAGCCTTCGTGACCATTACGATGACTTAAAGAATGCTGGTTATGAAGTGCTTGGAGTCAGTGTGGATAGCGACAAGTCGCATCAAAAATTCATTGAGAAGAACAACCTCCCTTTCAACCTGATTGCTGATACAGAGAAGGCGCTTGTTGAGACTTTCGGTGTTTGGGCTGAAAAGAAGATGTATGGCCGTAGTTACATGGGCACTCTTCGCACCACTTTCATCATCAACGAACAAGGTGAGGTTGTGAAAATCTTCACTCCAAAGGAAATCAAAACCAAGATTCACGCTGAACAAATACTACAGCAATGAAACGTTCATCTTCTTTCTATCACGCTTTCTTTTTCACGTGCTGTTTGTTCGTGTCTGCCGGATTATATGCCCAGACTACTGAAACCGCCGATAAGCCTATCTTTCCAAGCTCTTGGGTAGCAGGAACTGTAGTTGATGCGGCAGTAGTCAGTGGTTATGGCGTAGACAAATGCTTTGTGGCTGAAACCATCAGCGATGAGGTGTTCGCCAGAATGTGGAACAAGTCGTACAAGAAAGGTTGTCCTGTACCTCGTGAACAGCTGAGGTATCTGAAAGTGCTGCACCGTAATGCAGAGGGAAACATCCAACTCGGGGAAATGGTTTGCAATGCCATCATAGCAGACAAATTGGTAAGGATATTCCGCTCACTCTATGATGCGGGTTACAAGATAGAGAGTATGCGCCTGGTTGACGACTTCAATGCCGATGACGACCTGTCAATGAAGGCCAACAACACCTCTTGTTTCAACTATCGTCCTGTTCCTGGGACACAGCATCTGTCGAATCATGCTAAAGGGCTTGCACTCGACCTCAATCCCCTCTATAATCCTTTCGTCAGAACCCGTAATGGGGTGACAGAAGTGTTGCCCAAGACGGGAAGGAAGTATGCCTTCAACCGTGCCACCAGGAAAGACATTCCCTATAAAATTGACCGAAACGACCTCGCATATAAAAAGTTTATTGCCGAAGGATTCAACTGGGGTGGCGCTTGGCGCACCATGAAAGACTACCAGCACTTTGAATTCAAGCAGTAGAAGGAACTAACTACTTTCAGAGTTAAGGTAAATAGCCATTTTTCACGTTAAAATCGGTTAGTTAACGAAACGATACGTAGGTATTAACATTTTATCACGCCATTTTTAGCATTACATCATAATTTTGTACCCGTCGAATTAACGTTTGGCGGGTACTTCTTTTTATATATATGTATAAACCTGCCGACATGGAAACAGGTAAAGGAATCAAGAATCAAAAACTAAAATAACTATATCATTAATCAATCATTTTTTCCATGAGTAAATCGTTACAAATGATTTGCAAGAACTCAGTTCTGGGCAAAGTTGCGGCACTGGCATTCATGTTGCTGCTGCCGGCAATGAATTTTTTGCAAGCAGGTTCACTTCAGGCGAAGCCCATCTCGGGTAAGGTTGTCTCCGCTTCCGACGGAGAGGAACTTATCGGAGCGTATGTGGTGATTCAAGGTACTTCCAACGGTACCTCCACCGACATCCATGGTAACTTCACACTGGATGTTGAGGTTGGACAGACGCTTGTTGTCTCCTACATTGGCTTCATCACACAGAATGTGAAAGTGGGTGCTGCCAACAATTACACTATCCGACTCGTTGAAGACACCAACTCACTCGAAGATGTGGTTGTCGTCGGTTACGGTACCTTGAAGAAAAAGTTGGTCACAGGAGCCACACTGCAAGTGAAAGGTGAAGACGTGGCCAAACTCAACACCACCAACCCCCTTCAGGCATTACAGGGGCAGACACCTGGTATGACCATTATTTCCGAGAGTGGTCAGCCTGGAGAAGGCCTCAAGGTCAATATCCGTGGTTTGGGCACCACAGGTTCTTCAGGGCCACTCTACATCATCGACGGTGTGCGTGGAGACATTGCCACAGTCAATCCCGCTGACATCGAGAGCATCGACGTGCTCAAAGACGCCGCCTCGGCTGCCATCTACGGTAACCAGTCAGCCAATGGTGTGGTATTGGTCACGACTAAGAAAGGTAAGTCAGGCAAGGCTGTGGTTTCATTCGACGGATATATCGGTTGGCAGAATGTGGCTCGAAAGGCCGACATGCTCAATGCGCATGAATACATGACCATCATGGACGAACAGAACATCAATTCAGGTGGCACAGCTTACGATTGGAACAATATCCAGTCCATCTGGCGTCTCAAGCGCGATGCTCAGGGCAACCTCTTGCTTGATGACAATGGCAATACCATTCGCGACGGTGTTTATGACACCGACTGGGTGGACCAGATGTTCAAGGACAATGCCACCACTTCCAGCGCCAACATCGGCATCAGCGGTGGTTCCGACAAAGGCAACTACGCCTTCAGTCTCGGTTACATGAACCAGGAAGGTATCGTAGGTGGCAGCAAGGTGTCGAACTACGAGCGTTACAATTTCCGTGTCAACTCCGAATACGATGTTATCGACAACTTCCTCAAGGTGGGCGAGCAGATGGCATTGATTTACTACACCAAACGAGGCATCAGTGTGGGCAATCAATACAACAACACCCTCCGCAGTGCTTTCGGCACTTCACCTATCGCACCTGTCTATAGCGACAACAATATTTACGACAGTCCCTATAACGACACATCCAACTCTGATTGGTACAACGCAGACGGCAACCCCTACGGAGCCATGATGACTACGGTCAATAACAAGAGCAAGAATGTCACAGCACTGGCCAATATTTATGCAGACTTCCAGTTCATCAAGAACCTGCATTTCAAGACCACACTCGGTGTGAAGTACGACTCCAACGACTACCGTGGCTTCACCCCCATGTACCAGTTCTCCATCTATTCCAACAATAATACCCGCACATCAGCCAGCCAGAGCAAGAGCGACGGATTCGGCATCACTTGGACCAACACCCTCAACTATGTGTTCGACCTCGGTGACCACAACTTTGATGTCCTCCTTGGTATGGAAAGTTACCGTTCAAACGGCAGCAGCCTCTATGCCGCCAACGGTTCTCTTCGCGCCGGATTCGACACATGGCCATACGCCTACGTGAGCAATGGTACTAGCACCACCACTTCCGACGGCCTCAGTCTCAGTGGCTCTCCTTGGGACGAGGACCGTATGGTCAGTTACTTCGGACGTGCCAGTTGGAACTACAAGGAGACCTATATGGCCACAGTGACGTTGCGCCGCGACGGTTCCATGCGTTTTGCCAAAGGTCACCGCTTCGGTACTTTCCCATCAGTCAGCGCTGGTTGGGTCATCACCAATGAGAAATGGGCTGAGCCAGTGACGAAGGTCATGGACTTCTTCAAACTCCGCGCAAGTTGGGGACAGGTGGGTAACCAGAATATCGGTAACTATATGTACACAGCTCCTGTCACATTCTCCAACATCTACTACAACTTCGGTACCACCCTTGGCAGCACAGCCGACCAGTGGGGTTCCTACGCCAGTCGCCTCGCCAACGAGGACATCACTTGGGAGACCTCTGAGCAGTTTGATGTCGGCTTCGACTCCCGTTTCTTCAACAGCCGTTTGAACCTCACTTTCGACTTCTACGTGAAGAAGACAAAAGACTGGCTCGTTCAGCCACCAATCCTGGCTACAGCAGGAACAGGAGCACCTTATATCAACGGTGGCGACGTGAAGAACACAGGTATAGAGTTCGGTCTCGGATGGAGAGACAACATCGGTGACTTCAACTACTATGTCAATGCCAATATGGCCTACAACCACAACAAGGTAGGCAACATCCCCAATGAGGATGGTATCATCCACGGACAGAGCAATATGCTTTACGACAACTCCACTGAGTTCTACCGTGCCTCAAACGGTGAGCCCATCGGTTATTTCTGGGGTTACAAGACAGCCGGTATTTTCCAGAACCAGCAGGAGATCAAAGACTGGATTACGGCAGGCAATGGTGTGCTCCAGGCAGATGTGAAGCCAGGCGACGTGAAATACTACGACATCAACCACGACGGCCAGATTAACGACGCCGACAAGGTGAACCTCGGCAACGGCATGCCCGACTTCACCTACGGTTTCAACCTTGGTTTCGATTACAAGGGATTTGACTTCTCCGTCACTGCCAACGGACAGGCAGGACACCAGATTGTTCAGAGTTACCGCAACGTCGGAAGCACTACAGCCAACTACACCAAGGCCATCCTCGAGCGATGGACGGGTGAAGGCACTTCCAACAAGATTCCGCGCGTGACCAACACCAACATCAACTACCAGTTCTCCGACCTCTTTATCCAGGATGGCGACTTCCTCCGCATCTCCAACATCACATTGGGTTACGACTTCGCCAAACTCCTCAACTGCAAGTACATCAGCCAGTGTCGCCTCTATGCTCAGGTGCAGAACGCCTTCACCCTCACTAAATACGACGGCATGGATCCTGAAATCGGTTTCGGTACTGACGGATGGGTATCGGGTGTTGACCTCGGCTATTACCCACGTCCAAGAACCTTCCTCTTCGGTCTGAACCTCAAATTTTAGTAGTAACAGATGACATATAAACGATTATTAGATATGAAAACAAATATATTGAAAACAGTTGCTTTGGGTCTGCTTACGCTGGGTATCGCCTCTTGTAGCAGTGATTTCCTCGACACCGAGTCGAAGACCGACACCACGACAGGAAATTATTTCAAGACCGAAACCGATGCTGCCCGCGCATTGATAGGTTGCTACGACGGATGGCAGTGCACGGTTTCCCATGGCCCCACATTCTGCTTCCTCTATCTTTCCGAGTTGCTATCCGATGAGTGCTATGGCGGCACTGGTGCCAACGACGCCCGCAACTCGCAGGTGGTTGACCGATTCAGCATCAACGAAGACCCCTCTCAGGTCGATCTCTTCAACAACCTCTGGCAGTACTACTACGAGGCCATCTACCGCTGCAACGAACTCATCAGCCATGAGAACGATATCGCCTGGACATCAGACGCTATCCATGGACAGTATATGGGTGAGGCACGCGCCCTCCGCGCCCTCTGCTACTTCGACCTCGTGCGCATCTTCGAGAACGTGCCTTTGCTCACGGCACCTACCAGCGAGAATGTGCCACAGGCCGCACCCGACTCTGTTTATGCACAGATTGTAGCCGACCTCAAGTACGCCGCAGAGAATATACCCGCTTCCGCTTATCCCAAGAGCGATGCCGCCAACAACGATGGCCGCATCACTCCCTATGCCGCCAAGTCGCTCCTCGCTCGTGTCTATCTCTTCTACAACGGCGTGTATGGTGGCGAGCCAGGCAACTTGACCAAGGCTGAGGCATTACAGGGACTGGAGGACATCATCAACAGCAAGGAGTACTCACTCATTCCTCTTTACAAGAATCTCTGGTATTGCGCCAGCACAACCTGGGAGCAAGACGCCAGTGGCAATTGGTCAGAGGTCAGCACTTACGCAGGCGACGGCAATGCTGAGACCATTCTCTCGATGAAGTTCAACTACACTTCCGACTACAATGGCAACAGCGGTGGTAACAACGCTATCCAAATGTTCTCTATACGTGGTGGCACATTCAAGGCTCCTTACGGACAAGGGTGGGGTGGCGCCACTGTGCCAAGGAAGATGTACAACAGTTTCCTCAACGGCGACCAACGCCGTGACGCCAGCATCATCAACCTCACTGCTGAAGGAATCGCCTCGATGGACGAATACAAGAAAGCCATTGATGACCAGCGCGAGTACACGGGCTTCTTCAACAAAAAGTACACAGCACGTTCAGGTTATCTTCAGGGTGCTGATGGCAGTTGGAATCTTACCCACTACTACAACGACGTAATGGCGGGCGACTTCCAGATTTCGCAGCCCATCGACTACGTGGTGATGCGTTATGCCGACGTGTTGCTCATGGCTGCTGAACTTGGAGCCAACAGCGCTCAAAACTACTTTAACCAGGTGCGCGAGCGCGCTTACACCGTGGACAATGGCGACGGCACCACTTCGCTCAGTTCATCCTATGTACAGAAGAACCTCAGCAAAGACAATATCCTTGAGGAGCGTCGTTTGGAGTTCGCTTTCGAGGGACAGCGTTACTGGGACCTCCGTCGTCAGGATGCCGATGCTTCCATTGCAGCCAATGCCATTGTGAATTCAGGCGAGGCTGTGACCACAGGCGGTAATGAGGAAACAGTCGCTTACAATGCTGCCAACATCACCTCCAAGAGAGGATTCATGCAGATTCCTAACACCCAGATCCTGCTGTCGAACAATGTGCTCAAGCAGAATGCGGGTTGGTAATCAAGGACAATCATCACCAATAAAAACTATTCGAAATATGAAAACCAACAAATATATATATTCTCTACTGACAAGCTTGGTGCTGCTGTTCGGCATCGCTGCTTGTTCGCCAGAAGACTATAGTTTGGGCAGCGTCGATAAGACACCCGAGGAATTGGTGGAAGGACTGGCCTACACCATCGAGAAGGATGCCGCCAACCCCAACATTGTCTATCTGAAGAGCCTGTTGCCTGACAACTATCAGATTCTCTGGGACCATCCACAGGGACGCGCCCAAGGCAAGGAAGTGACTCTGAAACTGCCTTTCGAGGGTGAGTACAAAGTAAGAATGGGTGTGGAGACACGCGGTGGTGTTGTGTATGGCGATTATGCTACTTTCAACCTCACCACATTCTGCGCCGATTTTGTCAACGACGAGCTCTGGACCATGCTCACAGGCGGTGTGGGTAACAGCAAGACTTGGTATCTCGACCTCGATGAGCAGGCACGCTGCCGTTATTTCGCAGGTCCGCTTTATTTCTACGGCACTAATGACAGCTGGGCATCCGTCACTCTGGGTGAGTCAGTTGGTGGCGACTCATGGAGTTGGGGCGCCGACTGGGCAGGACAAGGCAGTTGGCTCTTCGGCGATACCGGTGCCATCGACTTCGGCAGCATGACTTTCTCACTTCAAGGTGGCGCCAACATCTCAGTGGTGGATCATGCTCATGGTCGCACCATGAACGGTACGTTCCAGATGGATGTGGATAACCACACCATGAAGATCACAGATGCCGAGATTATCCATGATCCAGGACGCGACGCCATTGTCACCCAGTGGGGCAACATCACCATCCTCGCACTTGACGAGAACCACATGCAGTTGGCCGTGCTTCGCGACAATGACCCCAATGAGGGGCCTTGCCTCCTCTCCTACAACTTCATCTCTGAGGAATTCCGCGACAGTTACGATGCCAACGTAGTGCCTGAGACACCTTCTATCTCGCTCATCGACGGTTGGCGCGATTATGTGGAGCCCAAGACGCAGAAGCAGATGGTCTTCAAACTCAGTGCCGATGAACTCCCGTACGACTGGTGCGACCTTTATGGCTCACCCAAGGGCATCACTTCCGAAGCACTTGAGGATATAGGCGACCTCAAACTCTCCTTCGACCGCACAGCAGGCACATACACTTGCGAGACCCCCGACGGCAATAGTATCACAGGAACATTCACCCTTTCCGACGACGGTACGTATTACTTTGAGAAAGGATTGCCAACAGCCACACTCTCAAGCGACGGTCTGGCTCGCTTCAAAGCCAACAGCGACAATACGCTCAAGGTGCTGTCAGTAGCCGTTGATGATTACTCAGGTGGCATCTCCGACCTCTGGCTCGGAAGCGACGAGGTCAATGACCAAGGGGAGACCTATCAGTATCAGGGCTATCACTTCAAGCCATACGTGGCAGGTGGAGGTGAGGTAGTTAGATACAAGGCTACACTCTCGTATTTCGACACGGGCTGGGCGTTCCAGTACAGCGACGATGTCTTTGTCACGGGCGACGGTGACTACACTTTCACCATCAATGGTGCCAGCGGTGAGCCTTACGGTATGTTCCTCGACATCGCCAAACTGTACAAGGACCACAACAACTGCGATATCGTGGTCAAGAGCATCAAGTGCGACGGCAATGAGATTACGTTTGACGATGCGGCCATCGACCGTGGCACTGCTGATGGCGACCTCTCCACCGCTCGTCGCTATATCCTTAATCCTTGGGGTGCCACTGCAGGCGATGCACCTAAGTATGTGTTCAACAGTTCTCTCGAAGTTACCGTTCACGTCACCTTCGATTGCGGCAGCAACGTGATGAATCCTGAAGAATAGCATTTGAAGGCAGACCTGCTCCTTCTGGGCCGGCTACCTTCATCCAGACAATCAATAATCATAAACAAGTATTCGAATATGAAAACAAAATATTTGGCAGGTGCATTTCTGTTGTCGTTAGTTCTAGCAACCACTTCATGCTCAGATGACGACTACTCCTACGCTACTGGCGACATCATATCTGCTGTCACCACTGGTGACGCCGTGGTCACTGCCACCACTGCTGTGACAGAGGGTACGGTACTCGACCTCTCTGCCTATTCTGCCTCTTCCTATGAGGTGGGTGTGTATTATTCCACGACATCCGACCCTACCGCCGGTAAGAAACAGACAGGCAGCCTTGACGCTGCCACTGGAGCAGTCACTGCCACTATCACCGGCTTGACCAAGGGACAGACCTACTATTATGCCACCTACGTCACACTTCAAGGCAAGGTGACCAAGTTCGGTGACACCAAGAACTTCACAACCACAGACGCGCGTATCGCCACTGCAGACGCCACTTCCATCACTTCCGTAAGTGCTGTTTTGGGTGGTGTGGCGGATGCTTCCGCTGAACTCATCAACGCTGGTGCTACCTCTGTGGAATACGGTATCAGAGTCAGCAGTTCACAAGACGGTGTGGTAGCCAACGAGGGTGACGAGTATGTCCTCACTTCAGCAGAGAAATATTACTCTGTCACTGCCGACCGTTTGCTTCCTGGCCGCACTTACTACTATGCTTCCTACTTCAAAATGGGCAGCAGTGTGGTGTTGGGTGATGTGAAGTCGTTCACCACCCAGACTAAAGAAATGGAATATGTCGATCTGGGCCTGAGCGTGCTTTGGGCTAAGTACAACATCGGTGCTGAGCATGAGTCACAGATGGGCCGCCTCTTTGGTTTCGGTGATGTCACCGGTCTGCTCACTTCTGATTTCAATGGTCATTACGCCACTGAGGATATTTCACAGACTGCCAACGATGTGGCTTCAGCGCTTAGCGCTTCTATTGACGGCGAGGCTACCAAGGTCAGTTACTTGCCGACCCAAGCGCTCTATGAGGAACTGCTCAACGGAACCACCCAGGAATGGACAGAAGTGGAGGGAGTGAAAGGTGTGAAGTTTACGGCCAAGAATGGTAATTCCATTTTCTTCCCTGCCGCAGGTTACCGCAAAGGCGGCAACGTGAATGAGGCATCCGTTCAGGGTCTTTACTGGACAGGAAATGTCAACACCATCAATGGAGACTATGCCAAGACGCTATGTTTCGACAGCAATGGCGCAACAATCGGCAACAGCGAGCGCCATCTTGGTCTCGCACTGCGTTCAGTGCGCGAGGCTGAGCCTGTATTCGAACTCGAGGTGGATAACTCTAAGATTATCTACGGAGACATTGAGAACAATGGTCGTCTGCGTATCGAGATTTTCAACCTCTATGGTGCAGGTACAGCCAATAACCCGCCAATAAACGTGCAGCAGCTCAAATTCTCGAAGAACATGATTGTGACCTTCACACTCAGTGGCATTGAGGCAGAAGGCGTTGATTGCTACGGTGGTTTGGAATATGCTGACGAAAGTTGGGATCCATCGCTTTGGTCGGGTTTCAACAGCAAGTACGACTGCCATGTCACAGGAAACGGCACATATACCGTTTGGATGGAGACTGGTGGCAACACCGCCGAAGGAGCTTCTGTGTTCACCATCGATATTGATGGACTCCATACCGCCCTTGGTGACGGCATAGACAATGTGAAGGCCGAAATCAACAGCATCAAGTTTGATGTGGACGACAGCCAGATGCAGTACTATGTTGATAACTCGAAGGTGCTCTTCAACAACAAGGATGGCAACGGTACGGATGGACGTATCGAGATTTTCAATGAATATGGTGATACCAAGGGAGCTGGTGTGGATGTCAGCGACCTCAGTTTCTCTGGCTACCAGATTATCACTTATACCATCACAGGCATCGACGGCAACCTCATCGACGGCGCAAGCAAGAGCTATAAGACGGAACTCAGTTATGCCACTCCAGCATGGTGGCCAAGTTGGTGGGGAACAGAAACCCATGATGGTCTTGGATCATCAGTGGTCACTGGCGACGGCACCTACACAGTCTTCGCTCCGCTGGATGGAAACGCATGCACAGGCGCTGTGGTTTGGACCATCGAAATCTACGACCTCTGGAAGGAGCTGGTTGACCCGACACGTGTTAAGGTGAACATCGACAGTGTGATTATCCCAGGAAAGAAATAACCGTCTGACTCGTTACTTTTCAAATCAATCCGTCGGAGTGCAGGTACTCTGCACTCCGGCACTTTTTCAGCGAATCATGAAGAATTATCTCAAGGATTTTATCCTTTTCTGCATCGTGTCGTTGTGTTGCACATCTGCGATGTCGTGTTCGTCAGGCGATGATAGCGATGGCGACAACAATTCGGTGGAATTCACTGTGACAAAATCCGACATGGTTTTCTCCACCACAGGGGGAGAAGTCAAGTTCTATGTTCAGGCATCACAGAAACCCACAGTTGCAAGCAGTGTCTCATGGCTGACCGTCATTTCTGAGGCATCTAACTCCGATAAGGTTTATCCTTTTACAGCCAAAGTGTCAGAGAACACTGAAACCAATGACCGCATGGCGACCATCACTGTGTCTGTGAGTGGATCCACTAAAACGATCAATGTCACTCAAACCGCTGCCGACGGTCTGGTCATTACTTCTTCCAAGGCTTTGTCTGTAGGGGCTGATGGCGGTAATATCACTATCGCTTTACAGACTAACGGCAACTATGAGATGGTTATCTCCTCCGACTGGATTACACAGGCCAAAGGAGTGAATACTCGTGCTAATATGCAGGACTACAGCGAGACCTTTACCATTGCTAAGAACAATGGCGGTGAACGTAGGGCTACCATCTCTTTCACCCTCAACAATATCACAGAAAGTGTGACTGTCACACAGGCGTCAGGGTTGTCGAATACAGGTATCAACGCCACTGCAATGGAGATAGCCAAGAACATGTATCCTGGATGGAACCTCGGCAACACCATGGAGGCTTCAGGAGGCGAGACTTCTTGGCAGAGGACCAAGACATCGCAGGAAATCATTGATTTCGTGAAGTCTCAGGGATTTAAGTCTGTGCGTATTCCATGCTCATGGTATATCCACAGTACCAACGAAACCATTGACGCCTCCTGGATGGCTCGCGTGAAGGAAATCGTTGATTACTGTGTTGCTGATGGTCTATATGTCATGCTCAACGACCACTGGGACAGTGGCTGGATTGAGGTTGAGGGCTTCTCAGCCAGCACAGCTTCCTATCAGGCTGTGAGTGAGGCAACCATTTCTGCAAAAATCGCCACACTCCAAAACCTCTGGACACAAATTGCCAACACATTCAAGGATTACGATGAGCATTTGCTTTTCGCTGGTTTGAACGAGCCTTTCCAGCAGTACAACCTTTTCAATAACCGCCATAAAGATCTCACACCTATTCTTGAGCGTTATAATCAAGCATTTATTGATGCAGTACGTGCCACTGGTGGCAACAACTCTAATCGCACGCTCGTGGTGCAGGCACCAGGCACTAATATCTCATCAGCTACCGACAACAGCATTGGTTTCGATATGCCCAATGATGTCGAAGGTTGCACGATGGTCGAGGTACACTACTACGACCCATGGGATTTCTGTGGTGATGGTGGTACCAGTTGGTTCTGGGGAAGTGGAAATCATGTTTCAGGCAGCAGCCACAATGCCACATGGGGCGAGGAAAGCCATTTGAAATCTCAGTTCTCCAAGATGAAGGCAAAGTTCGTCGATAAAGGTTATCCCGTGATTATAGGTGAGTGTGGTGTGAAATGGCGCAAATTGAGTGAAAACCAGACACAGCACAACAGTTCCGTTAAGTCATGGTTCAGGGAAGTATGCCTGCAGGCGGGAAACAATGGTATTGTACCGATGGTTTGGGACATCAACTCCCCGAATCAGAATGGCGAAGAAGGCACCATGACCATCCTCAACCGTTCTACGCTTAGCGTCTTCTGCCAACCGGCAATGGAAGGCATTACCGAGGGTGTGGCATCGGCTTCCTGGCCTTATTGAACTAAGACGAAAAGTCAGAGTGATTCTCCCTTTTAAGGACGTGACTTGTCGCGTCCTTTTTTTCGTTCTGTGGGTTCCACAATTGATTTGCCTGTGACTTTTTTCAGAAATCTATTTCTTTTTATTGTCGCTATGAAAGATTAGGTGTATATTTGCAGAAGATTACCCATGATGCACACATCGATGGAATTGCTACAGAACTTACTATGCTGATATTTTACAGAATCATTTTGATAACCTTGCTGTCCCTTACTCCCTTTACCGCTATCCGTTCACAGGTAGAGCGGATGCCCTTCGCTGTAATCGGACTGAGCGACGGACTGTCGAACAACCAAATCAACTGTATTTTTCACGACCGGCAGGGATTCATCTGGTTCGGAACTCCATCGGGTCTTGACCGATATGACGGATTCCGATTCAAAAACTACTTCTCTGACCCAGACAATCCTGTCGCTCTGCCTAACAACAGTATAGAACGCATCATGGAAGACAAAGACGGCTGTCTGTGGATTAAGACAGCCACAGCATGGTGTCGCTATAATCCCTTGAACGACTCCTTTGAACTCGGCGTTGAAGACTGGTTGCGCCAGCATGGCATTGAAAACAGTCCTGACGAAATCTTCATCGACCACCAGAAGAACATCTATGTGATGGTCAATGGGAAGGGATGCTACTGGATTAGTGCTGAGGATGGCAGCCAAACGCTTATCAAGGCAGGGACAGGTAAGAACATGATTCCTAATGGCGAGGTAAGTGACTTTGCTGAAGAAGACGGGCAAGTCATCATGGTTTATAACGATGGTACATTGGTGAAATTCGATGGTAAGCACCAACGTGTCGTCAGGGTTAACCGACATATTCCTGAGAGCTCCAATCTGTCTTCGATGGAATACGGTATATACATCGACCATCATCATTTGTATTGGATCTACAATACCATTACCACGGTGCTATATGATGCTCTGCACGACAAATGGTACAATAACGAGCGTCAATGGATGCTGGAGGCAGGCTACCAACCCCTGGCTTCTCATATTGTCATCAAGGACATGGGAGAAGACTCAGATGGAAGGATATGGATAGCCACAGACCATCAAGGAATGCTGATGCTCGACCACAAGGACCATACGGTGCATCAGCACACCAATATCCGAAACATACCAGGTACACTACCCGATAACACAGTGCAGAGCCTCATGATTGACTCCAATGATGCACTGTGGGTTGGTACTTACAAGAACGGCATCGCCTATAATTGGATGGGGATGTCGCTTTTCCAGTTATGGGACATCGGAGATGTGTGCACCATCGCCAAAGATGAATCGACTGGCAATTATTGGTGCGGCACCAACGATGCTGGCATTGTCTGCTACAACCCCACAACCCGTCAGACTCGACGTTTTACCATGTCAGAAACGCATCTTCAAAGCGATGTTGTGGTGAGTTCTCTTGCCGCCAAAGACGGAACGTTGTGGTTCGGTACTTTCAATGGTGGACTCACCCACTACCATGAGGGGGTATGGACCACCTACCTTTATGGTAAGAGTGGACTGGCCAACAACAGCATTTGGTCGCTTGACGAGGATTTGGAGGGAAATATCATCATCGGTACATTGGGAGGTGGATTTCAGATACTTCATGCTGCAACTGGCGAGTTCATAACCTACAGCACCTCCAACTCCACGATATCCTCCGATTATATCGCCTCTGTGCAAATGGGGAGAGAAGGACGGATTTATCTCGGACATTCTGCTGGTTTCAGCGTTTTTGACGTGGCCGCCAAGCAATTCACCAACTTTAGGGGTACCAAGAACGGCAAACCTTTCCTCAATTTGAACACCAATCAAATGTTGGTGGACCATCAGGGGCGATGCTGGATAGCGTCGCTTTCAGGTGTGAACATCTACGACATGAAGACCGACAGTCTTTATACTCTGACTCCAGAGTGGGGACAGGGGAGTTTTGTGGCGGCATCGATGGTGGAAGATGCTGATAACAACCTTTGGATAGCCACCGACCGAGGTATCATCAAAGTGAAGACCGACTGCGATGGAAAGCGTATGGTTTTCGATATCAAAGTTTACCCTACGCAGAATGGTTTCCTGCACCGTCAGTTCAACTTCCGCAGTATTTTTATGGACAGCCAGGGCAACCTCTATGTGGGTAGCCAGGAGGGAGTGAATGTCTTGCCTAAGGGGACCAAGGATCCTGTTAAGGCACCAGCCGAAGTGTTGTTCTCTGGTATATCCTTCTTTGACAAGTATATTGAAGTCGGAGAGTCCTACAATGGCGTGGTGTTGCTACAACAGCAACTCAACGAAGTGAGAGCACTAAGTCTCAGTCATGAGGACAACTCTTTTACAGTGTTGCTCGGCACCAGTAATCCTTTTCCTGCATTCCCCTGTCGTTTCATGTACCGTTTGAAAGGGGTGACCGACAAATGGCAAACCACTGCGCCAGGGATAGGAGAAATCACTTATTCCAACTTGCCTTCAGGCAATTATACCCTTCAAGTTCAGGTTGTTGACAGGGATGGAAAGAAAATGGGTGAGGTGGCAGAGATGAAGATTCACATCCTTCCGCCTTTCTATCAGACTACTTGGGCATATCTTCTTTATGCTTTGTTAATTGGTTTAATGGTCTATCTCATCAACAGCATGTTGCTCCGCAGGCAGAAAGTGAAGTTGCAGATGGAGCAGATACGCCACAACGCCCAGCAGGAACGCGAATTGGAGCAGATGAAAATGCGTTTCTTCACCAATGCAAGTCATGAACTTCGAACACCGCTCTCATTAGTTGTTTCACCCCTTCAGCAACTTGCCAAAGATGAAACAGACGAGCGTAAGCGGAGTAAACTCAACCTAATCTTGCGCAATGCCGATAAACTGCTTCAGCTGGTCAACGAGATGCTCGACTTCCGACGGATGGATATGGGAAAAGAGAAACTCAATCTCGTCAATGGCGATATCGTGCAGTTCGTCAAGTCCATTTGCACCACTTTCAGCGAACTACAGCAAAAGAAGATACACCTCACATTCCACTCGCAGGTGGAGGGACTGATGATGTCGTTCGATGATGATAAAATGGGCAAGATATTCAACAACCTGCTCAACAATGCCTACAAATTCACTCCCGAGGGTGGTAAGGTCGCTGTTTCCATCACGATGGACAAGGGTGGTGACGCCGATTTACTGGTAGTTGATGTTGCCGACACTGGAGTAGGGGTAGACGACAGTGAAAAGAAGCATATCTTCGACCGTTTCTATCAAGTGAGGGACAATAATATGGCATCGGGAGGAAGCGGCATAGGGCTCAACCTTACCAAGTCATTTGTAGAGATGCACGGAGGTGATATTTCTGTTTCCGACAATGAGGGTGGGGGTGCGCGTTTCACCATCCATCTGCCAGTGCGGCATGACGATTCGCTGAGGATTATTGACACTTCGCTGACCTATGTCACTCCGATTCTGAAGGATGAAGGGGAAATGAATGAAAACAATGGCAAGCAAATCGTCCAAGATAGACAGCAGGGCGGTAAAGAAGACTACGAAGTGCTGATTGTCGATGACAGCCAAGACTTCCTCGATTTCATGTCAGAGGTAATGTCGGAAACCTATCGTGTGCGTGTGGCACACGACGGAAAGGAGGCGCTCCAGATGATTGCGCAGGCAAGGCCCGACATCATTCTGAGCGATGTGATGATGCCTGAAATGGATGGAGTGGAATTGTGCAGGAGAATCAAGCAGAATTCCTCCACACGCTCGATTCCGTTCGTGATGCTCACAGCGCGCATCGCTACAGAGCAGAAAATCGAGGGGATGGAGGTAGGAGCCGATGATTATATCACTAAACCTTTTAACCTCGACATTCTCGCCCATCGCATGAGCAACTTGATAGGATGGAGCAAAGGGTTGCCTAAGCCGCTGATTATGCCAAAAGTCAGCGAAATGGAAATCACTTCACTTGATGAGAAACTGGTGCGAAACGCGACGGAATATGTGGAGAAGAACATGGAGAATGCCGACTTCTCTGTCGAGATGCTCAGTCAGGAACTCGGTATGTCAAGGGTGAATCTCTACAAGAAACTCCTCTCTATCACGGGCAAGACCCCTTCGGAGTTTATTCGTATGTTGCGTCTCCAGAGGGGAGAGCAATTACTGAGGCAAAGCCAGATGAGCGTTTCCGAAGTCGCCTATAAAGTGGGTTTCAACAATCCCCGCTATTTCTCCAAGTACTTCAAAGAGGAATATGGTGAGATGCCTTCCGACTACAAAGAAAAACATGGGAAATGATGTGGATTCAAGGATTTCACGTTTAATAGGTCTCAGGAACCTTTCTCTTTTTTTATCCATTCGCTGGGGGTGCAGCCCTCGAATTTCTTGAACACGTTGAAGAAATTGGAACGTTTCAGGCCACACATCTCGCTGATGGCCAAGACGGTGTAATGCGCATAGTCAGGGTCGAGGGCCAGTTTCTTGAAATGGTCGATGCGGTAGCGGTTGATGAAATCGAAATAGTTTGTGTGCATAGAGTCGTTGAACATCAACGACAGTGTGCCGGCATTGCTGCCCACTTTGGCCGCCACCTCGGTGATGCGGAGGTTTTTGTTGAGGTAGGGTTTTTCTGCTTCCATATAGGCTTTTACCTTGGCTTTCAGTTCTTTGTATTCCGATGACTTATATTTCATCTTGTCGGCTTTCTCCTGTCGTCGTTCTTCCTCCACCTTGGCCTGTTCTTGCTCTTGTCGCTGGATGTGCTGGCGGACAGCATTGTGGGAAGCCAGTTGCAACTCTATCTGGTGTTTCTGCTTCAAGATTTTATGGTATTGCCTGCGGCGTTTCAAAATCTGCATCACCATCACAGCCATGATGATTATTGAAACGACAGCGAACAACATGCCATAGAACTTGATAGATGGCGACACTTTCACTTCCACGTCAAGAGCGGTTTCAGGATGACCTGCCAACGCGATACGAATCCGGTGGCTTCCGAGACTGAGGTCTTTCAGTGCTATAGGATTGCCCTCGTAGCACAAACGTGGTGCTCCTCCGTCTAAAGTCCACTCGTAATAGCGTTGCGATTGATGAGCGCTGTAGTCAAGTAGCATCGGCATGATGACTAGTTCGTCGGTGCCGAAATACCAGCCGGTGCTTATTGTGTTGCAATCGTCGGAAAACGGATTTGTGATTTGCTCCTTGCGGTCAATGGTGTATCTGTCGATAAACACCTTGGATTTCAGAGAGGCAGTCAGTTGCAGTCGGTTTTCTTTGGTGCATACGACCAGACCCTTGGCATTGGCCATCCATAGACTGCCATCTTCATCCTCAGATGCGTTGAATCTTTGGAATTGTGGAGAAGGTATGTTGTCGTGCTGGGCATATTGATGGAAGGTCTGGAAGTTCATATCCGTGATGAATAAGCCGCAATCGGTGCCGATAAATTGATATGGCTTGCCGGAAATGTCCATCTGCTGAATGAAACTGATGTAGCCAAGTCCCAGTGTTTCATGGAGTGGGTATTCTCGCATCTGCGCCAAATCAGGCGAGCTGTAATAGAGCGTTTGTTCTGATGCGGCGAGGATATCCCCGTTGAGGGTCTGGAAGAGGGTGATGTTGGGGACATTGTTGAAATATCCCTTTGGAAAGCCATTGCTCTGGAAACGTTTGGTTGCGGGATTGAACAGGCACAACCCTTTGGAGGTGCTTACCCAGAGTTTACCTGTCTTGTCGAACATGATGTCGTAGAAGTAGGTGGAGATGATGTCCGAATGCCTGTCGTCGTATTCCTCCACCACTTGCAGTTGCTTGTCGAGGACAAGGAGTCCTACGCTGCTTGCCGCATAGAGGTGGTTGCCGTCGGGCGACACAGCCAGGCGGCTGCAACTGGACTCCTGGTGACGTTTGTCCAACGATAATGGTGTCAAGCGCGCGGTGACAGGGTCGATGGAGAAGAGTCCATGTTCGTAGTTGGCGATGATATATTTGTCGGCGAAGAACTTGATGTCCATGATGATGGCACCCTGAATCTCCTGTGGTGTGAAATGGCGGACAAAATCTCGTTGTTCATCGACTAAATAGATGCCATTTCTTGTGCCGATGACAGTCTGTTGTCCATGCCGCAGGAAACTTCTGACGAACAGCCCCTCTGTGGTGAAGTCCTTGTATTTGTAGATGCTGAAAGGAGTGTTCTTTTGTGAAGAGTAACTGAATCCTTGCTGATAGTAGCCACACCACAGGGTGGATGACGTTGTGTCGTAACAACATGAATACACTGAGTTCGACAATGTTTTCAGCCGTTCTGTATGCCCCTTGTAGAGCGCATAGAGTCCTCCACCGTCAGTACATACGAAAAGTGTGTCACCGACTTGTGATAATTGCCTGATGGAAGGAGGAATGGAATCGAGTCGCTGGCTTGTGTGGGTAGATATGTCATAGACAAGCAGTCCGTTGTTGTTGGTAGCCATGTAGAGACGGTTGCCGACTGCCTGAATGTCGTTGACAGAACTGGAAAGGAGGGTTTCTGAGAGTGTGTCGAGTTGTGTCGTTTCAGTGGTCAGGTCGTAAGTCACAATTGTGTGGTGTTCGTTGCATGCCCATATCGTGTGTTTTCCGTCGTAACTGACGCTGGCTATACGATTGTCGTTCGAGGTGATGTTGGAAGGATTGACCAACACAATCCTGGAGATGTCCTTGCACTGACCATCCATTATGGCGATGCCTTGTTGGCAACCTACCACCACAACAGACGTTTGGTGTTTGCCTGCGGCCTCCACTTTCTCTATTGACGTGATGCC
>JAFXVU010000162.1 GCA_017534705.1 Bacteroidaceae bacterium
GATGAAATAGATGTTCTTTTCACGATGAAAGTGAATGGTATAGGCACTATTAGCCATAGTAATTTGTTTGCCCTGAAAATGATGATACGATTCTCTGTCTTATCCAAAGTGCTTGCGAAAACAAATAACAGTATAATGCTTCGCAGATTTCATGATGCCTCAGTCGTGGCGCTGCGCTATATCCTTTTAATCCTTAAACTCAGTGCGATGCTTCTCGCCCACCGCATTATCATTTCGAACCGAAGATGTCTGTGGGGCTGAGGTTGAAACGAAGGCACTCCTTGCCTCGGCTGTCCTTGCAGATGTAGATGAGATATTAAATGGTGAGTCCAAATTTGAGAATGGAACACGCGGCTAAGATGTTCATGCCAATGAGGGCGAGCCACCAGAGAACGAAAATGACGAGATTGACTGCATGGTAGGAGACATGCCATTTCCCAGCAATCCATAATAGATCATTCACACACAGATTGAAAGCGTCGTCCATAGGAGGATGGTAATGCTTGAGCAGAGTGATGAATCCCACTATGTATATGCTGAGATAGACGATGCTGGTAATCAGCAGAGTAATTCCCCATCCTATAGTGAGACCAGTCATTGTCCAGGCTGTTGCCATGAGAGGTAATGCTCCAGAAAGCAATAAGATGCCTCCTTGCAAGTAGAGGTTGAAAATGACGGATATCCGCTCGTAACTCAATCCGAAGCACTTCCCGAGCAATTGCAGGAACCTTACGCACAAGATGAACGGTAACAAGACGATTTTATGGATGGTGGTGTGTTGCATAATGATACTGACATCAAGATATCAATTATTATTTTGATTAGTATTTAGTGATCAATAGTTTTTTATGTTGCCTTAATCTTATACTGTTTACAAATCCTTGAAGGCCTCCAGAAGCATCTTCATTCCTTCTGTGGCTGTGGTCTTAAAGTGAGTAAAGCCAAGTTTTGTGCATTGCTCCATCTCTCCTGGGTCTATGACAAACTTGGGTACTTCATGGTGAGCATAGTTGATGAATCCTGCCGCAGGATAGACTTGAAGTGAGGTGCCTATAACAACGAATATGTCGGCATGGCTCACGTACTTGATGGCGACATTCATACTGTCAATATATTCACCGAACATCACAATGTATGGACGTAGCTGTGAACCATCCTCTGCTTTGTCGCCAACCATGATGGGAGTAGTCAATGGATACTCCTTAACACATGTTGTTCGGTTATTTATTGAACAGACTTTACTAAGTTCACCATGCAGATGAATGACCTGAGACGAACCTGCACGTTCATGGAGATTATCGACGTTCTGGGTGATAACAGTCACTTCATGTTCTTTTTCCAGTTCTGCAATCATACGGTGAGCTTCATTCGGTTCGACCTCAGCTAATTGCTTACGTCTGAAATTATAGAAGTCAAGGCATCTTTGGGTGTCATTGTATAGCGCATCGGTACTTGCCAGGTAAGCCCATTCCTCGTTCGTCCACAATCCATCTTTACCGCGGAAGGTACTCAATCCACTTTCTACACTGATGCCGGCTCCGGTCAGAAATACAATATGTTGTCTTGTCATTATGATTCTTTATTTTTGTTTGTAAAAGTATTATTCTGACTATTAGAGATTAATTAAGCTTTCACTGCAAAGTTATGCTTTTTTCCCAGAATCCAAATTTTTTCCACTCGTTTTTCTTCGATTATCCGGAACTCTTTGAATGTGACCTTCAGATGATTCACAAAAAAAGCCTCCGACCCAAATGGACTGGAGGCTTTTGAGATAGGATGGATGAAGCGTTACTTCATCATCTTGACGCTCTTCTGTTTGCCAGATTCAGAGGTGAGACGCAGGATGTAAACGCCCTTGCTCAGACCTGTCTTGGCGAAACTGCTCTTGAGAGAACCCATTGGGCAATAGAACTCGCAGATGGCGGCACCGTTGACCGACATCACTTCCACCTTCACGTTCTCTGTGTCGGCAATGATGGAGTTGATGCCATCAACCACGTTGAGCGCGGCAATCCTGATGATGCCCTGATTGATGTCGTTGGTGTCCCAAGTGATGGTGTAGATGCTGTCGTTTGCCTCATGGGTCTCTGGCAGATTGAAGGACGGAGTACCCGTGAACGACTTGACATCGGTCCACAGACGGAACTCGTCGCCTACAACAGGCGTGTAGCTGCGGTAGAGTTCAACAGCAACAGTACCGTTGAAGGTCAGTTTGTTGATGTTCTTGATGCCAGTACCTCCTAAAGTTGTTTCGTTGGTGTTGGATCTGCGCATCACAACCTCGAGGGTGGAGCTGTTATTGAACGACACGTTCTTTCCATTGAAGTCGAGCGAGCCAGTGAAAGCAGATGCGCTGGACCCTGGATGCACAGTGCCGTTGATGGTGAATGAACTATTGGTCATCGAAGTGCCGGTATTGTTGATACCCATCAGTGTACCATTCTTCTCTACGGTCAATGCACCTGTACCCAGTGAGCCACCTGAAGTGCAGATGAGAACACCCTCGTTGATGCTTACAGCGCCAGAGGTGGTCCATACGCCTGTGGCTGTCATCTTGCCGGAACCCATCTTGGTGAAGCGGTCACCGCCAATCACCAAACCTTCGAACTTGAAGTCCTCGTCGTTGCCCACCTGCCAGGTGTTAGTGCCAGAAGCGCCGTTGTTGCTGAAGGTACAGAAACCACCCAGCTCACCCTTGCCAATGACAGCGCCCATACGCAGCGTCTTGCCTGAGTTCTGCACGATGATGCCGTCAGGTATGCTGAGTGTCCACTTTGTGCCACCAGTGCTGGTGTCGAAAGTGAAACGGCCGTCGGCAGTGTAAGTGGCACCCGCTACGAGTGTACCCTCGAAGTTGCTGAGGTTGAGACGGATGGGGGTACGAGTTGCGTAATAATTGGACCCCTTCTCAGTGGCGCAATACACATTGATGGTGCCAGAACCGGTGAGAGCGTTGCTGTAGGTGCAGCGGTTACCAGTGGTCCATGAACCCGTCTTCTTCTCTGGTATGTTGATTTCATTGCTTGTGCCCACATTGTCCACAAGTGAACCACCGCTCAGTTCCACTACCTTGGCAGCGTTGCCGTTGCCGTTTTGGACGGTTCCTCCAGCGATGACCAGACGGTTGAGGGCCGAGCCTGGAGCTGAAGTCTTCAGCCAGCCGCCGCCACGCTTGGTGAGCAGGGTACCTGTTAAGCTCTTCTGCTGAACGAAATCGGCCGAGTTGTTGATGACACCGCCTTCCTCACCAATGAAACGGATAGGAGAACCGTTCTTCACTGCTTGGCTGGTTTGGAGCACAGCCCCGTTCTCCATAGTGAAGTTGTTGGCGTTGGTGGTGCAGGCACCAAGGTTACCTGTTGCATCCACGTCATTGGCAAGAGCGCTGACGATGATGGTGCCGCCCTTAAGGTAGTTGCCGCCAGTGTAGGAGTTGAGTGTGTTGATGGTGAGCGAGCCTTTGCCTTCCTTCGTGAGTGAACCAGTAGTGATGGAGCCTGTTCCGTTGAAAGTGTAGGCCTTGGTGTTGTTCACGTTGATGGATTCCACTTGTACGTTCTCGTTGATGGTGACAGTGAATTTCTTGGCATCATCGTTGAACTCCACTGCATCGCCATAGACGAATGCCTCGGGCTCTTCGTTCTCATCGCCAGAAAGGATGAAGTTCTTGGTGTTGGCAAAGTCCC
>JAFXVU010000163.1 GCA_017534705.1 Bacteroidaceae bacterium
ATGTGCTTCTCGTCAATGAGAAGGCCCATACGCTCCTGGCTTTCGTTGGCAATGATTTCTTTCGACGACAGAGTGGTGTCGCCAATGGGCAGTTTGGTCATGTCAATAAGACCGCCACATTCTTCCACCAGCTCTGACAAGCAGTTCACATGTCCTGCAGAACCATGGTCGTGGATAGACACCACGGGATTCACATCCTCTTCACATAATGCACGAACCAAGTTGTAAGCACGTTTCTGCATTTCGGGGTTGGCACGTTGGACGGCATTGAGCTCGATGCCGCTGGAATAACGACCGGTATCCACGGAGCTAACACTGCCTCCACCAAGGCCGATGCGGTAGTTGTCGCCACCTACCACTACGATTTTGTTGCCTTTCTGCGGTTCTTTCTTCAGACAGTCGCGCTTCGTACCATAGCCCACACCGCCAGCGAGCATGATGACCTTGTCGTAGCCGTATTGCTCTCCGTTCTCCTCATGCTCGAAGGTAAGCACAGAGCCAGTGATGAGTGGCTGGCCGAATTTGTTGCCGAAGTCGCTAGCACCGTTAGAGGCTTTGATAAGAATCTGCTCGGGTGTCTGATAGAGCCATTTCCTTACGGGAAGTATGTCCTCCCATGAGCGGGCTCCGTTTTCACCATTGCGCGGGTAGGAAGTCATGTAGACGGCTGTGCCCGCGATAGGCCATGAACCTACACCACCGCCCATACGGTCGCGGATTTCACCGCCTGTGCCTGTGGCAGCGCCATTGAATGGCTCCACAGTCGTCGGGAAGTTGTGAGTCTCAGCTTTGAGTGAAATCACCGACTCGATGTCCTTCACCTGGAAGTAGTCGCTGGTTGACTGGTCGGCAGGTGCGAACTGTTCCACTACTGGACCTTGTGCGAATGCTACATTGTCCTTGTAGGCGGAAAGTATCTTGTTGGGGTTTTCCTTGGTGGTCTTCTTGATGAGGTTGAAGAGTGAACTGGGCATCTCTTTGCCATCGATGATGAACGTGCCTCCGAAAATTTTGTGGCGGCAGTGCTCGGAGTTGATCTGGGCGAAACCGAAAACTTCAGAGTCTGTCAGTTTTCTACCCAGCTGACCCTCCACCTTGTGTAGATATTCTATCTCTTCAGGACTCAGCGCAAGGCCTCCCTCCTCATTGTATTCCTCAAGGTTGTCGATGCGCTTGATGGGGGCGGGCTGGATGTTGACCGTAAAGATATCCTGATTCAATCCCTTGTACATGCGCTGGAGCATAGGGTCGTACTCAGCATCCTCGCTGTCTACAGGGAAATACTCCTCGATGCGGCTGATGCCTCTCAGGCTCATGTTCTGTGTGATTTCCACAGCGTTGGTGCTCCAAGGGGTTATCATCTCGCGGCGAGGACCCACGAAAAAGCCTTGCAGACTGTTTCCGTCTTCTTCTTTAGCCTCGCCATAAAGCCAGCAAAGGGCTTTCTTCTCGTCTGCCGACAACTCATGGTCGGCCTTGGTGGCAATCACGCTGCCTGATGGTGTTCTGAAAAAATAAATCATTGCAGTTTCTTGTTCTTGTTTATGTAATTATGGCGCAAAGTTAGCCAAAAAAAACGACATATTACCTTATTTATATAAACTATTTAGCGTCAATCGTTATTTTTCACAATGGAAGGCGAAATCACAGTTTGATTCAACGCTTAATGCAACTGACACAATGTCAGAAGTTGGTGGCGAAAAAACTGACACGATGGTGAATGCGTCGTTCGTGAAGCGGCAACCAGTTGCTTTGGCACGGCTTTTGTCGTATTGTCCTTAGAGTCTTTAAGGTCTTTATGGTAAGTAAGGATTTTAAAGGGTTAAAATGATTCGAAAGAATTACAATAACAAACAAATATAATTCATTATGAACATTAAACCATTATCAGACAGAGTACTGATTCTCCCTGCTCCAGCAGAGGAGAAAACAATCGGTGGAATTATCATCCCCGATACAGCTAAGGAGAAACCGCTTCAGGGTGAGGTGGTTGCAGTAGGCAACGGTAACAAGGACGAGGAGATGATCCTCAAAGTAGGCGACAAGGTGCTTTACGGCAAATATTCTGGAACAGAACTGGAGTATGAGGGTGAAAAATACCTCATTATGCGCCAAAGCGACGTACTCGCCATCTTAGGTTAACATTCAACTTCAACTACAAAATCAAGAAAGGAACATAACAATGGCAAAAGATTTGAAATTCAATATCGACGCCCGCGAACAGCTGAAACTGGGTGTTGACACTTTGGCAGACGCCGTGAAGGTAACGCTTGGTCCAAAAGGACGTAATGTAGTGATAGAGAAGAAGTTTGGCGCACCTCAAATTACAAAGGACGGTGTGACAGTGGCTAAGGAAATAGAACTTTCCGACCCCTTCCAGAACACTGGTGCTCAGCTTGTGAAGAGTGTTGCCAGCAAGACTGGCGACGATGCTGGTGACGGCACAACTACTGCCACAGTGCTTGCACAGAGCATTTGTAGCGTGGGTCTGAAGAATGTGGCCGCAGGTGCCAACCCCATGGACCTGAAGCGCGGTATCGACAAGGCCGTAGCCAAGGTGGTGGACCATATCAAGGCTCAGAGCGAACAAGTAGGGGACAACTATGACAAAATTGAGCAAGTTGCTACCGTTAGCGCCAATAACGACATGGAGGTGGGCAAACTCATTGCCGACGCCATGAAGAAGGTGAGCAAGGACGGTGTCATCACTATTGAAGAGGCCAAGGGTCGCGACACCACCATCGGCGTAGTAGAGGGTATGCAGTTCGACCGCGGTTATCTCTCTCCTTACTTCGTTACCGACACAGAGAAGATGGAGTGTGTGATGGATTCACCCCTCGTGCTTATCTACGACAAGAAGATATCCAACTTGAAAGAGTTCTTACCTATTCTCGAACCAGCTGTGCAAACTGGACGTCCATTGCTTGTGATTGCTGAGGATATTGATAGCGAAGCACTTACGACTTTGGTTGTAAACCGTTTGCGTTCTCAGCTGAAGATTTGTGCAGTAAAGGCTCCTGGTTTCGGTGACCGTCGTAAGGCTATGCTGGAGGATATCGCAGTGCTGACTGGCGGTGTGGTGATCAGTGAGGAGAAAGGTTTGAAACTTGAGCAGGCAACCTTGGAAATGTTAGGTTCAGCCGAGAAAGTAACCATCTCGAAGGACAATACCACTATCGTGGGTGGTCAGGGTGACAAACAGGCCATCAAGGACCGCGTGAACCAAATCAAAGCTGAGATTAAGAACACCACTTCTGACTATGACAAGGAGAAACTGCAGGAGCGTCTTGCCAAACTTTCTGGTGGTGTAGCCGTGCTTTATGTAGGTGCTGCCAGTGAGGTCGAGATGAAGGAGAAGAAAGACCGTGTTGACGATGCACTTTGCGCTACCCGTGCCGCTATCGAGGAGGGCACTATCCCTGGCGGTGGTGTGGCACTCATCCGTGCCATCGAGGCTCTTGAGGGTGTCAAGGTGGATAACGCTGATGAGCAGACTGGTGTCAACATCATTCGTCGTGCCATCGAGGAGCCACTTCGCCAGATTGTGGAGAATGCTGGCCTTGAGGGCAGTGTGGTTGTGCAGAAAGTACGCGAAGGCAAGGGCGACTTTGGTTTCAATGCTCGTACTGGTGTCTATGAGAACCTTCGTGAGAGCGGTATTATCGACCCAACCAAAGTGACACGTGTGGCTCTTGAGAACGCCGCTTCCATAGCTGGCATGTTCCTTACCACTGAATGTGTGATTGTGGATAAGAAGGAAGAGAATCCTATGCCAGCCGGTGCCCCAGGTATGGGCGGAATGGGTGGCATGATGTAGTTTTCGTCAACTCTATATAGCAAAATTGAGGGTGTTAGTTTGGCTGACACCCTTTTTTTTATGTTTTTAACTAAAAAGAATAAGGTAAATGAGAGAATAATCCACAGAAAAATGTTAACTTTGCGTTTGTTATTTGCGGAAGGACCGTTATGGTGGATGCTGATATCCAGATGAACCAAAGACTATCAATGAGTCCGTAGCTGACAAAACGACCAAAAAGACCATTATTTCAGGTAATTATCATAAAACTCAATATTAACATTATGGCAAATTTGGATTTGACTAAGTATGGCATCACTGGTTCAACAGTGAAAGCCCACAACCCTTCCTACGAGTATCTGTATGAAGAGGAGATGAAGAAAGAACTCACAGGCTTTGACAAAGGTCAGGAGACCGAACTTGGCGCTGTGAACGTGATGACTGGTATCTTCACTGGCCGTTCACCCAAAGACAAGTACATCGTTGACGATGCTCAGAGCCACGACAAAGTGTGGTGGACTACTGAGGGTTATAAGAACGATAACCACCCCATGAGCGAAGAGGTTTGGGCTAAGGTCAAGGACATCGCTGTGAAGGAACTCTGCAACAAGGAGCTCTATGTGGTTGACGCATTCTGCGGTGCTAACACCAACACACACCTTGCTGTTCGTTTCATCCTTGAGGTGGCTTGGCAGGCACATTTCATCAAGAACATGTTCATCCAGCCTACAGCTGAAGAGTTGGAGAACTTTGAACCAAACTTCGTGATTTACAACGCTTCCAAGGCTAAGGTTGAGAACTACAAAGAACTGGGTCTGAACTCAGAGACTTGTGTTGCTTTCAACACTACTTCTCGCGAGCAGGTGATTATCAACACTTGGTACGGTGGTGAGATGAAGAAGGGTATGTTCTCTATGCAGAACTACTATCTGCCTCTCCAGGGCATCGCTTCTATGCACTGCTCTGCCAACACCGACATGGAAGGTAAGAACACTGCTATCTTCTTCGGTCTGTCTGGTACAGGTAAGACTACTCTCTCTACCGATCCTAAGCGTCTGCTTATTGGCGACGACGAGCACGGATGGGACGACGAGGGCGTGTTCAACCTCGAAGGTGGTTGCTATGCCAAGGTTATCAACCTCGACAAGGAGAGTGAGCCTGACATCTACAACGCTATCAAGCGTGACGCACTGCTCGAGAACGTGACTGTTGACGAGGAAGGTAAGATTGACTTCGCTGACAAGAGCGTGACTGA
>JAFXVU010000164.1 GCA_017534705.1 Bacteroidaceae bacterium
AAGAGAGCCAGTGATATGCCAAAAAGTGAACTTTGCGCTATCTGTGCCGAGGCTGTGTTCAAAATCGAGGATGAATTCCTGAAGAGCACCGGTCACTACGACCTGGAGGGTATCGGCGAAGATGTGAAAGCCCGTATCAACCAGAAGGGCGTGAACATGGATATGCTTACCGACAACGACCTCCTCGACTTTCCAGGCGCACGTTCGCGCGAGCAAGAGAAGGTGGAGAAACTCAGCAAGGGCAATGTACTCGACTTCTACCTCCGAGGAAAGGTGGCCTATCTCTTCAACAAGTACAACGAGAACATGGGCATCAACATCCTGCTCTACTGCCACCACAATAAGGACAATGATGTAACCAACCTCTACAGCCTGCTGGAGGAATGGGTCAACAACTATGTGGGACATGACCCGGAAGAACGCCGTCAGAAACTGGAGCAAACCAAAATATCACCACTCTTCTACATCGGAACCATGTTCAATCTCGACATGACTCTTGGCGTAGGAGCCCAACCCACTGAAAGCGCCATCGCACAACGATGGAAAGGAAGGTTCGAAACCGTGATGAACGGGCAGTGCTTCCACCGGCACAGCGTCGAGTGGATCAAGAACTGGACTGCACCTGGAGAGGACTTCAAGAACAGCTATGTGCTGCGCGACTACAAGTTCTCCGGACCAAAGAGCGGACTCTACGACGGATTCGAGCAAACCAAACGCGAAACCTCTATGATTATGAAGAAAGACTACTACGACCTGATGCGCAAGACGTTCATCAACGATACGTATGTCAAGCAGTTCTTTGACGACCCTGCACTGTCATGGGATGTGGCTGCCACCATCAACAACGATGGCGCCCTATTTATCATAGAGAAACTCGCCGAAGTGGCATCACGAATGGAAGCAGCCAGAGAAAGCGACTTCGAACGCATCATGGGGAAAGTAAGCGAGAAAGCTTACGACTTCATCAAGGATTATCACATCTCGACCAACATCGACGACATCCTCGAAACCAACATACGCAAGGCCAAGGCCATCTTCAGGGAAATGGACTTCACCTGCAACACCGACAACTACTATTTCGGACACCTCATACAAGCACTGCAGTTCACCGAGACCGAAAGCTACAGGGCTATACACAAAATCATGCAGAGCACCGAAATCAATAGCAAGGTCAACGACTTCAAGGACTATGAAATCATCCGCAACTCCTGCAAGAACGCAGGATACCCAATCCTTGACAACCTCAAGATACCCGAGAAATGGCATTGCGTGATGGCAACCTACGGCATGACCACACGCGAGGAGGCTGAGGAATATCTCAAGCGTAAAGGTGTGGATGCAGAAAAACTCTTCTCTGGAACCTACAAACGCAAACTCAACTCCTGCATCATTGGCGACACAGTCTTCCAATGCTGGTGCGACAGCATACGGTCAGTGGATTTCCTCAATGAGTTTACCGATGAGAAAGGATTCGATGGCGCTGTCATGAACTACCTCATCGACGACCTCATCAACACCGCTGAGCAACTTCACATCAACGACCTCATGGCTGAAAGCATTGCGGGCTATGTGAATGTGGTCAACATACACACCGCCAGCGAATACCTGCTCGCCGACATCCTTGCCAGCCGCATCAACGACTTCGTACTCGACTTCGGATTCAAGTATATGAGTGATGCCGACAAGCAAAATGCAAAGGAGAAATGCGAAAAATTCAAACTGCCTGCCTTCAACTACATAGAAAAGGTGCTACCTCCCATTTTCGAGGAGGCAGAACTTACCCAACTCTTCAATGAGATGTCCACCAATCCAAAGGCTTTGCTGCCTTCTTTCGATGACAACTACAACCGATGGATTGAATACATGTTCATCTCGTTTGTTGCACACCTCGATATACCCAAGGGCTATGACCACGATGCCAACGTCGCTATCGCAGCCATCATGGAAAGTATCAAGAAGGCAGGGTGATAATTACGTGAATTCAACAACAATAATTCATGAACGATTTGTGACCATTTCAAGGGCATTTATGTTCATAGATAATTAACAACGACTTAAACACCGAAACACAATGAAGAGGATATTTTTCGGACATGGCAACGGACACGTGCCTTTCTGGCAGCCCTGGGGCTGTCTGGGCTGCTTGTGGCGGCTATTGTTGTTCCTGGTTCTGCTCATCTTGATGCTGTTCCTCCTGAGCTTGTTCCGTGGATGCAATGACGAACACCATGATTCAGGACAAGGTGGAATACCCAAGCACAGCACAGTTGAATTGCCTGATGAGTTCCAGCAACCCGACGACAATTACACACGGCCCGACTCCTTAGGCAATGGCGACAATCGTGGCGATAATGGCAACGGCATCGTTGACCCCGACTGGAACCAACCCGTCGAAGGAGGAGAGGATGTGGGACTACCTGCACCAGAAGACAACATACTGCCTCCTTTTGAAGAGATAGCGCCTATACCCGACCCCGAGAACGGCGGAGCCACCGACATCTATCCCAACCTCTTGTATGTCATCTTCGACTCGTCGACCGACGACACGGCATTCAAGACCTTCGCTAAGAAGTTCACTAGCCTCTACCCCGAGCCGCAGCACAAAATCCAATACTACAACACGGGCTCCAAGACCGCTGTGCTGATGGTGCCAGAGGAAACACGCATGGAAATATGCCAGAAACTGCCAGGACAAATCCCAGAGGTCAAGTTCTTAGTGGTTCCTGTGGAAGTGATGACCGAAGGTGCCGCTGTCACACCCGATGACCCCGTGTTCAAGTATCCACAGATATCATGGTACTTCTCGCCTATCCAGGCACAAGAGGCATGGGGCATCACCCAAGGCTCAGGAAACGTCATTGTCGGTATTGTCGACAGCTATATGGACCTCGACCACGAGGAGCTGAAAGGCAACCGCATCATAAGCCCGCTCTCACTGCCCAAAGGCAACGCTGACGTGTATCCCGAAAATGGAATGCCTATGGAATACGCTGGACATGGCACTTTCGTCACCTCTGTGGCAGTAGGTACAGCCAACAACCAGCGCGGCACTTCCGGCATCGCACCCAAGTGTAAGTTCATTCCCGTAAGCGTGGGCAAATACCTCAACACCGTCACCATGGTGGAAGGACTGCTCTATTGCATGTATCATGGAGCGGATGTCATCAACCTGTCATGTGGAGCCAATTTCAACGAGATGGTTCAGCGCCTACCAGTGGAAGACCAAATCAAGATTTCACAGCAGACAGGCAAAGCACAGGAGAAGATGTGGGACTACGTTTTCAAACTGGCTGATGAACGAAATGTTACCATCGTATGGGCATCAGGCAATGCCAATGTCTATGGACCTATGGACACTTCCAAGCGAAACAAGAACACCATCCGCGTAGCTGCAGTCGACCGCAACCTACACAAGGCCTCGTTCAGCAACTACGGCAATTTCAGCGACAAGGGACTCTATGAATCTACCATCTCTGCACCTGGAGTGGATATCTTTGGCGCTTTACCTGGCAACAGTTACAACAGCTGGCCTGGAACAAGCTTCTCCGCTCCTATTATCACCGGTACCGTGGCGTTGATGAAGAGCCTCAACAACAACCTTACCACTGAGCAGATTATCCAAATCCTGCAGGAAACTGGAAAACCCGTGGCTGGAGCACCTGAGATAGGCAAACTGGTACAGATTAAGGATGCTTTGCTCAAGGTCAAGGGCATGATGGGCGACTTCAGCACCAACACCGACAGCTTGCTCGGTACCTGGGAATCAACACAAGCCATGAAAGTAATGGATAACAACCACAACTACACAAATGAAAAGAGCAAGGTACGACTGCAAATCCTGTCGGGAACAAACGGCAAAGTATCGTTCATTAAGACCGACGGACGGCGCTACAATGCCACAGCCACTGTGAAAATCTCCAGTGCTGACAAAAAAGTGGAGGTACGACAGCAAAAAAATGCGATGCCTGAACTGTCCAATGACCAAACCTACTTCATGCCTCATATTTTCGTCATGCAACCCGACGCAGATGGAAAAATGAAATGTTTAGTCAGCAACTCTAATGGTGACAGGGCTGTGGAGTGCTACCTCTACAAGGTGTCTGATGAGTGAACACTGAGCAAAAACTAAACCTACATAATCATCACGGAAAAAATCTGAAATACAGACTATGGCAAGAAAAGAGAAATCAGGAAAGATAACAGTGGCCAACATCGTCTCGGTGCTGGGTCTTATGCTTCTGGCTTTCTTCACCTATATCGGACACTCCTACATGAGCGGAGGCGAGACTGGTATGGACATTCTTATCGCAGCATTGATAACCGTTGCTGCCGCATTGCTGCTTTGGTGGCTCATCAAAGCAAAGGGGGCCGAGAACGAACTGAGCAAATGGAAAAAGATAGAAATAGGGTCACTTATCGCCTATATCCTTATCATCATCCCTGCCTCCATTTTCGGAGGAATCATGCACTACTTTGTGGTCAACGATAATAAGACGGCCATCAAATACAGTGCCGATCAGGACTTGACAGTGCTGACCAAACTCTTCACCGATTATGAGACCAGCGCCAAAGATGTCATTGCACGAACAAGAACCGGGCTCCTGCCTGCCGTAGGAACCAAACAGAAATGGAGTGGCGACCTGACTCAGTACATGAATGACAATAATATCGCTCATAATAAGGAAAGTGCCGAGTCTTTTGTCGATATCCAAGAGAAAGCGGTGCTGGGAGTTAATTACAAAAAACAAAAAGAATACTTCCTCGCTGAGAAACGAAACATCAAGAACGCTGTTGAAAGCTGGAATGTGATACAGATACCAAGCAAGTCGAAACTCATCGAAGAACTCGGAAGCAAAGTAACAGAGCAACTCAACAACCTCAGAAAAAAAGGAAAATTCCCAAACATCGGGTACAACGCCAATAGCGGTGTGTTCACCCTTCAGGGCAATCACGAGATGCCTGAGGTGAAACTGAGCCATCAACTGGAGTTCAACAACAAACTCAAGTCGGCCAGCGGATTCAGTGTTATCGCTCTGCTCGTTGTGCTGGGCATACACCTGCTCATTCTTTTCAACTACATCATGGCCTACCGTACAAGCACCATCGGTATCAGCAAGGAAACCGAGGACGACGGAGGCATCATTCTTAATCTCTAAAAACAATCAACACCATGACAGATCTACAGAAGAAACTCGTGCAGAACAAATGCAACAGCATGAATATCGACAAGCTGCTGCAACTGGTACAGACAAAGGAAATCAGCTTGGACGAACTGCCTGGCCTGTCGGCCGAACGCAGGGCATATATCGAGGAGAACATGAACAAGATACCCAATCCGCAGGAACAAAAGGATTGGGCAGATATTCAACCACTTCTCGAAAACAAAGACGAAACGCTGCTCAACAAACTGAAAAACTATATCCTTCAATGGGAAAGCACACGACCCACTGACAACCATGTGGATGAGGCACTACGGCTCTATCACGAGGTGGAGGAAGTCGTGAACCAAGCTATTGCTGAAAAAGAGGAAGCCGACTGGCAAGCTGTTGACCCGTTCTCTAAGGTGTCACTGTTGGAGCACCTCAAGAAATACCCTAACACCACACATAGGGATGAGATTGACGAGAATGTGTGGACATGCTACAACAAAGAGAGCGTGTCGGACCTCAACGACTATCTCTACTACTTCCCTAACGGCAAATTCGCCAACGAGGCCAACAAGATGCTCAACACCATCGTCGAATGGGACAACACCAAGAACACGGGCGACATCTTCGCTATCAACAACTACTTGCGCGAAAACCCTGATACACCATTCCGACAGCAAGCCGAATTGCTGATTATGCGGCTCAAACAAGACGAGAAGAACAAAATGAAGAACGAGCCCAACAACTACGAGGTGGAACGCCTGAAGATGTTGCTTACACAAGGCATCTTCACCGAAAGGGAACTCATCTTCGATGGCGTATTGACGGAAAATGTACTACAAACACTGCTCGACACCGACGTGAAAAACGACCTGCCCGATATCAATCTGGCCATCAAGGATTCCACACCAGAATGTAAGGAAGGTTATACTGATGTGTTCTTCTTCGGTGTGCCATCTACGGGCAAAACATGTGTGCTCATGGGGCTTTCCCGCTCTGACTCTTTGCGCATTAACCTCGCTGCCGGAGGTGGTGACTACGCCTCGGCACTGCAGCAATATACCGATGTTGGAATCACCGTCCCACGTACACCTGGCTCTTTCGTCACCACACTCGAAGCCACTATCAGCTCGAAAGCCAGTCAAAACGCGCTCCATAGAATCAACTTGGTGGAGATGTCGGGAGAGGAGTTCGCCTTCTCCATCGCCAATAACCCAGAACATGAGTTTTCATTCGAAGACATGGGAACAGGAGCCACCGAACTACTGAGGAACGACAACCGAAAGGTGTTCTTCCTCATCATCGACCCCACAGCCAATGTGGTCAGAATCAATAGGGAAATCCCAGATGGATTCAACGAAATGACGGGAAAACCACAAACTAAACTCGAACGATGTGTGGTTAATCAACCTACCATCATTCAGAAAATGGTCAATCTGCTCGAGAATGAGAAAAATGCCGACATCATGAAGAAGGTGGATTCCATTCACATCATCATGACCAAGTCCGACACACTCGGCGACGCGGTGGAAAGAGAGGAGAAAGCACTGCAAATTTTCAACTCCAAGTACAAATCGAATATACTCGAGCCTCTGCTCGACCTCTGCAAAGAATACAATATCAACTCCCACACTGGATTCAGACCCAAACTCTACACTTTCAGCCTCGGCACCTTCTATGTCGGCGGACTCTATGAGTATGAACAGGCTGACTCCAATAAACTGGTCATCGCCATCCGCAACTCCACACAAAGCGAGCGCAAGGAAAACCTTTGGGACAAGATCAAGAAAATTGTGAACTAAAAACTGAACAACATGCCAGAAGTCAGACATATATCGTTGAAGGTGTGCGGAAACCCACAAGCCAACAGTGGGTTCATGCCGCTGATTTTGTTCAACTCACCATCTATCGACATCGTCGATGCCTTCTATACGGGTTTCGACGCCAACTCATATTTCTTCTCTGTGAAAGTGGAAAGGATGCAGGTCATCTACAAACTGATGAAGAACAACGTCCGCAGTAACGGCTCCGTCAGAGCAGGGTCACTGGTCATAGCCTTCTCTATACCTCGTGGCTACAAACTGGATCAAGGATACGACCCGTATGATGTCATGATGGCACTGAAGAACAAGTTCCTCAACACCTACATGACTTGCCGAGACAAGACCAACGACACTTGGGAGTTCAATGCCGAACCTATAGACCCCGCACCACTCGAGGAAACAGCTAAGCAATTCACGCTCATACCGGGAACCACTCCTTTCTTCCCCATGACCGAGGGAGGACCTGTAGGTTGCATCACCTGCCCTGAGGACAGAATAGAAATGCTGCTCAAGGACATTCAATGTCGAAACTTCTCCCGATTCAGCGAGGTGGTTATCGCTGAAACAGCCAGTGGCACTAACTACACAACCATCACGGGACTGCAAATCCCACGAATGCCTGAGTACACAATCATTGTTGATAATGAGAAAAAAGGCATCATCACCGACACATCACAGGCCATCACTGTGAAACCACAAGTCAATGCGCCACAATTCTACGATATCCATGAGCTGACATTCACCATCGACCAACTCATCAACCGAGACCGCATAGAAAATGTGACACTCGATGAGGAAACAGAGACTGTCCATGTCTCTACCGCCAGTCTGGCTGTGAAGAAATCGAAGACCCTCAAACTCCAATTCCAGAACAACGAACAAGCCAACTATTTTTTCACCAATAAGAATGCGTGCAGATTAACCTACCAAGGGAGAAACATACCACTCGGAAACAACTACGAATTCATACTCATGGGCGAGGAACTGGCATTGCTATCCAACCCCTCTGGATTAAAGTTTGAATGCGGCTTAACGGACAAGTATCTCGTCTCTGGAATAGAATACCGACCTGGGGATGACAAAATCACCGTCAAGGCGGTGAACGCACCAAAGCCTACAGACATGATGCCTGTGGTCAGCAGTAACACTGTAAACGCAAAAAATCCCAATGTGACAGATGTCGTTTACAAGTTCCCCAACCTCGACATGTTTGGCGACAACGACGAACTGCAGGTATGGATTGGACGAACCATCAAAACTAAGCCGCAACAGGTCAAGACTTCTGTTAGAATGTCAAGAAACGAACTGAAAGGCAAACACTCCAACGAGTTCACCGGACACGTCTTTATACCCAGCGACTGGAACAAATACGAACTCTACACGAAAATCTCCACACTTGACGGAAAGAAGATGTTCGAAACTCAGTCGCCGCTTAAAATCAAGAACAATACAGCGGAAGTGGGCTTCAAAGACCTGTATCCTGTCAATACTTCAGCTATAGGACGATTCATCAAGTCGAACAAGTTGTTGACTGCCATCATCGCAGCGCTGCTCTGCTGCCTCTTGGGCGCAGCCATTGGCTTCCTACTGCACGACCCTATTACCCAAACTCTAAAGAAGGGTGACAGTACAAATAAAGAAACTATCAAGGACAACAACAAACCCAGCGACCCTGTCAATACTGACAACAACAAACCTAACGATGACAGCAAAGAGAACACCACCAGCACCTTCACTGACGAAGAAGCCTTAGGGAATCTCAACACTTTCAAGGCAACACTTAGCCAGCAAGGACTGCTGTTCACCGAAGTGGACGACATCTTCAACCAGTATCAAGCACATCAAGAACAATATAAAAACCTGGATGAAAATACATCCCGACTGATTGAAACCTACCATGAGGTGGTGGATTTCATCAAGCAGGGCGATGCAGAGAACATTAGGAAATATTGTTACAACGATAACAAAAAGTACAAAAACCAACTGAACTACCGCCATCACAAACTGGTGTACGAAGCGCTCGTCGGATATATCGATGGCAACGGAAAAACCAACAATTATTCGAATGCCAACAAAAAGAAGGCGGAACAATACTTCAAGACACACTACACAAGCTACACAGCCTTCTGTGATTTGGAGATTCCCGCAGGAATGCTCAACCTGCAGAATGTCACTACAAAAACCAACACGATTAGCAACAAGGTAAACAGTGACAAGAATAGTGAAACGAAAAAAACAAACAATCCCCAAAACACAAGCGAAGAACGCTAAACTGATAACGTAATAAAACAAAACAATTAACACCCATCGGCTTATGAAGGCATTGAAACTGATTTTACTCTTTGTGGTGATGCTCGCCTGCGTCGTCGGAGGGTTCTATATCTTCACTGGAGGGATAGGAAATACTGATTTGCCACCCATCGATGATAGCACCTTTGCAGAATACAGCCAAGATTTCGAGAACGACTGGAAAGGTGTGGGCGACTGGGATGAAGGAACTTTCACACGGCATCATGAGACCATCCAACAACTGAGCGCGGAATACTCAGTGGAAGAACTACGCAATTTCGACCGCCGACTGGCCACAGAGATTGTCGCTCAGAAAATTTATGAGGAATGGAACAATGCCGATTGCGACAAGATGGTGATTGACAAGTATATTAAAGCGGTGAAAACCATCTGTGATTACGAAGGCGACGCTGCAAAAAACGACCCTGACATACAGCAAATCAACAAGGTCAACACCACTTATAGGTCTGCGCTTGAACTGGCAGGGAAGAAGATAGGACTGACACCCACTTTCAATGGCTCAACATGGAACTCATACACCGACTATAGCAACAAGATACAAAAACAGAAAAAAGACATCACCAGCAACGAGAACTACAAGGAATACTTGCAGAACATCACCCTCTTCAACAACCGATTCAGTAAAATAGACGGAGAACTGAAAGAAGGGAGGAAAAAATTCTATCAGTCACTGGGCGACAAGATTTACAACTACTATAACAAAATCTCAAGCGCTAAACGAACCAACAACCAACTCATCCAATTGCGCAAGGCGCGCGACAAGTATGAGAAGGAATACGGCGCTAACAGCAAAATCAACACCCTGGCCAAGAAATTCGCCTCGGATGTGAGCGACAATGAGGCAAGAGCAGCAGAGGAAGCACAACAAGGAAACAACGATTTCTGATGAACAATGACTCGATGAACAATGTTTTTATAACAATGAATGACATGAACGGCGGAAATAGAATCGGGTTATGCTGGTCAAGACTTCGGGTCATGACCCTCTGTTTCATGCTCTCCATGCTTGCATACCCCATGTATGCGCAAAACAGCAAGGAAGTGGAGAAGGCCATGAAGAGAAACGAGTCACTTAAACAGCAAATCCAGACTCTTTCCGATGACAACACCTCTCTACTAAACAAACTCAATGAAAACAAGAAACTGTTGCAGCAGAGAAAAAACCGCCTTCAGGAACTGAAAATACAAAACGAGCGCACCAACATCAGTCCAGAGCAAATCAACGAGATGCAAAACAAGGTGGATAGCCTCGAAAAAGACAACAACACCCTGAAGACACAATATGACAGCCTTAAAAAGGTGATGGAAAAGAAAGCTGCTGAACTCTACGGACTGAATCTCCAAGTGTCGGAAATGGGGGTCTATTCCGATATAGAGACCAAACAGCAATATGAGCAGAACCAAGCGCTCTTCAGCAAACGCTTTTCGGAACTGGACAACCAACAAGTCAACAACTTGGTTGCACACCTGGCGGACTTTCAAAAAATGGACGGATATGCCGAATTTGAGAAAAAAGTGAAGTTCATGCAACAGAACAAAAAACTGTATGATGAATGTATATCGGCGCTCAACAACAAGTACGACGCCGTCAAGGTGCAACAATTACGCGACCAACTACTTCCCCTGCGGGAAAACAAGGAAAACAAGGAAAAAGGTTTCTACAAACTCAACACTGCACAGTTCAACGAGATAGACTCCACAGACATACGTCTGTCAAGATTCAAAGGTGGAATGGGTGAACTACAAGACATCATGAAGAAGGTGAATAACGACCCCGAAATTAACCGACTGAGAACAGAAGGCAAAAACCGCAATGCATGTGTGGAGGCCATGATGAAGTTTGTGGGAAATGAACCCACAGCACGCAAAAAGGAATGGAAAAACCAAAGTGTGGTGGAACGTTATTTCAACATGGTACCCTACCTCGACAAGGCATACAAGACCTATAAAAAAGAACTGAGCGATAAACCGTTCCAGACTACTGACATTGAAAAAGAAATCCTGGCTTTCGAACTCTAAAGACAAGACCATCATGAGAGGAACCAAGATAATACTGATATGGACACTGCTGATGCTCATGGTCAACACCACGGCATCCGCTCAGACCGATGTGGCGAGCCTCAACGACGAGAATGTACGATTGGAAGCCGAAATCAAGACACTCACCGAAAAACAGAAGGAACTCTCCGACTCCGTCAAAGCACAAGAAGAACAAATAAAGACCTTGGAAACCGACATCAAGAAGGAGGAAAAGGCACTGGCCAAGAACCAAGGCAAGACGAACATGGACAAAGTACCTGAACTGCAGAAAAGACAAGCACAACTGCAACTTTTCATCGACAGTTACATCACCGAAATCCAAGAATTGAACAAAAAAATCTTCGAACTCGACCGACTGATGGAGGAATTCAACAAGAAGAGACAGAATTTGGAGAGTGTACGCGACAATGTAGGCAAGAAACTCATCGAAAGCAACCAAGACTACCTCGAGAAGGCTTTCTCGAACATGGACCTCAACAACCTCTATTCCATCAAAAGCGACTGCGACAGATACAAAGACGACAAGAACGTGAAACAATTCATTGAAAAAGTCGACAAGGTCATCAGCATCAAACAAGCATACGACAATGCCATCAATGTGCTGTCACAACCCTTCAACCGAACGAATGTCAACCAAGCGTTAAACCTGCTGCCTAAAACTGACATGAACAATGTTCAAAATGAAGAAATGAACACTGTCAGAACCAAATTACAAGGATTCGAACAAGGACTCAACACCTTCAAGGAACTCATCAATGCCATCGCCAAAAAACGGGGAACCATATTCTCCAAACGCGATCTTGACGACGAACTTGACATCATCCTCAAGAGGGATAATCTCAAAGGAAGAATCAATGACCAGGTCATGAAAGTTCCTTATCTCAAGAATAAGTACCAAGCCTACATCAAGGCGCTGCAAGCGGAACCCACCAAACAACCCGCCATCGAAAAAGAGATTCTGGAACAGTGATAGGCCCCAGATATTAGAGAATAAGAAATAACTTCAAAAACAGATATAATATGGATATAAAAAAAACATCTGTAAATGATATCTATCAGTCCATACAAAAGGGACAAGACATCCAGGAACTGTACAAGAAACTGAGCGAGGCTCTTGGCGACAGTAATCCATTTGCCAAGTTCAGCATCGGAAGCGGTTTCTATGTTTGGTCACACCCTTCAGGACAATGGCAGTGCCTAGCAGATGCCGAAGGCATAGAACAAGAGATGGTGAACAGCGCCATCGTGGAACTGCACAAGCAAGTGGCGAAAAAGGTGGGTGAGAAAACCGCCGATGCCATCTTCACCGTCCCCGACGAAAGCTACATCTTCTACAACAACGATGGAAGCGGTGTCAAGCTGCTATACACTGGATGGGGATTCAAAAAACCTGTACGAACCATTGGACGCCCAGATATAGACAGTGTAGAGAAGAGAATACCTGCGGATATCTGTTTCTCATTCGATGGTGAACGGCTACCCGATTATGAGTTCGGAATACAACTGCCTAAACAGTTGAAACAACTGAAGACCAATGAAGAGGGACTCTACCACTTCAACAACCTCAAGGTGGGAGAGAATTATCTCTTCAAGGACCTGAAAAGCGGTCGAGATTTCACGCTGGTAGTCGAAGAAGGCAAGTCGCTCTATGAGTTCGATGTCACAACATACACCAATATCGAGGTGAAAGCCACAATCGACGGTCAACCACTTGCGGATGAACCATTGACTATCGACTACAATGGACAGACCATCTCACTGACAACAGGAGAAATGGGTACTATAGGGACACAGGTAACACTACGTCCTGGTGAACCTTTCACTGCCACTATGCGTGATAACACACAAAGCGGAGTGCTCGAACCAGAAGGCAACCTCGTGACATTTGAGTTCGAAAGTGAGAAACCACCACTCCCACCAATCATAGAAGAAGAAGAGCCCACACCGCCACCACCACCTCCAACCTTCCTCATGCCCCATATCCTTATTGTGGGCGACCAAGGATACATCGGAACACGCTATCCCATCAGCGTGGAATACCACGGAACTGTCACCAACTATGTCTCCGACGACAACGGTTTCGTGTATCTCCCACAGATGGAAAACGGACAACAGATGAGAGTCAACGACGGACTCAACCCTGATAATATCGCCGACTATACACTCAACTGCAACCAAGATGAATACATCTTCCATGTACCATACGTACCCAACAACGAAGCAAGAGACATCAAGGTAATGGTACGGGATAAAGACAACAAACCTATACGCTGCAACCATATCCGATTCCAACAACCACTCCCAGACGGAACTTACATCGAAAGGCTGATGCAACTCGATGCTGAAGGCAACACCTATTTCGCCAAGACCTCGTTCCAAGTGGGACCGGAAATTGTGACTACTTTCATAGGAAGCGAGAAGGAATACGAACCCATCAAGTTCACCCTTGAAGAAAACGAGAACGAATATCTACTGCAAGAGAAGGGCGAAGGAGGCTGGTGGTACATCATATTGGAAATACTCGCAGTTCTTGCTGTGGCGGGAGGAGCTTACTTCGCATGGCCTTCCATCGTCGATGCCTTCCGCTATCTCGGTCAAATGCTGTAATGCGATAGAATTTCATCCCACAAATTATCCTTATCAATAAAACGCCTATAATTATGAACGACCTTTTCATCATATACATCATGAGTATTCTGGCCTTCGCTGTTTATGGCTGGGACAAACACTGCGCCGTTTTCGCCAAGTGGAGAGTGCCTGAGTTCGTTCTCTTGGCACTGGCTTTCCTCGCCGGCGCTTTCGGAGCGCTTTGCGCCATGATTCTCTTTGAACACAAAACCAAACACAAGTCGTTCCTCATCTGCGTGCCAGTATTCCTTTTCTTGCAACTGGCTATTGACATCGCATACAGGATGCTGACTTAAAAATACGACGATTATGAAAAAACTGAAAACAGTACTCGCGTCCGTCTACATTGTGCTCATTCTACTGTTGCTCCTGTTCATGCTACGTAAATGCCACAACGGGACGGAACCAGAAACTACTGTCAGAGTGGATACTGTTGTTGTGGAGAGACCACCCATACACGACACTGTGGTCGTTACACCTCAACCCGATACCACGGCTGTTGATACCTCGGCTGTCAGGGAAGCGGAACAGACGGGTCAAAGCGGAAATCTCAAGGTGACACTGCTTTGGGACTTCTCTGCCGACATCGACTTGCACGTCATGCAACCCAATGGCAAGGAAATATACTACAAGTACCATACAGACCGAGCCACAGGAGGAAAACTCGATGTGGATAACAGGAAAGGAGGGCCAGGGGCTGCAGAGAACATCTTCTGGGCTGAACCACCACACGGCAAGTACAAGATTGCGCTCGTCTATTACAGGGCGAACAAATCACTTACAATTCCTAAAACCGGTACTTGCACCGTCATCGTCATGCAAGAGGGCAAAGAGCCTAAAACTTATAAGGTGGAAATGTCCACGCTGAAAGAAAGAAAAGAAATCACAACTGTTGTTGTGGAATGACAAAAAGCACGCGATTATGAGAATTTGTCCTAAATGTGGCTTCAGAATAGAAAACGACAACGCTTTATTCTGCAGAAAGTGCGGTTCAAAACTGCCTCAAATCGAGCCAGAGGAAAAACTTGAGGCTCCTGATTACAGTCAGGACACACCTCAGTATGGCCAAGACACACCTCAATACAGTAAAGATCCTGCTGAGTATAGCCAAGGAAACAATGAGTATGACCAAGGGAATGCCGATGAGTACGACCAAGGGAATACCAATGAGTACGACCAAGGAAACAATGGATATGACCATAACGACAATGGATATAGCCAAAGTGACTCTATGGATAACCAAGGAAATGGTATAACTTATAACCAAGACTCCAATGATAATGGCACGTCTCAATATTCTGTAGAAGAAGGCGACTATAAGATGGCTGAGTTTACAGGCTCGAGTGATGTTCACAACAATGACACAAACGACAACAGTACTCGATTCTACGATGAAGACGACGGATTGGCTGTTCCACCACCCCCACCACCATTGATGAACGGATATGGCCAATACAGCAACCAAACAACTGGCTATACACAACAAACCTACCAACCAGAGTACACACAGCAGAACTACAACAACGTCAGACCCAAGAAACCTGACAACCACCTGCTGAAAGCCATACTCTCCACCTTCCTTTGCGTACATATCATTGGTGTGGTTGCTATCGTGTATGCCGTACAAGTGGATTCCAATTACAACCAAGGCTTGTATGATGAAGCGGAGAATAAAGCACGAAAAGCCAACAGTTGGTCCAATGCTTCAATAGCCATAGGACTGATTATTTACTTCATCGCATTGATCTTTATCGTGGTTGCCGCAATAGCAAGTAACAGTTATTAAAATTATTTATAACAACAACAAACATAATAAACACTATGTATT
>JAFXVU010000165.1 GCA_017534705.1 Bacteroidaceae bacterium
AAGTCGAAAGGATTCTTTCCGTCATCAAGTATGAAGGATGTACTGCGGGTGATTGCAAGGATATTTTCAGCATTGTTGATGTTCATCTTCTCTCCTTTTGGGAAACGATAAACCACATAACTGACAGCCTTGTCCAGTTCTTTTTTCGCTTTGGGAGCTTTCCAATTCAAAGTCACCAGACCGTTAGTCATTTTGAGTTTAGCCTTTCGAGGTTTTCCTGGTGCTTTAGCGTCGATGAATTTCATCTCGGGCTGAAGTGCAGGATAGCGGTGGTATTCCTGTTCCAGTACAGTACGGTAGTTAGCAGGATTGTTGACCACTGCTGCCGCATACCATTGACAACTTCCTTTTACATGATTGAGTGACCTCTGTATGTTGTACTTGGCCCGCATCTGATGTGAGTTAGGGTCGTTGGGGTCAATGCCTTTCACAGTTCTCTCCACATCCTGCCCAATGAACAAGGGTCGTTTGCCGCAATAGTCATTCCACCAATGACACAACACATCATAATCAGCGACTTTGGTGCCGATGTTCCAATATATCTGGGGTATAAGGTAGTCCACCCATCCTTTGTCCGACCACAGCATCACATCAGCATAAAGGTCATCGTAGTTCTGAGTGCCAGCAGTAGCACTGCCTTCACGGCAATTCTCTCCGTTAGGTGAGTTGCGGTAGATGCCAAAAGGCGAGATTCCGAATTTCACCCATGGGCGAGTGCTGCGTATGAGTCGGTGGATGTCTCGGATAAGGAGGTTCACGTTATCGCGTCTCCAGTCGTTGATGTCGGTAAAGCCTCTGGGGTCGGCTTCAAAAAAGGCTCGGTCAGGCAGTTCCATTCCATTCTCCGGATACGGATAAAAGTAGTCGTCCATATGAATACCATCTACATCATAGCGCGTGATGATATCCTCAATAACCATACAAGTATACATACGGTTGCTTTCCAGAGCCGGATTGAAGATATAAAGATCTCCATATTGGAAATAGCGGTCGGGATGCTTCACACAATAATGTCCTTTCGCCATCTCGCGTGTGCCTTTGGTCTTAGCGCGATAAGGATTGATCCAGGCATGCAGTTCCATACCCCGGTTATGGCACTGCTCCACCATCCACGCTAAAGGATCCCATCCGTCAGCTGGAGCTACTCCCTGTTGGCCAGTCAGATAACGGCTCCAAGGCTCGTATTTCGACTGATACAACGCATCGCCCTCAGCACGTACTTGGAATAGGATGGCATTGATGCCAGCCTTTTTGAGCACATTGAGTTGTGACGAGAGCATTTCTCTTAACTGAGCAGACGATTTACCAAGATACTGGCCATTGACACATTGTATCCATGCCCCACGGAACTCCCTTTTGGGATAGTTGTCGGACTGGGCAAAGATTGATGTACAACTTAAAAGCGCTAAAACACTGTACAGGAAGAATTTTCTCATTGTTGCAAATTGTTATTTTATCGAGGGATTCTTATCGTTTGACTATGTGGACTAGGAAATCCATGAAAACCAGGAAAAAAATGTATATCCTTACAGGACTGGTGTGAGCAGGTTGGCGAACCATCCCTTGAATTTCTGCATGAACTTGCGCTTGCCCCACCATCCAGGATGGATTTCTGTGGAGTTTTTCATATCCTCATTGAACATGTCGAGCAGTTCTCGCGTGATATCCTGATTCATAATGAGCGTGTTGACCTCGTAGTCGCATCGCAGACTACGGCTGTCGAGATTCGAAGAACCGACAGTGCAGAAAAGGCTATCCACCATCATCGCCTTAGTATGATGGAATCCACCTTCATAGAGATAAAGTTTGGCACCACGCTTCATGAGGTTATTGGCCACATAGTAGGAAGCATCAGGTGTGAGTGGAATGTCGCTTCTCGATGAGAGCATGATTTGCACGTCGATGCCACGGTCAATGGCATGCTTGAGCGCGCTCCTCACACTGTGGGTTGGCACGAAGTAAGGATTAATCAGCACAATCTTATGCTTGGCGTTGTTGATCATCGACGTGTAAAGTTTCCTGATAGACTTGTTGGAATGGTTGGGACAACGGTCGACAACTGCCATGCACATATTCTCCTTCTGCTGTATTGGTTCGGGGAAATACTTGTCCTCATGGAGTAACTCGCCTGTAGCCTTATACCACATGGCACAGAAAATCTCGTGCAACTGGTTGACGGCAGGACCTTCAATGTGCATGTGCATATCGCGCCATGCTCCGACCACAGGAGTGCCGGTGATGTAATAGTCGGCGACGTTCATGCCTCCAGTATAGGCAATACGTCCGTCAATAACCACAATCTTGCGGTGGTCGCGTGGGATGATATGGTTCACCCATGGGAATCGTACGGGGTCGAACTTCACCAGTTTGATACCTAGATTAGCGATGGAGTCGTGACGTGATTTGCTGATAGGCTGGTTGTTCGACAAGTTTCCGAAAGCGTCGTACATGGCCCGTACTTCCACCCCTTGACGCACCTTTTCGGCCAACACGTCGAAAAGGAGATTGGCAATGGAATCGTTTCGGAAATTGAAGTACTCCAAGTGTATGAACGACTTGGCTTCAGCCACAGCCTTGAAGAGGTCTTCAAACTTGTCGTGTCCGCTCTTGAGCAAGTGGATGCTGTTGCCATCGGTGAACTTAATTCCTTCCGCCCGCATTTCCATCGCCACAAGGGAGTCGCTTCGTTGTTTCAAACGCTCCATTCTCTCCAGTTTGTGCTTATAGATATCAGACTGGGCTTCTGCCATCAATGGTGCAAAAACGACCAGCACCAACAACGACACCTTCAATACTTTTTGTTTCATTATATCATTTACCATACAATTTCTGTACCTCCATTCTGAACAATATACTGATTGGCAAGACTGAAATGGTGATTGCCGAAGAATCCTCTATGTGCAGACAGGGGTGAGGGATGAGGAGAGCGCAGCACCAAATGCCTGCTGTTGTCAATGAGAGGGGCCTTGCTTTGAGCGTATGCGCCCCAAAGTATGAACACAACATGGTTTTTCTCACGGCTGACGATGCTGATGACTGCGTCGGTGAATTCCTCCCATCCTTGTCGCTGGTGCGAGCCAGCCTGATGCTCACGCACCGAGAGTGTGGCATTGAGCAAAAGCACTCCTTGCTGTGCCCATCGCGTGAGATTACCGCTGGTTGGGATTTCCGTTCCACAATCATCCTTGATTTCCTTGAATATATTAAGCAAGGATGGTGGGAAAGGCACTCCGTCGTTAACAGAGAAGCACAATCCATGTGCTTGACCTGGCTCGTGATAGGGGTCTTGTCCAAGCAGCACCACTTTCAACTTATCGAAAGGGCAGAGATTGAAGGCATTAAAAACAAGTGGGGCTGGAGGATAACACCTGTGCTGACTGTATTCCTGCTTCACAAAAGACACGAGTCTAGCGAAATATGGCTTGTCGAACTCACCTTGTAAACGCTGTTTCCAACTGTCCTCTATTCTCACTTCCATTTTATTGTAGAACTTACTCTGTAGTTAAAAAATTACAATTTGCAAATTTAATCATATTCTATGAGATAGCGAAAAAAGGATGGAAAAAACAATTAAAAAGGCCGTTCAGCATGAGCGGAACGGCCAGTTTTTTAGAGAACAGAATGTTATCAGCATGGAACTTACCATGCGAGCGTAGCCTCAATCCTTACATCAGGCGTTATTTCACGACTTTCTTGCCGTTGATGATATAAACGCCGTGAGTTGTGGGTCGGTTGACAGGACGACCTTGGAGGTCGTAGGTCTTGCCTTCTTCCTCATCAGTTGTGACACCCTTAATACCTACAGGATCGATAACAGTAAGGGTACCGTTCACATAAACGAGCGTGTAGTTGGGGGCAACTCCTCCCTTCACACGAATCTCATACTCACCACCCGGGCTATCAGCTGTTGCCTCACACTCCACAGTGGGGAGAAGAGTGAATGCTTGGTCCGCTTTCTCACGGTTGCGGAAGCCCTTGTAGGTCAGTTCGAACTCAGGATTCTCCTCACCCTTGTTGCGGGTGTAAGACTTGGCGGTGATGGTGAGTTCAGCAGGTTCTACAGTGAGCGTACCATTGACCAGTTGGAGCCCAGGAGTGGTGATGGTTCCCTCACTGATGACGATAGGATATTGACCTACAGGCATCTGTGCCTCAGCGTACGGTTCACCTGTTTCCTCATTGACTATTGGTTCATACGCGCACACTGGCTCTCCGTCAATGGGCGCTCCACTGACAGTGAAGGTGTATTTGTTGAATGTGCGTCCGTATTCACGGCTTCCGTCATCAGCAGTTACTGTTGGGATACCTGTGTATTCCACGATGGTGTTCTTTCCCCATATCTCAGCTGATTGATAGTCGTCGATGAGTGCGCCGGGAACAAAGACCACAGCGTTGTGTGGGAGTGTTGAACTTGTGTTCTCCACGACTCCTTCTGGCGATAGTATGGCAATGTATTTAAGCGCTGAGCAACCTGTGAAGGCTTTCTCACCGATGGAGCGCACGTTCTCGGGTATGTAGAGGGAGACGAGCGACGATGAGTTGTTGAAAGCATTGTCGGGTATGGAGGTAACCGAAGTGAAGTAACGGAACTCGTCGAACGACTTCAGGCTGACAGCATTGCTGAAGGTGGTTCCAATTTCTTTCACTGCAGCGGCTTCCTCATAAGTCAGTTCTCCGTCATCATCGGTATCCCAATTGTTGGTGCAAAGGGTCTTGGCACGAGAATCATTGAAGTCAATGAAGCCCAACTTCTTACGGAGGGATTCGATGGCACCTTGGATTTGCTCAGCATCGCTGTTGAAGTCATCATAGACAGCTTGTTCCGCTGTGTGCTCAATGGATTTAGCCGTGGCCTTTTCGAGCAGTTTGGCAAGCGAGGCAACGAGCTCGTCAAGAGCATTGGCCGCATTCACGTCAGACAGTTTGATGAAAGCCCACTGAATGCGCTCAGGATTATCACCAGGAGTAACATCCCAGTAAATACCGCTGGTGCCCCAAGGTGATGTTTCAGACGCATGGTCTACCTGTGTACCGAAGTATTCACCATCTACGTGTGTAGCGTCATTTTCAGGCACTTGCATGGTGAAAGTAAGGTTCTCCTCGTTCTGGACAATCTTCCAGTATGCAGAGTTACCCTCGCTTCCATCCACGAAACAAGCCTTTACACCTTCTCCTACCTTTGAGTCGGTAGAGGTGCGGAAGAGCACGTGATTGCCACCAGCATCATTGCTGTAAAGGTAGTAAACACCTTCAGGCAGAGAATTGGAACGGCGGAACTGATACACAAAGCCTGAGTAGTCCACAACGGCCTGTGTCCCCCACGCCTCGCCTTGATTGATATACTGGTGTTCGGCAATGTTGTAGATGTAGCCGTTGACATTGGGTTCGATGGGCGAGAACTTCACTTTTGCGTTGGCACGCACCTCAACAATCTTGCCGAATTCTTTCCAGATGTCAGCCATAGCATAGAGTTCCTTGGAACCAGCAGGCACATAGAGTGTGGCATCCTTGAGTGGCACACCATCGAAGAGGCCATCACCAACAGAAATGTCAAACGGATTCGGGTTCATGACTGTCACGCTCTTCAACGAACTACATCCCGCAAAAGCCTTCTCGCCAAGCAATGCGATACTTTGTGGAAGAGAGATGGAAGAGAGTTTCGAACAATTTTGGAAAACCTGATAGTAGATAGCCTGTAAGGATTTGGGCAATATGACACTGCTCAAGTTCTTACAATTCTGGAAACTGTTGCCATAGAGGTTGACTACGTTGGGGAAGTACTGCAAATCAGAGAGGTCGTTGAACTGATGATTCTCGAATACTGCATATCCGAAATCGGAGACTTTGTTGGCCTCGGAGAAAGCAACTTCGCCATCACCATCCACATCATAGTATTTGATGCAGACCTGACGCAACTCGGCATCCTTGAACTCAATGAGATGCAGTTTCTTGCGCAGTGTGTGCTGTGCACCCAAGATTTGTTCAAGTGTGCAATCCATATCGTCGTAAACGGCTTGCTCAAAACCATAGTCAACATGTTTCTTCTTAGCCGACAGAAGCAGGTTCTCGAGTTCCTTGATGGCCTCAAAATAGATGGTCTTCTCCTTGTCGTAGAGAACGAAACGCCATTGGCAATTGACGGGGCTTTCAGCATAAGTCACGTCACTGTAAGCGCCGTAGGTAGGTGATACGATATTGCTGGCGTGGTCGAGTTGGATGCCCCAGAACTTATCAGCCTTGTAGCCGTTCTGTCCCGATGGAATCTGGATGGAATACACATTGTCTCCTACGGACTGTATTTTCCAGTAAGCAGTCCTGTCGGTCAAGTGTGTATTGTCTCCATCCACAAAGCATGCTGCCACACCAACACCAACATTGCTGTCATTGGATGTGCGGAAGAGAATGTGACCATTTTGGCTGTTGTCGATACAATAGATGTAATAGACACCCTCAGGCATATTGTCACTACGTCTTAATTGGAAACGCATTGGGCTGTCGCTCACGATGGCTTGTGTGCCCCAGGCTTCACCCATTGACAAGTAACGTCCTGTACCTTCGTTAAAGATGTAGAGGGACTTGTTTGTTGCCAATTCAGCGAATTGTCCACCCGAGAGTGTGCGCTCCTCAAAGATGTTGCCGAACTCTTGCCATTGCGGTGTGGATTGGTAATATGACTTTGTGCCTTGCATCACATTGAGTGTTGCCTCCGACAGGTCGACATTTTCAAAAACGTTATCGCCCATTGCAATATTCTGTGGTGAGAAAGTCTTCACCGAGAAGCTGGCCAGTTTGGTACATCCAGCGAAAGACTGTGTGCCAATGGACTGTACTGTCAGTGGCAAATCTACAGAAGTGAAGGCTGCGCATCCTGCAAAGGTGCTGTCTGCGATGGCAGTGAGTCCAGTGGGTAGCGTGAGGTTGTCGAGTGCACGGCAGCCAGCGAAGGCACCCTTGCCGATGGTAGTCAAGCCATCAGGCACTTTGAATGACTTCAGGGCTCGGCAGCCGTTGAAAGCATGTGCACCTATGCTCTTCAGAGCCTTTGGCAATTTGATGGAAGCCAAGGTTGTACATCCATAGAACGCTGAGTCTGCGATGGTTGTAAGACCTGTGAAATAATAGAGTTCGGTGAAAGCGTTTATACGCTGTCCCTTGAATACAGTGCCAAGGTCTGTGACCTCAGCAGCCTCACCGTAAGTGAACACACCATCGCCATCTGCGTCAAAATTAGCCACACAAAGGCGTTTTGCTGTGTTATTGGCGATAGGAATCTCTTTCTCTCCGTAGTTCTCAGGTTCGCAACCGATAACAGCTTCAGGGTATTGAGAGTAACCATCGCCAGAGCCACCGATGCCTTGTGAACTTGGGTTGAGGCTTGACAAGAGGAAGAATCCGTCGCTCATACCACCCCATCCCCAGTTGATGTGGAAGCAGTGGTTGCCATCGTAGCCGTCGGTGACAAAAGCATGGCCTGCATCGCTGTTGGCACCGCTCAGATAGACTACCCTACCCTGTTCCAGTTCACTGTAGATGATGGCGTCCCAATCGGTGTCGGAATAAGTGCTACCGTTGAGATAGCGTACAGACGAGCCATAACCGAAATATGCCTTCATGGCGTCAGCCACTTTGTAGGAATTTGCACCAGACGCAGAATTGGTATAGTCCATTTCGACCGACACACCGCAATAGTGCATCAACTGAGCTACAGCGAGCTGTTGTTTGGCCGTTGAGCCCTTTCCATAGTCATCAATCATGTTATCCCAGTCTATGGGTGAACCTGCTGGAATACCTTCAACGCTCAGTCTGCCGTAGGTGGAATGTTCTGTCCAAGTGGTGTAGCTAGGTATGTCCTTCTGTATTTCCCTAACAGACTTGTCGCGCTGGAAATAAAGCACTTGAGCCATAGCTGTAGCCACACATCCCGTCACAGAACGACCAAGTGTGAAGTACATAGGGCATTCATTGTTGTAGGGTGCGCCTTGACTCCACTTAGTGGTCATCATAGGTTGGATTGCAGGATGGGTAGGAACTTGTTTCCTGACGGGTTCGGATGTTTTCTGAAGATAAGCAATGTAGTTGGCATAACCATCAAGCCATGCACGCATATTGTCGGGGATGGTTTGGTAGTCGAACTCACCCTGGTCCGTATAGCCCAGCACAGTCTCTATTTGGTCGTCGGCAGCCACCAAGACATAGCCTTGGTTGAAACCTCTGTTGAACGCATAGTATTGCACATTGTCTGAGGATGTAGTTTCCTGCCCTGGAGCCAGTTTCAGTTTGTTGGTCACTGGAGACAACACGAAATTGCCCTTACGGTTTTTCAGGAATTGTTCTGCCTTCTGTCGTGCTTGTTCCCTGGTGATAGGGTTCGACATCACACTGAGAGAAAATAGCAGGCACAGTGTTGTCAGAATTAATTTGCTGGTACAACGAATGAATCGTTGACAGCCAATCGGGATGTAGTTTAAATTCATAAGGATTTTATTTAGTTAGTTATTGAATCAAATAGTTAAATCATTCGAGAAAGTGTAGTTAGTTAATGTTAGTTTTCTCCTTTTAATTCGGCAAATATATCACTTTTCTGCGAATAATAGCAGATTTAAATGATTATTTGTTTCAAGTATGGGAAAATAACCCGATAAATGACGATGCTTAGAAGACGATATAACTTGAGACGGTGGTTCTGCTCAAAACGCAAAACCACCGTCTCAACATCTAGACAATAGCAGTCAGAATTGCTATTTGTACAATACTTTCTTCCCGTTGACGATATATATACCTTTTTGAGGAGCAGTCACCTTACGTCCAGTCAAGTCGTAGATTTCGTCAGAATCCTTTTGGAAGGACATATTCAATTGATTGATGTCAGTGGTAGTGTCGCTGTAAACATTGAAGAAATTGACCTGGCTCGCATTGCTGAAAGGCAGGTAAGCCTTGTTGGCAGGAATGGTTGTCACTGCACCATTGGCGACCACCCTCTTGAAACCGATATATTCCTTGATACCACGGCTCAGCACATAGATGGACTTGCCTTCCTGTGCAATCAGCGTCTCGACAGGGGTGTCCTCAAGCACACCATGCAGGAG
>JAFXVU010000166.1 GCA_017534705.1 Bacteroidaceae bacterium
ACCCCTAAAACAGCGTATTCGTATTCAATTGACTACGTTTATAGGGTTGCCTGTAGCAAAAGCCTTGACGTTATTGATTGCCACATTGACCAGGCGAGTCCTTGCTTCCTTGGTGGCCCATGCTATATGAGGCGTGAAAAACGCGTTCGCGCACGACAGTAAAGGGTTGTCGGCGCGTGGAGGTTCCTCTGTTAACACATCGGCGCAAAAGGCCCTCAAACGATTTTCATTCAGTGCGCAAGCCACATCATAATCATTCACTAACGGACCACGCCCCGTATTGATGAGGATGGCTGTTGGCTTCATCAATTGGAGTGTCTGTTGGTTGATGAGATGGCGGGTGCCTGTTGTCAACGGACAATGCAGGCTCACCACGTCACTCTCTTTCAGCAGTTCGTCCATCGACCTTTTTCCGATACCTGCTGGCAATTGGTCGGCCGCCTTGCTGGTATAGGCCACAACCTTCATGCCGAAAGCCTGTGCAATGTCGGCGACACGTCTACCGATATTGCCAAGTCCTACGATACCGAAAGTCTTGTCGGCCAACTCCGTCAAGGGTGTGTCCCAATAACAGAAGTCTGGACTGGCCGTCCACTCCCCCATCCCATTGGGCTTCGTTTCTCCACCCTCGCTGATTGTCCTGTTCTTGATGGCATAATGTTCTGTACGGTTGGTGACGGTAAGGAGGTGGGCAAACACCATCTGGGCCACACTCTCCGTGCTGTAGGCGGGTACATTGGTGACGATGACACCATGCTCACGGGCTGCATCTATATCGACCACATTGTAGCCAGTCGCCAGCACACCGATATATCTCAACTTGGGCAGCTGTTCTATTTCCTGCCTCCAAAGACAGACCTTGTTCGTCAACACGACATCAGCATCTTTAGCCCGTTCCACGGTCTCTTCAGGGCGGGTGCGGTCATACACTGTCAATTCTCCGATGCTCTTCAGTGCCTCCCACGAGAGGTCGCCTGGATTGGCTGTATAGCCATCAAGAATTACTATTTTCATAAAGGGTCATCAAGTTTTGATTATTCAGAAAAGACAACTAAAAACGCTGTTGTAGTGATATATGGCAGAAAGGAGCGGCCTTTTCATGCATGGTGGCCAATTCACGGCTGCTGTCGTGACGGTAAATGCGGTTGGTCATGACCAACTGCACACCGGCTTCAGCAGAGAAGGTAAGACCACAAGCGAACCGATGCTCGTAAGTGGGACCCACATTGATGTTGCTTCGGCTATAACGTACATGGTCTGGCAGTTCATCAACACCTGGGCGGATATAGTAGCTATCGGCATCGATACCTGCGCCGAGCGAAATCATGTCTTTGTCCGACGGATGATACTCCATCTGAAACTTTGGCAATGTGAGGTTGAGCGTCCATTGCGGGTTGAAAGTATGACGATAGGTAATCATCGGAAAAACAGGAATCTTGGAGAAGGTGTTCACCAATCCAATCAATCCGACTCCAAATTGTGTCTGGCGTGTTTGTTTCAACATCAGCATGGCTGTACCTATAGCCGACCAACGCTCGTAACCGTACTGACAGAAGTCGCAGCCTACCGTTCCCATGACCATGAGTGGCTTGCCCCATAATCTCAAATACGTCATACCCATGATATTGCCAGCAAACTGATGATGAGCAGACGAAGTGAATCCATAATCCATCAGGCGGTTATCGCTATTGAAATGTTGGTGCAGATGGTTGTAGCGAAGGGAGGCTGTCAGTCTGGAGAAACCTTTCGAATAGATGTGATAACTCACCCCAAGACTTGCTTTTGTAAAAGCGTCCGTAGAACCTTGTTCCACCGTCTTATCGTCTTTTGTGATATGGTAGTCGCCACCGGGCCGTGCTGTCAAATCAGCGCTCAAAGTCAATCGGCTTTGATTGGTCTGAAGTCGTGCACGGGCAGAGTCAGCAGGCTCAACAGCAAGTGCGCTCGTCGCCATGTTGAAGGCGACGAACAGCGCACAAATCACTGATTGATGTTTATGTATGAACAACATCGTCTATGATTGATGGAATCATTGACAAGGAGCAAAGTCATCCCTTTGCCATTTTGTATATCGCCTCCATGTCCTCGGCTTTCAACACCTTCAGACAACCGCAGGTGGCTGTGAAGTCACGACTGCACTTGCGAGTCATCTCACGGATTTCATCTTCGGTGATTTCACGTCCGATGAGCTCACGGATGTTCGTGGGCATACCGATGGCATGATAGAAACGCTCCATGGCCTCAATGCCTTTCAAAGCGGTACTTTCAGGGTCGGTGAAATCATTGGGCACATCCATCACATTGACGGCGAAACGCACAAAGCGACGCAGGTTCTGATGCATCACATAACGCGCCCAGCTAGGCCAGATAGCTGCCAGACCGGCTCCGTGAGTGACATCGAACATGCCACTCAATTCGTGTTCCAACTGATGAGTGGCCCAGTCGTCGCTTACGCCACATCCCGTCAGTCCATTGTGAGCTATACTACCGCCCCACATAATCTGAGCACGCTGGCGATAGTCCTCGGGGTTTTTCAGTACGTCGAAAACGGCTGTCTTCATCCTGCGCAATAAGGCTTCTGCCAAGTCGGTCGTCAAGTCCATGTCATCGTCAATGGTGAAATAACGCTCCATAGTGTGCATCATCATATCGGTCACGCCAGCGGCTGTCTGATAAGGAGGCAGCGTAAAGGTGCGACGCGGATTCATAATGGCAAACTTGGGACGCGACATGTTACTGGAATAGCCCAACTTCACATCACCGTCCTCATTAGTGATGACACTTGCCTCGCTCATCTCACTTCCTGCAGCAGGGATAGTCAGCACTGCGGCAACTGGCAACATGCACTTGGGCGAAGCCTTGCCAAGATAGAAATCCCAGACATCACCCTCATAGCAAACACCATAAGCAATGCACTTGGCTGAGTCAATCACACTGCCACCACCCACTGCAAGGATGAAATCAACGCCTTCGCTACGGCTGAGTTCGATACCCTTCTTCGCAAGAGACAATCTCGGATTGGGCACTACACCGCCAAGCGTCACATAAGCCACACCACCCTCAGTGAGCAGTTTGCAGATTTTGTCGAGCAGACCTGAACGAACAGCACTCTGTCCGCCATAGTGAACCAACACCTTTGTACCGCCATATTTCTTCACCAGACAAGCAACCTGCTCCTCTGAATGTTCGCCGAACACAACTTCCGTCGGCGCATAGTAATTAAAATCTTTCATATTGTTGATAGTTATTTTTTCTGTAATGACAACCTTCAGCACTGATAGGAACGCTTCTACATCGTTTTATCCTTGCTGTTAGAATAGTTTTCTTGTTTTCTCCATTGCCTCAATCACCTGGTCGCACCATGTATCGAACTCTGAATCCTCTATTTGTGCTTCTGGATGATTTCTAAGATAAGCTAAGGCATAGCGTACCCCCTGGTCGAAACGAGTGGTAGCGCAGAAACCGGGGACGACCCTCTTCAACTTGGAGCAATCGAAGACTACTGTAGCAGCCTTGTCGCCTAAGAGGTTGCCTTCAAAATCATAGGCTGCAGGTGCAACTGCAGCAAGGAAATCGGAGGCAACATAATAAGGTTTAAAAGGCACACCGAGGGCATCTGCTACAGTCTGGTAAATCTGATTCCAGGTCAGCGACTCGTCTGACATAATCTGGAATGACTCGCCGATGGCTTGAGGGTTGCCTAACAATCCGATGAATCCCCGTGCGAAGTCCTCGTTCCATGTGAGGGTCCAAAGGGAACTGCCGTCGCCGTGAACAATGACTGGCTTACCCTCCATCATTCGCTTCAGCACTTGCCAACTGCCTTTTAGCCCATGAACGCTGAGGGGTACACCCCGTTCACAGTAAGTATGGCTCGGACGAACAATAGTCACAGGAAAGCCATCCTCTCTATAGGCTTTCATGAGCAATTCCTCACACGCAATCTTATTGCGCGAATACTCCCAATGTGGGTTGGCGAGCGTTGTCCCCTCTGTGATGACATATTGACGAACGGGTTTGTTATAGGCAGAAGCTGAACTGATAAAGACATACTGCTTCGTACGTCCTGAGAAGATTTTGATGTCTCTTGCCACCTGTTCGGGAACGAATCCTATAAACTCACACACGGCATCGAACGTCTCGTCTCCGAGTTTTGCGACTACTTCGTCTGTATGGTCGTTGATATCTCCATTTACCAAACGAACTTCTTGAGGTATGTCCCCGTTTCGGTTACCACGGTTAATCAACCAGAGTTCATGACCACCAGCCACGAGTTGTCTTGTGATGGCACTGCTGATGGTACCAGTTCCACCTATCATTAATATTTTCATAGTCGTAGTCTTTTAGTCGATTAGTCATCCATTGGATAGCGCACACCCCATTTCTGTCGGAGACCGTCCATGAGCTCCATGATATAGAGGGTTTCTTGATGGGGCATCTCACAAGGTTCCAAGAGACCTTCCAGCAAGGCTTTTCGACATGCCACGAACTGGTATTCGTAGCCTGTAATCTGCTGGGGTACATGAATGGTTTCCACATATGTGCGGTCGGGACCATTCACAGTGATTTTCTGAGGATTGTTGATGTTGTCGATAATAAGATTACCCTCTGTACCAGCAATGACACCGATGTTGTCGCCAACACATGAAGCGCTCGACTGAAGGTTGCACAGTACGCCGTCGGCCAAGACGAGACTTATGGCATTCGTCAGGTCCATACCTGTCTTGCTCTTCACACACTGGCTCTCTATACTGAGGATATCGGCCGAGAAGAACATCCGCACGAAATTGAGGGCATAGACTCCGAGGTCGAGCAAAGCACCACCACAGAGGTCGGGACGCATGATGCGTGGTTTGTCGCCCATCGAATAACCCAAAGTGGCGGTGACAAGGCGGGGAGTGCCGATTCGTCCGCTGCTGATGAGGTCACGGACAATGGTAACGGCTGGTTGATAACGTGTCCAAATGGCTTCGGCCAAAAACACTTTCTTCTCGTGAGCCAGTTCAACAATCTCTGCCGATTCACGGTGATTAGCCATAAAGGCCTTCTCCACCAAGCATGGTTTACCTGCCTGCAGAGCCTCTCGTGTGACATCAAAATGGTGGGAATGGGGCGTGGCTACATAGACCAAGTCCACATCTGCATCAGCAATCAATTCGCTATAGGAACCGTATGCCTTTTTCATGTCCCACTGTCGGGCAAAAGCCTCGGCTTTTTCTAATGACCTCGAGGCGATGGCGTATGCTTCGCACTCTTGTAATCCATTCAGTGTAATAGCTGCCTTTTCGGCAATCCATCCTGCGCCGACAATACCGACGCGCAAAATTCCATCTTCTTTCATCTCGTTAATAAATGTGTTGTTGTTAGTTATCGTTTGAATAGGCACACTATCAACTTGTTTTTCATCATATTTCCAAAGTTTATCAAGTGTATTGCAAATTTAGGAAAAATCCCCGAATCAACAATACATATCATATAAGAAAAACACTCGTATGACAGAAAAACGAAGCTAAGACCAGAAGAGGCCAAGTCCGATGATGAATTGAAGAACACGAATGCGAATGCAAAGGGTGGAATCGGAACATGCACCAATACAAAGAAGCGAGCATGTTTTTATAAGGCTTTTCTTGCGTATGTCAAGTTTTTTATGGAATTTTGTGCAAAATTAAACATGAGTTCAAACTAATATCTCAATAAGAGACAATAGAAAAAAGGTATGAACATCGAACAAGTACGAGAATACACATTGTCGCTCAATGGCGTTACCGAAGACCAACCTTTCGGCGACGACCTCATCACCTTCCGATTGGAAGGAAAGATTTTCCTTTGCCTCAACTTAGGTGGTGACGAACACGACCCAGAAGACTCCGCCCTAAGAATGGCACTGAAATTATCACCAGAGAGAAATGAAGAATTGCGGGAACTATTCCCCACAGTGAAACCTGCTTATCATTGGAACAAGAAGCATTGGAGTGACGTGTATTACGAACAACTGGAAGAGACGCAAGTGAAGGAATGGATTAGGGAATCTTATCAACTCGTAGCGTCGAAACTGCCTAAAGCAATCAGAAATAAATACATACCCAAATTGGTTTTACACAGGAAATGGTTCAGCGAACTGACCCTTGATGAGTTATACGAACTATTGAGGATTCGTAGCGAGGTGTTCGTGGTGGAACAGAACTGTGTATATCAGGATATGGATGGAGACGACCAGAAGTCCTATCACCTGTGGTTGACCATGGCCGACAAAATCATCGCCTTGGCTCGTGTCTGCCCAGCCGACACACACATGAATGAAATCTCCATCGGTAGAGTTATCACCACAGAACGAGGCAAAGGGTATGGCAAGCAAATCATGCTTCATGCCATCGAGGCCGCAAAAGAGCATTTCCGGGCAACACAAATAGACATAGAGGCACAAGAGTATGCAAAGGGATTCTATGAAAGTGTCGGTTTCAAACAGTCATCAGAACCGTTCATGCTTGATGGCATCCCACACATCAAAATGACTTGGACAAAAGAAAGTACAGATTGAGTCTCATTAGTAAAAAAGAATTGCTGTTTCGTTTCAGACATTTTTTTTCTTATTTCAGACAACAGTTTATTCACGAAATTGTTATAACTTTACAACTTGAAACGTTTTACCACTAAAACGTCCATGATTTTATAAAAATCAACAGATAGATAACTTTACCATTCTAAAAATCAGTGATAAGAATATGAAAGAGAAAGTATTACAGGCTATGCGCGAGGCAGGCAAACCCGTCTCGGCTGGCGACGTGACAAAGGCACTGGGTGCTGACCGTAAGGAAGTTGACAAGGCTTTCGCCGAATTGAAGAAAGAGGGTGCGATTGTATCGCCCGTCCGTTGCAAGTGGGCTCCAGCCCAATAACCCATGGCACTGCTTTTCGGACTACTCATCCCTCTATTAGGAACAATGCTCGGGGCGGCTTTTGTCTTTCTGATGAAGGACGAGATGTCGCCCCGGCTCCAAAAAGCATTGTTAGGCTTTGCCTCCGGAGTGATGGTGGCGGCTTCTGTATGGTCGCTGCTCATACCTGCAATGGAGATGGAGGTCGACAAGGGTGAGTGGTCGGTACTTCCTGCAGCCATGGGATTTTTGTTGGGTATCGGTTTCCTGCTTCTACTCGACGAACTGACACCCCATCTTCACTTAGGCACAGACAAACCTGAAGGTCCACGTTCCCATTTGTCGCGAACAGCAATGCTTGCGCTGGCCGTCACCATCCACAATCTGCCAGAGGGCATGGCCGTCGGAGTGGTATTCGCTGGTGCTGAGAATGGAGCTGCAGGTTTGTCTTTAGCCGGAGCCCTGGCTGTATCCATCGGCATCGCCATCCAGAATGTACCTGAAGGAGCCATCATCTCTATGCCTATGCGGGCTGCAGGAAACGGAAAGTGGCGTTCTTTTTTCATCGGCAGCCTAAGTGGAACAGTGGAGCCTATAGGAGGTTTGGCCATTGTGCTGTTGGCCTCACTAATGACTCCCGTTTTGCCTTATATGCTCTCCTTTGCCGCCGGTGCCATGTTTTATGTTGTAGTAGAAGAACTCATCCCTGAAGCCAGCGAGGGAAAACATTCTAATCTCAGCACTATTGGCTTTGCCATTGGATTTGTATTGATGATGGTACTCGATGTGGTAATGGGATGACCCCATTGACATCATACAAGAAAAAACGCATTTTATAATTGGACAGACTACTTTCATACATCGTCAGATTCATTGTTTGGCTTTCGGGATTTGCAAAACCGCTATCCCGTTTGGGGCTTTGTCGCTACGACGAATGGAGCGAGGGTAAGAAACTGAAGATACTGCTCGCAGGCTACAATGGCGCCAGGAATACAGGTGCCGATGCGCGTGTGGTAGCTTTAGTCAAGCAACTCAATGACGCTTTAGGAACAGAGAATGTGGATTTGACGGTGATGACACTCGATGACGACAACGTCAAGGGATATTTCCCAAGCCACGTGCATCAATGGACATTCACCACCATGTTCTTCTGGTCACTGCTGCGAGCAACCTCGCAGCACCATGTCGCCATATTGTGTGAGGGTTCCACCCTGACCACTACCTTCGCCAAGGCTCTTTCCGTGTTCTACTGTCAGGCTGCGGGCATTATGCGGCGACAAGGAAAACCCTGCATCGCCTACGGTTCAGAGATAGGTCATTTGGATGGCTGGCTGGCAAAACTGAGCCACGACCTTTGTCGTGACACCTATTTCATTGTACGTACGGAGGCTTCATTGAAAAACCTGAAAACACTGGGACTGAAAGGCCACGTAGGAACCGATACTGCATGGCCATTCTTGACAGAAGAAGGCGAAAACTGGGCGAGAAACCAACTCAAGGCAGATGGATGGGACGGTAAAAAGCCATTGTTGGGTGTAGCTGTTGTCAATCCTTTCTGGTGGCCCGTCTGCCCTTCTCTATGGCGTTGGACAAAGGGTGTGCTGACTGGTCATCATACCCTGCAGTACGACAAGTTTTACTTCTTCAGCGACAGCGAGGAAAGAAGAGAGAAATTTCAGCATTACCTAACTGAAATTGCTCAGGCTATCAACCGATATCAAAAGGAGCATGATGCCTTCGTAGTCATTCTGGGTATGGAGAAACTCGATGAGGAAGCCTGTAAACGTTTTGCACAACTGTTGGAAGGACCATATCAGATATACCACTCGAAGAACCACAATGTATTCCAGATGACAGGTTTGCTACGACAGCTCTCCATGTTGGTGACATCGCGTTATCACGCTGCCGTTCTCAGTATGGAGCGAGCCATACCCTACGTGGCGGTCTCGATGGACGGACGACTCGACGGCGTCGTCCATGAGGCTGAACTTGCCGACAATTATCTTCATCATGTAGAAGACACCGACTTGGGAAACCGCATTACTACTTCTCTCCAACTGGCCGATTGTCATCGAAAGGAAATTTCTGAAACAATCAGGAAGCATCAGGCAATCAACGAGAACAGAGTAAAAGAGATGAGTCAATTCTTTGTATCATGGCTGAAAGAACAGTTTTCTTAACAGGCGCCACAGGCGTGTTGGGCACAGAGGTCGTGCAACAACTGCTCTCAACCACCGAATGCACTATCCGGGTTCTGGTGAGGGCGGCGTCAACGGCTGATGCCATTCATCGTCTACAAGCACTTTGGTGGGAAGACCCAATCCTATCTGCTGCCATCGGGCATCGGGTTCTCCCTGTGGTGGGTGACATCACTCAGGAAGGTCTGGCTATGAATGAAACGCAATATGAGAGTGTTATCACAGAGACAACCCACTTGATTCACAGTGCCGCTGAGACGGGCATCCAGAAATCGAAGGACGAACTCTGGCGCATGAACGTCGAGGGCACACGGTATGTGGTTCAGTTAGCCGAAAAGATGCCGCAACTGCAACGCTTCACCCATATCTCAACAGCTTATGTGGCAGGCACACACAGGGGATTGATTCTGGCGGACGAACCTCTTCCACAACATTTCTCCAGTCTCTACGAAGAGAGCAAGGCTGAGGCGGAACGTGTGGTCATTTCCACATCATTACCCTTTACCATTTGCCGTCCAGGCATGATTGTCGGCAACAGCCAGACTGGACGAACTCGAAACTTCAACACGGTCTATTATGTGCTGAAACTAATGCTGCAAGGCCGACTGAAATGCTTGCCTGTCAGCCGAACGCAGACGGTCAACATCATGCCTGCTGACGAAGTGGCCCGAGAGGTGGTGTCGCTGACATTCCATCAAAAGGCTGAAGGAAAGACATTCCACTTAACAGCACCCAAAGAGCATCTGCCACAGGCTTGTGAACTGGTCAACGAAGTCAGAGCATGGGCTAAGGAACACTTGCAAATCAACATTCCCAAACCCATATACATTCCTGCGACACTCTTACGTACACTTGGCAGACGATACAATGCAGGCAAGGAAGCTAAACACCGCAACCTCATGTCGAATCTCATGGCCTTGATGCCATATTTTTTCGACGACCACGAATTTGACCGTACCCACACAGATGAACTGACGGGCTGCTACCACCTTGACTGGCGCAGTTTTCTGCCCACAATGCTTGACTTTGCTTGCCGCCACAACTTCATGCGCTTGTCGGACAAGTCCATCTTCGAGCAAGCCGTCATCCGTCGCGAGAGCCGTCACTACCCCATCACTTATTATAATATCACCACACAAGGCACGGAACAAGTGACAGGTCAGGAGATGAACCAACTCGTCAACCACTTTGTCAACCGTCTGACAGCACTCGGTGTACAACCAGGCGACAAGGTGGCTCTCTCTGGTGTCAACTGCACCGAACACGCGGCCATCGACAATGCCATCGGACTGAAAGGAGCAGTCAGTGTGCCCATCTACTACACAACCCCAGCAGATGAGATTGCCTTACTACTGCAAAAGAGCGGTGCACGCTGGTTTTTTGTGGGAGATGAGCGCGTCAAACAGAACTTGGCCAAGATCCCTGCCGATGTGACAATTATTCCCTTTGGACCACTTGGCGACAAATCAAATGTGCAAGTCCATGGCTTGGAAGAAAGACCGAATCACGTTATCTGTTCCCCTAATGATCTCGCCACTATTCGCTACACCTCTGGCACGACCGGCGAACCAAAAGGCGTGATGTTCAGTTTCAGCCAACTGAAATGGATGGGCGAGGTGCTCACTAACCTGCTTTCTTGGCATGACCGCAACAGCGAGATGCGCTATCTGTCGTTCCTGCCAATGAGCCACGTCGTGGAAGGCATCCTGGCTTCCTATGCCCCCTATTGCATGCTCTGCAATGCCAAGGTTTACTACCTGAACGACTTCCGTATGCTGACTCAGGCACTGCCGAAAGTCCGTCCCACCGTGTTCTTCTCCGTACCACGTTTTTATGAGAAATTGTGGGAGCTGATAGAACAGAACCCATTGGGCGCCAAATACCTTGCAATGAAAGAAGGACTGATGAAGCGGATGACAGGGAAATTGCTACGCAGCATCGTACTGCGCAAGGCTGGACTTGACCAATGCGCCCAACTGCTCGTCGGCTCAGCGCCCATCAGCGAAGAACTATTACTGCGTTTCCGCGCCATGGGCATAGAGATACATAACGCTTATGGCCAAACCGAAGCGCCTCTGATTACCCTCAACCGCATGGGCGACAATGTCATACCCAGCATCGGTACACCACTGCCTGACACCACTGTCACCGTCAATCCTGATGGTGAACTGATTGTACGTGGACCTCAAGTGGCATTGGGATATTATCAATTAGAAAGCGACACCTTTCAGAACGGTGAACTCCACACCGGCGACTTAGGCAGTATCAGCAGTGATGGACACGTCTATATCGGAGGACGAAAAAAGGACATACTCATCACATCATACGGTAAAAACATCAACTGCACGAAGATAGAACAACGATTGATGGCCATCCCTTGCATTCAACAAGCACTACTGGTAGGCGAACAACGACCATACTGCACCGCCTTGCTCTGGACTGTGGGGCAGACAGATACCCTTGAACAAGACATCGAACGGATGAACCAATCTCTCTCCCACCCTGAACAGGTGAAGCGGTGGTGCATCATTGAAACACCACTGAGTATTCAAAACGGTGAACTGACACCCAACCTAAAAGTAAAGCGCAACGTTGTCATAGCACATTACAACCGAGAAATCAATGAAATGTATGCTGGTCAATAACACCCTATTTCGCCGCATAGAACTTCAGCAACTGATGAACCTCACGGCACGCGCCTTCGGAAAGCCTTCCAAACGCATCTGGACGCTTCCGAACGACAAAGCATTGCACGTCTATGCCGAATACACCCGCGACCACTTGCAAGACAACATGAATGAGCAGTTGCTGCAGCGAATGAACAAAGAGGCCTACAAGATGGGAAGGTTGCTCCGCAGCGTGTTCTTCCTGAAACAGCAGGCAGACATAGAGCGTTTCACTATTGCCCTATATCGTAACATCGGCATCGAACTGGACGGCTCTATCCCTGGACAACTCTGTTTCCGACGGTGCTTCTTCAGCCATTACTATACGCCCGACATCTGTTTGGCAGCATCAGCTCTCGATGATGGCATCATACGGGGACTGACTGGTAAAGGACGACTGACTTTTCAACAGCGTATTACCGAAGGGTGCAAATGCTGTATGGCCACTTTTCATGATGCTGAAACAACAAAGTGAATTCCTATTCACCTATGCCTTCACAACAAAATAAGACAATCTACAAACAAATGACAAAAAAAGCAATTGTAATAGGAAGCGGTGCCGGAGGTGCTATGGCGGCAAAGATGCTGGCCAAGAGTTTCGACGTGACGGTATTGGAACAAGGCAAGGCATTCAAGCCCTTATCACTGCCATTGGAACAGTTGGCAAAATTCCGCAAAACAGGTCTTTATTTCGATGAGCGACTTATCCAACTGCTTTTACCAAATATGCGCATCGACCGTCATCCCGAGATGGTAATGGTCTACGGCAGAGGCATTGGTGGGACCACCACCTTGGCCACTGGCAACGCCGTGCGTGCTGACGAGGGACTGAAGAAAATCGGCATCCATCTTGACAAGGAATTCGATGAACTCTATCAAGAGTTGCCTATCACCACAGACCATCAGAACCGATGGTCGCCCATCACAAAACGGACTTTTGAGGTGATGCAAGAGATGGGGTTTGACCCTCAACCCATGCCGAAGTTGCTACGCCCCAAGCAGTGCAAAATGTGCGGGCATTGCTCCATAGGTTGCCCCACTGGTGCAAAATGGGACACACGTGAATTGCTTGACGGCATAAAGGTTATCACAGGATGCAAAGTCACTCATATCGACATTGATGACCGACAAGCCAAACGAATACATGCAAAAAAAGGGCTACAGCAGCTGACTTTTGAAGCTGATGTCATCATCGTAGCGGCTGGCGGCTATGGTACACCCGAGATCCTACGACAATCTGGCATCGAGTGCCAGCCAAGACTTTTTGTCGATCCTGTGCTTTGTGTCGCCGCACCAATGGAGAAAGCCCATCAAGACCACCAATTGCTGATGCCTTTCGTGAGCCGTCGCGAGAAGTACATCATCTCGCCCTATATGGACTGGCTCAGTTTCTTTTTCAACAAGCAATGGCGCAAACCGATGGACAGTATGGCGAGCCTGATGATTAAGTTAGCCGATGTGGAACAAGGCGATGTACACCATAATAAAATGAAGAAAACACTCACAGAGAACGACCATCAATATCTAAAGCGTGGCGTTGAAGACTGCCGTGAGATTCTTATGCGTATGGGAGCAAAGGAGGAAGACATCTTTCTTGGCACGCTCAATGCGGGTCACCCAGGCGGCATGTTGCCTTTGACGGCTACAGAGTCTGAAACGCTCCACTCCCCCCTCCTTCCCGACAATCTATACGTGGCCGATGCTACCATCCTGCCTCAGTCACTCGGCCTGCCACCCATGCTCACCATCATGGCTTTAGCCAAACGTATTGCATCAATTATTTCCAATTGATATCGGAGGATACACTAACTTTATCAACTGCGAGAGTCGCTGTTAGAAAACCTGCCATTTTCCATGATTTTTATGGGAAAAGACTGTTTTTAGATGTCCCATGAAAAAACGATAAAAATCTATTATTGAGAAAAGTTTGGTGGATTCGTGAAATCGTTATATCTTTGTATTTGGTCTATAATGTAAAGGAATATATGGGAACATTCATCAACATAGGAAACGCAGGATTCCAGTCATTCCGAAGAGGCGAATATATTGATAAGTCGGGGTTGATTGCAGTGGTCAACCAATCACTCTTCACAGAGCAACGCTTCAGTTGCGTGACACGTTGTCGTCGATTCGGCAAGTCGATGGCGGCAAAAATGCTGTGTGCATACTATGACCATACTTGTGATTCACGGAGTCTGTTTGGCATCACCTATGACAAAAATGCCAAGACGCACGAGTGCCTGATAGAAAGCATCTGATTTTGCTTCTTTCCCTTAAAGAAAAACATATTATTTCCCGACAGGCTTGTTTATCGGGATTGCCATATATGAACACCACAACAAACCAATATTTGATGATTTATGAGAACATTAGCATTCATTTGCACGGCATTGATGGCGTTATGCCTCGCGTCATGTGCGCAGAAAAAAGAGAACAAAGAAATGAAGAAAGTATTAGTGGCTTATTTCTCGGCATCAGGTGTGACCAAAACTGCCGCAGAACAACTGGCTGAGGTGGCAGAAGCTGACTTGCATGAAATCAAACCTGCCCAACCGTATTCGGATGCCGACCTCGACTGGAGAGACTCGCTTTCACGTTCTTCCATTGAGATGAAAGACAAAAACTCCCGTCCGGAAATAACCGACAAACTCAATGACATCCAAAACTACGATGTGGTCTATGTCGGTTTCCCCATCTGGTGGAACACCGCTCCCACCATCGTCGACACCTTCATGGAAGCATATGATTTCAACGGCAAGACGGTTATTCCATTCGCCACATCTGGAGGCAGCGACATCGATAAAGCCTGTGAAGACTTGAAAGCCGCATATCCAAACGTGAATTGGAAAGATGGCAAACTGCTGAACGGAGTTTCCAAGGAAGACATGGAGTCTTGGGTTAAAGGTTTATAATTCACATGAGGTAAATCCACCTTTCCTAACATCAAATGAGTTACCCCAAATTCATCATCACCATGGAGGGTTATCTCCGTTTAGGTATGGTCAATCAGCACAAAGACTTGCTGAAACAAGGTGAACAATGTATAGGTGGCGGTTATTACCGTTTCGATTTTGTATCGAATTATATCATCCTCGACAGGGAGTCTTTCGATTTCGGATGTCCCAAATGGCATCTATTGGACACGTTGAAGGTGCCATCCGTATATCGTGGCCTGCGAATAGTATACAAATACGACGATGGCTTCCATGAGGATTTCGATGTAAGTGAGAAACTCAAGATTGAGTATCAGTGATTTCCCGCTTTTTTTATCAATAATTAACGGTGTATGCAAAGATTGATGACCTTCATAATAAGCCTGTTGATGGCAATCAACAGCAGTGCGCAGTTTAAGGATTTTCATATCCTTGGCGGTGAGTTGAGCAACTCAGCAGCGACATCGGTGGACGACATCGAAAAGGTGATGCCACGAATGAAACAATTAGGGCTGAACACGGTGTTGGTGCCCGTCTATTGGGAACTCATGGAACCCGTTGAAGGTCAGATGGATTTCGCGCTTACCGACCGTACCATCGACGTAGCGCGTGAACTGGGTCTGAAAATCGTGCCGCTTTGGTTTGGGGCTTGGAAGAACTCCATGTCGTGCTATGCGCCTGCATGGTTCAAGCGCGATGTGAAGCGGTTTCCAAGAGTAAAGACTGCCGAAGGCAAACCTTTGGAGATTGCCTCCTGTTTCAGCGACAACGTACTACAAGCCGACTTGAAGGCCTTCTCCGCCCTTATGCAACATATCGCTGAGAAAGACCCACAACGCGATGTGGTCATCATGATGCAGATTGAGAACGAAATCGGTATGCTGGAATCGGCGCGCGACCACTCACCACTGGCAGAGAAAGTTTATCGCCAACAGGTGCCACAGACATTACTCAAGGCATTGGGCATCAAGCAACGAGGTACTTGGGCTGAGGTCTTCGGCATCGATAACTATGCCGATGAAAAATTCATGGCCTGGCACTATGCTTGCTATGTGGAGCATCTGGCAAAAGCTGCAAGGACAATTCACGACATGCCTCTCTACGTGAACGCCGCAATGAACAGCCGAGGTCGTAAACCTGGTGAATACCCATCGGCCGGTCCTTTGGCACATTTGGCTGACATTTGGAAGGCGGGCGCTCCCAGCATCGACATTCTCGCTCCCGACATCTATGATACAGGATTCAAGTCGTGGGCTTCACAATATGCTATGCCTTTACGGCCACAGGAAAACGGAGCATCGGGTATCGGAGGCAAGGTGAAGAACCGCCTTTTCATACCCGAGAGCCGTTGCTGTGAGAACAGTGGCGTACGTGCCATGTATGCATTCGGTGAACACCAAGCACTTGGTTTCTCACCTTTCGCCATCGACCAAGCATCACCCAAAGAAACAGCGTCTGTAACACAAGCATACACCCTTTTGTCTCAAGTCTTCCATTTGAGACCACAAAACTCATGGGGATTTCTCTTCGACCAAGAAGACCGTGAGCGAGTCATCGATGACGAAGGCGTGATGATGACCTGCCGTCATTATTTCACCTTGCCCTGGGATTCCCGTGCTACAGACGGTTCAACATGGTTGGAAGGTGGTGCCATAATGATTCGTTTGGTCAAGTATGACTATGTGTTAGCTGGTAGCGGTGTGGTCATCGACTTCAAAACTCGTACAGAGAAACAGCAGGAGCAACAGAAAAAATTAGGAGAAGACGGTTTTGCAGAGGCGGGTACAAACTCGTCAACGTCAGCATCCCAATTTTCAGGTTCTCGTTTGGGACTCCTATCCGTCGATGAGGTCACCATTGACGAACATGGCCAACTACAATTCCTTCGCCGACATAATGGCGACCAAAGCCACCAAGGCCGTCATGCCCGCATCAGCGTCGGAGACTGGAAAATCCTGCATATCAAACTTTATGAATACCGTTAGCCATGGATCATTGGTCTGGCCAATGGGGTCTCCTTTCCTTCGATGTATTGACCTCTGAACATCATTGACATCTTCTATTATACATATTATACTGACAACTTTGACAATAGAATCGTCATCACTTCACGAATGTTTCGTCGGTAGTGAAGAGAGTTTTTCAGCCATAAGGTGCCAGTTTCCAGATATGCTTTTTTGTTCACTTCAAGCATCATCGACTGGTAAAGGAAGGGACAGTCTGGAGTTTCTGAATTGCTGTAGGGATTGTTGATGCCCACCTTATAACCATTTTCTTCGAAGATATTTACTGCCATCTCAATTGTTTCTTTGTCTGGTTGAGACCAGTCCTCGTTGAACCCAATGCATACGTCCACATCACTCATCTCGCTGGGAAAAGAGTGACAGTCGAGAAGCAATGCGCCTTCACAAAGGTGATATCTCAGTCTCTGTTGATGCCAATGCCATAAACCAAGAAGTATCCGTTCACTCCGTTCAGGAACCGTCCGGATGTAGCCATCAAAACTGCGGTATACTATCCCCTGCCCCAATTGCTCCAATGGATCATTCCACAATCTTTCCGCATCGACGATGAATCTTGAATAAGGGAAACGTACACTTCGTATCCCTTCGCTTTTATAACCATGGAAGAGAAAATCGGTGTGCCAGTCCGTCCATTTCAGCACAATCTCATTAATGAATCGTTCATCAATGTTCCAAAAACTCAATTGATTATCATACAAACCTTCTATCGAGGCATGTGGTTCGTTAAGAACAATCCGTGTGTATTGCATGTCGTTATTTTTTAGTTAATACTCTATTTAACTCGCATCATCTTACCACCGTGGCATAACGTAAACTCGGTTGGTGTGCATTGAAGCACTCTTGATGCCAATATCAAGTGCAAAGTTAATCATCACATTCCAATTGAACAAATCAACGTCCATAATTTTGTAACCTCATCATCAAGTTCACCGTTTTTTACCTGCGGTGAATCGTTGGACGCTCGGAAAAAGCACGAAAAAACAAGTTTTTCTGCATTTTTCTCTCGCTTATATCACGATTTACCTGTGGTGAATCGTTGGACGCTCGGAAAAAGCACGAAAAAACAAGTTTTTCTGCATTTTTCTCTCGCTTATATCACGATTTGAGATAGGATGTTGATATCTTTGCAAATACAACCAATTGGCACCATCATGAAAACGACAGACAAGTTCAAGGAATATATATGGTTATTAAACACCATCCGTAGAGCACGTAAAATAACGTTCGATGAAATCAACGAGAAGTGGGTGGAGACGGATATGAGTGGGGGTGTAGAGTTGGCGAACGCTACATTCCACCGCCATAAAGATGCCATTCAAGACATCTTCGGCATCTTTATTGAAT
>JAFXVU010000167.1 GCA_017534705.1 Bacteroidaceae bacterium
CATTTTTCCTTGTTCCGACCATACATGGGCACCTCGCCCACAATGGGAACGGTGAGCGACTCGATATCCTTGCGACCACGAACTTTAGTGTTCATGTTCTCCTGAATAAACAATAGGACAATTGGCAATAAGAGACCAGCGGCAAGGGCAATAAGGTAGATGTTGCGGGTGCGAGGAGCAATAGGTGCATTGGCACCTGTAGGTGGCATCACGAGGCGGGTGTTGTAGGCTGTGAAGGCCTGTGACAACTCGTTTTCCTCACGTTTCTGCAACAGGAACATATACAGGGCTTCCTTCACCTTCTGCTGACGTTCAACGGAAAGCAGGTACTTGGCCTGCTTAGGGTTGGACGACATTTGGGCAACGGCTCGGCCACCGATGGCCTGCTGACCACGGATTTGCTCATTGAGACTGGCAATCTGGTTGTCGATGGACGACTCGATGTTGTGGCGCATGGAAGCGAGTGTGGCATCGTAGTCCTGCACCAAAGGGTTCTCTTCACTACTGTTGGCAACAAGGCTGTTGCGTTGCAACAGCTTACTGTTGTACTCCTCAATCTGGGCTGAAAGTTGCGCGTTCTCAATACCAGAATTGGCGGGCAACAGTTTGTTGTTGGCAGCTGAATTCTGCAAGTTACTGCGGATATACTTCGCCATATAGACTTGGTTGTTGAGGTTGGTGATATTGGCATTGGCCACACTTGACTCTTGTAGAGCGAGATTGGCTGCGGCGCCAAGGTCTGGCACCTGCTGCTCACTCTTGTAGGAGGAGATGTCGGTATCCACGTTACCCAACTCACGCTCAATCACGTTCAAACGGTCGTTGATGAACTCAGATGTGCTGACGGCTATCTGGTTCTTGTCCTTCACCCAATTCTCATTGTACACCGAGATAAGGGTATTCAGCACTTCCTCAGCACGTTGCGTGGATTGATCTGTATAGGTGAGGTTGATGATGGTGGTTTCCTCATCAGTGAGTCCTACACTGAGTTTGCCCAAACAGGAACTGGTGGTTCCATAAATGTTGGAACGTACCACCTCAATCTCGCCCTCACTGCCTTCAGCATAGTAGGGAGAACGAGCGATGGTAACGTTACCGACAGGTGTCTGGACTTTCTTATCGAACTGGGTCTTCAAAGAAGGACTATCTTCTTGGGCACTGCCGCCAACAAAGTCAGACATCACCACATTGCCTTGCTTGTCGAAAGATACCTTAAACGAGCATGAGGCATGGTCGGCAAGGCCTTCGATACTGACAGCAATAGGCAAGACATTGCCATAAAGGACTGCTTTATGCCAGCGTCCATCTTGATAGTAATTCATGTCGAGATGGAGCCGTTTCACCACCTCGAGCATCAATGCCGGTGACTTGATGGAGTAAATCTCGTTATACACATTGGTATTGGTGGCGAAAATACCCATGTTACTGAAGGCATTGGAGTTGGAGGCAATGGTGCTGCTCTTCTTGGTGTCGTCCTTGATGAGCAATGATGCCGAACGCTGATAAACAGGCACGGCCTTGAGAATGTTGTAGGTGGCAATGCAGAAGGCAATGCCGAGCGACAAAACGAACCAGTACCATTTCGCTATGCACAGACCTATAAGGTCTTGTATGCGAAGGAAATCGTCCTGCTGATTCGACTTAGTGGACTTTTTACTTGTTGCCATGAATTATAGAATTTTTATGTGATTATTTTCTTTTTATGATTCTCTGAAACAACATAAGATTTATATCTTGTCTGTTTTTGGAAACAAAATAAGATTTATATCTTGGATATTTTGGAAACAACATTTCACAACTTAACACAAATTCTTTTTTGACGGCTTCGCCATCAGGGAAACAACTCTTCACAACGCTCCGACAGCAGCAAGAAATTGTATGTTGTGGTCTGTTGTTCTGTCGCGTTGCGGCGGCTTCTATATCCCGTTGGATAATGTTGTTTAAAGTTGTTATAAGTTGTTTCTTATTAAATCTCGCGAACTTGCTTATGTCTTTTTATTTGGAAACAACATTTCACAACTAAACACAATTTTATTTAAATTTTGACGGCTTCGCCATCAGGGAAACAACTTATCACAACGCTCCGATAGCAGCAAGAAATTTTATGTTGTGGTCTGTTGTTCCGTCGCGTTGCGGCGGCATCTATATCGGAATTTAATGTTGTTTAAAGTTGTTATTAGTTGTTTCTAATTAAATAACCAATTAGCAACGCTTCTTGTTATTTGTTGTTTCAAATAAAAGGAACAGAGCATACCTTTAGTTCATACCAAGTATTTTAATAACATGGTATTCAGGAAGTTACTGATTTTACTTAACCCAAATTCAAGCGAAAGGGAATATGATTTCACCGCTTGCAATATGTCTGATCAGACCATAACAGCCTTGTCATCAGCGGGAAAAATCCACAACTGATGACTTTTTAGGCTGCAAAGTTAGTGTTTTTTTGGGACAATAAGTAATATCTATGGGGATAATTTACCTTTTTAGGAATTATTACATCATTCGGTCGGTCAAACAAAGGAACCTACCAATAGGACGTTTTACTCCTCATCGACATAAAAGATGGGGGCAGTGCTTTTGGGCGCGTTCTTGTAGAAATGCACGGCACTGTCGTTCATCCTGATAATACCGTTGTTAATCAAACGGATAACTTCGGCTCCGGCAAGGATGACGGGACCATAGCCATGGGCGGCATAGACATTCACGGGACGGTAGTAATAGAAGGCGGGATCGAAAGCCATGCCGGTGCCTACACAGACACCTGCCACCTGACCACCCTGTGTGACCTGCGAGGCCACAGCATGCCACCCGAGCAGAGCGGATGGTCCGAAAGCCTTGGCGTCAATCCAGCCCTGATTGATGGCATGCGCCATGCAATAGACATAGATGGCGGTGGCGGAAGTCTCCTCGTAAGAGTCGGGACGGTCGAGCAACTGATGCCAGAAACCATCGCCACTCTGGTAAGCGAGAAGGCCTTGCAGATGCTGCTGGAAATAGCGCATCACCATCGGACGTGCCGCATGGTCGGAAGGCAAAGCGTCGAGCACCTCACAAAGAGTGAGCAACGCCCACCCGTTGGCGCGTCCCCAGAAGAAACTGGGATGCGGGTCCATCGACTCCACCCATCCGTGGCGGAAAAGGTGCTTATCGCCCACCCACATTCTGCCAGCAAATTTCTTAACCTGACCAACAGCCTCATTCATCAGTTCACTCGACCGTTCTGTCTTGTAAGTGGCATACCAGGCGATGGGCGGAATACCCATGAACATATCGTCGAGCCAAAGCGTGTTGAACTGCGGACGGGTACGTGCGAGTGTGCCATCGGACAATCGGTACTGATGGTGGAGGATATAGTCCATATAATTCTCAATCAACGGGTTGAGAGGAAGAGTAGGGTCGGCTTTCATCGCCTTAATCATCGACACGCAGACCGCACCTGCATCGTCGAGGGCGGCAGGGGCGACCACCTTCTCCATCAAGGGGTCGATGGACTTGCCTTGCTGTTTCAACTTCCGGAAATGGGGATAAACATCAGCAAGGAAACGCAACCGACTGACTGTATAGTCGAGGTAGCGACGGTCGCCCGTGGCCTTGTAGGCGGTCAGCATGGCGGCATAGGTCACTCCCCACTCATAACTCGTCAGGCGAAAGTCGCCCTGCTCAATATGGGTGTTGGCGTCGATTTTGGTGTAATCAGCCACCGACTGCCCCGTCTTCCGGTCGGTCAGACGTGCCGGTGTGACAGCCTCAAGGTACTTCGCCACTCGGTCGATAGTGGCTTTCACACTGTCGGCCGATGGTATGCCGTAGCCGTACTTGTATTCAGGCTGGAGGGCATGCAGGGGCGTTGTGGAGTCGTTTACTTTGGTTTGTGCCGTCAGTGATAATGGCATCCAGCAGGCGGCTGAGACAGATAGTGTCAGAATCAATAAGTTTATTCGAGTCATAAATTTAATGGGGAGTTAAAAGGGGAGTTAAAGAATGGAGTTAAAGGGGGAGTTATTAATCTCATTCTGTGGGTAATACTTCGAGCATATAGATGGCGTCGAGTGTCCAGGTGGCGGCATAGTTGGTGCTGAGTCCCTCTATCTCGTCAACAGGGTGCAAGGTCTCAGGCACCTTGGTCTGGTGAGTGACGACGTCCAGTTCGCTGCGCCTTCCTCTACGACCACCATAGACGAGTTCGTCCCAAGCCTCCATCGCCTTGCCGTAATCATGGTTCAAGAAAGCGGAATAAGCAGACAGACGAGCCACACGGAATCGGTTGCCACTGATTTCCAAGGCCTTCCTCCGATAGTGGGTGGCGTGGTCGAGCCATACACGGTTCCATTCCTGATGATTGACCATTGGGATGAGTTCGTTCATCATCTCGAAACCGCCCATGATGGTGAGCAGGTGATTGGTGTTCTGCATACTGGTGTCGCACTCACAGGTGATGACGCCAGTGGCGGGGTCGTAGCCCAAGGCCTTAGGTCCGCTGAAAATGCCGTGGGGCAGAGCCGCGATGCTGTTCATGCCCGCCAGAATCTTGTCGCGGTAGTGCTGGTCGCGGTGCCTCTCCCACTCCGTCATCCAGTTGCCGACGTAGGCCAGCCAGTCAGGTCCGATGCGAAGGCGTGCAGGCGCGGTGCAGGGATAAAGGCTACGCGGCTGTGCCAGACGCATGGGGTCGAGCGTGTAGAGCAACTGGTCGGCATCCTTCACCTCCGACATCAGTTCGCCTGTCCGCTCGTCGGTGGTGAGGTAATAGAAGAAACGGTTCCAAAGCGCCTGACTGATACGGGCTTCCTTGGCTCCGCAGCCCCAATGGCTGACGTTGTGGCGCGTGCCAAGACCGGCATAATCGCCCCGGTGATAGACATCCACCTCAGAGGTGTGACGGGTCATCGCCTCAGCCATGGTCCAAAGAGCGGAGTCGGCGGTGCGGAGGAAGTTGTACCAGAGCATCATGTTGGAGGCGAGTTCGGTATTGTCCCAGGCATAGCCACCCACATCATATTTCCATGAATGTCGCTCGGCATCGTAGTCGTGCATCACGTCGCCATAGTTCCAGAAGCCATACCACCGGTGCTGGTCGATGGCTTGCTTGTAGTAGTCGGACATCTGGCTGATTTTGCGCTCCACCTGACGGCTGAGGGTGCTGCTGCTGTCGGGCATGCTCCAGATGCCGAAAGCCTCGGCATCGTGAAGATACTGGGCTTCGGGCATCAGCACACTCGTCTGGTTGAACCCTTGAGCCAAGGCTGCAAAGGCTTCTTTGCCTTGATAACCGTGGGTGGGCCGAATGACCAGTTCCGAGGTTCGGGCTATACCATAAGGGGTGCTCAGTCCTTCCTGCACATCCTCATAACTGGCATCGAGCCCATGCGCCACATCGTCGTAATGGCGCAAGTCCATGGGGTCGGCATCAGGGCTCCACAACCATGCGGTCAGTTGAGCCTTGTCGGCAGTGGCTCCTGAGATTTCAATCCCCGACGGGCAGGACTGCCAGAAGTCCTTCATCCACAAGGCTATTCCTTGCTCCGTTGTGCCCACAAAAGCACATCCATCTGCCCGGCGCCCTCCTTCAGTGCCTATCCACGGACGATGGTCGTTGGCGCGCTTGCGGATGGTGAAGCCATCGGCATTCGGCTGGGAAAGACGATAGCAGTCCCATGCCGCCCAACTGTCGAGCAACGTCCTGCTCTGCGTGTCGAAGTCAGCGTATGAAGGGATGGTCTGGCCTTGAAGCTGCATGCGCTCATAGTTCTGAAACAAGGGGTAATTGGGTTGAGCTGTTGTTTCTGTGGTTGAGGGACGGACGGGGGTCAGGAACCTGCGGCCAACGAGAGGCTGCACGGGCTCGCTCCAGACGCTGCCGTCGGCGGAAAAAGCGATATGGCGGTTGTAGCGCTCGCCCGGCATCGGCACATCCATTCTGATGCCAAGAGAGGAGATGAAATCATGGTGCTCGTCGCCGTCGAAGACGAACGAGTGGACCATCCGCACCTCGTCGGAACCTGCGTAGAAATACAGTCTGACGATGAAGGGCAACCACTCACGACCATCTTTGCCGCAATGGGTACCTTCGATGCGGACACAAGCCCTGACTTGTCCACTGTTTTCCACACTGACTCCTTTGACTTTGCTTTGGTAGTAGCGGTGCGCGACATCCGCATCATCCTGAGGGGAAAGCGCGGAGACGGTGGCGCAGACCAACCGCAAGGATTCGCCCACAGTTTGTCCATCGACACAAAGACTGTCAACCAGCGCATCGCCTGACTTGGGGATGAAAGCCTGCAAGGGGCCTGTTGAAACCATGAGATGCTGACCGCCATCGTGAATGTCAATGGTGGGAAGGGCAAGATTCCCGGATTTCCTTGATTTTCCGGAGTTCGCATGGACAACTTTCAGAGATTGAGTTCCCGCTGGAACGGTGGTTGCCATTCCGACCCATTTCAGGCTACCGTCGGGCCAGAAAGCTGTAGGCCATTTGTCGGACATCAAGGTGGTGCCATCGGCGACAAGAGCCAGGGCGGATGCATCCTTGATTTCCCCCTGACGGAAAGGCACTCCGAAGCTGACATTTTTGTCTGCAACGGGCGTGTTGCCTATCCAATGGAGCGGTACTCCGTCTTGGTAGGGCAAACCATAGGCACAGCTGAAGTTGGCGATTTTGACGTGCGACAAGGTGGTGCGAAAACCGAACCAGCCCTGTTTCAACGGCTCCGGGTCTCGGAAGTCGACAATCCGCTGACCGTCAATCTCATACTGCACTTTGTTGCCTTGATTATGGATGCGGATATGATACCAATGGTTAGGTTTCAGAAGATGCTCTGCATCGGTGTATTCACGGAGTATGGCGGGAGTCAGGTCCTGCCCCACCACTTTCCCATTTCGAACTTGGTCGCCGCCGTAGCGACGGAAACGGGTTGTGGAGTTATAGTTGCCTCCATAGCCGAGATAATACTGACGGAGTGAGTAGCAGTTCTTGAACACACCGCCACGTTCTTTCGCCCGCCGCATGATGTCGTCGGGATACAGCGGGTCGGTGGCCATCCAGAAGCAGTTGAGGTCGCTCAGGCGGTCGGAGCTGTCGTTGACCACAATCATGGCGTCGTACTCAATGTCGACTGTACCATTCATCCTCTCCTTTCGCCAGAGTGTCAAGCCTTTAGGAGCAATCAATTCGAGCGTATCGCCCAGAAAGCGCATGGTGTAGTCCTTAGATTCCGACTCCACCTGCCAATGCTGGCGAAAGTCGCGCTGATTAAGGCATGAAGCCAGGCGCGTCTGCGCATCTGCACACAGCACCCATGCCTGCAACATACAAATAGCTAAAAGAAGTCTCATCATCATCTGCAATTTTACGCAAAAATAAATAAAAAAACATTATCATGTATGTCAAAGGATAAATTATTCATTATCCGAAGCATAAAGCCTATGATAAAAACGATTTTTTATTGCTCACTTGCTATGGAATCATTGTTTTTGTGTATATTTGCAGTAACATATAATGAAAGGAGTGTAATATGACAAACAGAGCAATGAATAATCTATGGAACTACATCCAAGGGCTTTCTCTTTCGGCTCGTAATAAAAAATGGTTGGCTGAACGGTTGCAAGAATCCTCACAAAACACCACTAAAAGGACTAAGAAAGATGAAACCTTAATGTCTGAAGAAGAGTTTTTTGCCGAGGTTGACGAAGCAAGAGAGCAAATCAACCGTGGTGAGGGTATTTCTTTCACAAATCTTGACGACATGAACGCGTGGCTTAATAGTCTATAACTATGTACACCCTAACTTTTTCTCCAAGAGCCCAAGAAGGGTTGGCAAAATTGAAAAAAAATGAGCCCGCATCTTTCAAGAAGGCCACTAAATTACTCAACGAAATCGCTCTTCACCCTTATACAGGCACGGGCCATCCAGAACCTTTACGAGGGAACAGGACTGGCCAATGGTCTCGTTCAATTTCAAAAAAACATCGATTGATTTATGAGGTTTTTGATGAAGAAGTTCATATAGATATACTTTCCACTTATGGCCATTATGATGATAAATAAGTGCTACAATAGACTTAAATACTAGGAGCCTTTCTTCTAACGAACTGAACTATAAATGAGAACAAGAATATTATGTTTATTTGTGGGGGTATTTCTCATGGCGCAGACATTCGCCCAGGACACCATTTCTCTTGCTGGCAAATGGGAATTCGCCACGAACCAGAACGCCGTTGGCCACAACGGACCAAAGAACGACGTCAATGCTACCCCATCACTTTCGTCCAGAATCAAATTTGACGACAGCATCCTCTTGCCCGCTTCCATGCCAGAGCGCGACAAGGGCGATGAAGTGACCGCCGAGACCCGATGGGTGGGGTCGCTCTATGACTCGTCGTACTACTTCAACCCTTACATGAAGAAATACAGGGAGCGG
>JAFXVU010000168.1 GCA_017534705.1 Bacteroidaceae bacterium
GCGGGTTGTCCTTCGTAGTTCTCGATGGCATCGGCCGCCATCTGCAACGGACTGTAGATGATGACGAACTCACCGAGTTGCTTGGCGAGGGTGGAGTGGGGGTGAGTGCCTTTCACGACTTCCGAGAAGTTGAAGATGGCAGGCGTGAAATCGGTGGGTCCCGCCAGGCATCGGGTGAAAGGCAGTGTCACGGTGTGGGCAGGAGGATTTCCTCCTTTGACGTCCCATGCGTTGTATTCCTGGCCACGAACACCCTCTTGGGTCATCAGGTTGGGCAGCGTCCTCTGTATGCCAGTCGGCATGGCAGGTTCGTGGTTGTCAATCATAATGTGGTGTTTGGCAGCGGTCTCAATCACCTTTCGGTAATGTCGGATGCCGTATTGCGACTTTGCCAGTTCCTTTCCGTCGAACAGGTGCCCTACATAACCCGTTTTCACCGCACGTATACCCAGTCGCTCATACCAGGCGAAGGCTTCCTCCATTTGGCTTTCCAGCAGGCGTGAGTTGCCCCAGGTCTCTGTGTGTCCGATGAAACGGACGCCTTTCTCGAGTCCGTAACGGCAAACCTCCTCAAGGTTGAAGTCGGGATAGCACTTCAGGTAGCTGACTTTCTCGCCTTCACCCCAACCAGTGTTCCATCCTTCGGCCAACACGCCACTGAAACCATGGCGGGCTGCGAAGTCCATGTAGCGCTTCACGTTTTCGGTGGTGGCGCCGTGATTGGGCCCCATCTCCCATGTGTTGGCTTTCTTGTGGATGCTCCACCAGATGCCGATATAGCGTCCAGGCTCTATCCAAGAGGTGTCGTCAATCCTACAGGGTTCATTGAGGTTGAGCATCAAGCGTGAGGTAATCAAGTCGCCGGCGCACTGTCCGAAGATGATGGTGCGCCAGGGGCTTTTCAATTCTCCTTTCGCATAGACTTTCACACCGTTTTGCCAGGGCGTGAGGGCTGTGAGCAGTTTCACTCCTATAGAAGATGTACGTGGGGTGAGGTTGATGCTGGCATAGTCTTCCAGCGCAGCCTCATGGATGGCTAGGAAAAGGTTGTCGGCATACTCGATGGTGAGTGGTGTGCAGACGGTGTCTTTTTGGCTCAGCAGTTCTTTGGTGTAAATGCCTTCGAAGTACTCGGTGTGGTTGGAAGGAATCGACCAAGCCTTGGCATCGTGTGCCAAGGTGATTTCGGTTAATTCTTCCTGAATACAATACTCTTTACCTTGCCTTGTGTCGGGCAGAATGTATCTGAAGCCAACTCCGTCGTTGAACACACGGAAGACCACCGTCATTCTCATCTTGATGCCTGTTTTCTCTTGAAAACTGACAGACAGTTCGTTATAATAATTCCTGACGGTTTCGTCCTCCCCCCAGATTTGGTTCCATGTCTCATCATGCTGGTCGCGTGAGTTGCCAATTATCTTGCAGTTGGCGCCCAACGTACCATCGTTCATCATATAGCCCAGATGTGACTTGGAAATGATGCGCTCACCCTGGTAATCCACACTGTAGAAGGGTTGGTTGTTTTCCAATCCCACTTCGACATTCAGTTTACCGTCAGGAGAACTGACCTTGAGCGGTTTCGATTGGCACACCGCCATGCCCAGTGCCAGAATGGCACAGAGGGTCATCAGTCGTTTAGCACAAGCCTTTTTCATCGTTATCTTCTCGTTAAGTTGATTGAAGGGAAGAAATACCAATGCAAAGGAATCAACGATACAGAACGTGAAAAACACATTTCATTTCTAAATTCATCCCTGCATGAGGTTTTCGCTTGCAAAAGTATAGCGGCAAACCAGACGATACAAGACTGTCAAAGAAAAATCTAAATCAATAAAAATGTAATCAGTTGATTATCAGTAATGTTATTTAAGACTTAATACTATAAAATCAAAATCCTTTCATGGGGTTCTCTATGTCATATAGAGGCAATATCAGCTTCAAATGTGTCTTTGTTGATGGCTCGTGCCTTCATTTTCGAGCGGTAGGTATAGATGGTGGTGATGCTAGAGTTCAATATCTCAGCAATCTTCTGGTTGTTGTTGATGCCGAGGCGTAGAAGGGCGAGAATGCGTAGTTCGGTGGTCAGTGAGTCCTTGCGCAACTCGAATTGATTGTCAGGTGTCAACAACTTGTTGACCTCGCAGACGAAATTGGGGCATATATTGAGGAAAGCTAAGTCGAATTGTTTCAGATAATTCTCTGATATTTGGTTCAGATAATCCGTGTCCCTGATTTCCTTATATAATTCCTCTATTTTGTGGTTGCGAATCAAACGGTTGAGTTTTTTGTTGCGTTCGTCGGCCTTGCAGATGAAGGTGCTGCCCACCTCAAACAGCCGGGCGATATATTCCTCTTTCACACGGCCCAACTGTGCTAATTCATCGTTGGCGGTGTTGAGACTGTTGTTGAGGGTGGATAGTTGTGCATTGGCTTGGCTGAGCTTCTCGTTGATTTCCTTGTTTTGCTGGTCTGCTTCTTTCAACTTCCGGATGAGTCGGGAACGGAAGATACGGCTGATTCCAAGCGACAAAGCCACAAGGGAGATGGCAAAGAGCAATGCCCATGTGATGCGTCGTGACCGCTCGAGTACTTCATTATAAGCGCTGACGATATTGGGACCTAACTGTGCGCTCTGCATGTTTCTCAGTCGTGTGCCGTAGAAAGTGGCATCCTCGCTGCTGGCCTGCAGATAGCGGAAGGCTTTGTCGGTTTTTCCTTGTTTCATCAACAATGCGGCAAGTTCACGCAAGGAGTTGTTCTCACGTATGGCGTTCTTCACGTCGCTGATGGCAGAAAGGATGAGGTATTCCTCCTGCGACTCTGTGTTACCTTTTTTTCCGTATAGGTATGCGAGTGTGGATGTGATGATGGAGTAGTGTCGACTGTCTTTTTCCTCGGGGAGATAGCGTTCGAGAAGTTGGATGGCTTGTTGCAAGTCTCCTTTCTCGCCTATGAAAGTGGCACGTGTGAAGACTTCTGTGTATCTGTCGAGATTCTTCAGTGAGAGCAGTTTCTCGCGATACAGGATGGCGCCGTCCAGATAAGTCTCGAAATATGGCGTGAAAATCGCTTGTTCCGATTGGAAGAGGAAAAACTCTTGCTTGGCATTGTAGTATTCAGCCACGTTGTTGTCGTTCAGCAAGTTCACGTCTATTCCTTCCAACAGTTCCCGCGTTTTGTTGAACAAACCAGTCACAGCAAGGATATGCGACAAGCGCAACTGGCAGTATTGCAGTTGTTGGACATCTCCTTTTTTCTGTTGTATATCAATACATTCCTCAATGCACTTGTAGGCAGAATCGAAGCGAAAAGCCAAATACTCGTCGAACAATCGCTGATAGATTTGATACCGGTTGTCATCGCTGATGTTGGGACGTTTCAGTGACTCACGAACGAAATTAATCTTGTCTTCTTTCTCTTTTGTGATTTCAGGTTGGACCACCAATAGTGAGTCAAGGGTTTTGTATAGCCGTTCTTTTCTCGTTGGTTCGCAAAAAGAGAGAACGGAACACAAAAAAGCTGCTGAAAGAAGCAGATATCTGAGTGGAATTGATGGTCGTCTCATTAGGGATGGACAAAGGCTGGATGATTATATCTTGTTTTGCTTCTTTACACTGTTTGGCAAGAGGTAGGGTGTGGTTGTTTGTTTATTCTCAAACAAAGTTACGAATAATCAAGTATAGAACAAAATAAAAACTACTATTTTACAGTTTACTTACTGAATTTCCTTATGTTTAGGCAATTAGACTTAATTCCTCATCGTCTCGTCATGCAGTTTCACGACGTATTCGTGCAGTTGGCGGTAGAACTTATGGCGACCAAGAGTCTCGGCATTTCCGATGATGATGAGTTTCATACGTGCACGAGTGATGGCGACGTTCATACGTCGGAGGTCGGACAGGAAACCGATGTCGCCTCTCTCGTTGGAGCGCACCAAACTGATGACGATGATGTCGCGTTCCTGACCTTGAAAACCGTCGATGGAATCCACACTGATATGTCGGCGCAAGGGGCGGAGCATGGCGTCGTGTTTGATGAGTGAGCGAAGGTACTGTGTCTGTGCCTTATAGGGGCTGATGACACCCACGTCCATGCGCTCTTGGATGAAGCGTTCCTTGCCTATTTTGGTGATGTAGTTCTTGAGAGTGGTGAGGGTAAGCAAGGCTTCCGCCTTGTTGATTTTGGAGTGGGTATGCCCCAGGACTTGTTCTTCGAAAGGAGGATTGTCGGATTGTTGTGACTGGTCAGACTCATTGGATTGGTCAGACTGATTGGATTGGTCGGATTGATTGGATTGGTCGGATTGGTTGGACCATTCGGACTGTTCGGACTGTTCCGAGGTGTCGATCCATTCCATGGGGATGTCGAGGTCGAGTATTCCTCGGTGCTTCACGTTGGGAGCGCTCTTCACCTGTCCGCCGTAGAACCAGTCTGATGAGAACTGCATGATGGTGTCGTTCATGCGGTATTGCACTTTGAGCAGTGTCACACATTCCGGTACGTTCTTCACGATTCGTTCCATCATGGTCTCGGCAAGGCCTTGTCGCTCCGCTTCGAAACATTTGATGGTGGGAGGTAGTTGTTGGTGGTCGCCGGCAAGAACGATGCGGTTGGCTCGTCGCAGGGCTATCCACGAAGCAGCCTCAAGGGCTTGTGCTGCCTCATCGATGAAGAGGGTGGAGAACTTATGTCCAACCAGCACCTTGTTGGCAGAACCGACCAAGGTACATGCCACCACGCGCGCCTCGCTGAACAGACTGGCGTTGATGCGCATCTCCAAATCCGTGGCTCGGTCGCGCAGACGC
>JAFXVU010000169.1 GCA_017534705.1 Bacteroidaceae bacterium
ACTATGACTGTACTGATGTCTTGCCCTCTGTCTGACGCTGACGTATCTCCTCGGTGGCGCGGTAGTAGGTCTGATGGAGTGCCAAAACGTCAGAGAAGTAGTACTGAAGGTAGGATTTCAGGGCAGGGATGTAGGAGTTGAAGGGGAACACTGATTTGCAGTGAACACCCACACGGTTCTCATTCTCGTCTACAGAGTACATGATGACGGCTGAATGGGAAGAAGTGTTCACTGTGTTGATGGCCTCACGCATGACGGAGAACTGCTCAAGGTTCATGAGGTCGATGTCGTGCCACCATGTGTCGAACATCACCACGAAGTTGGAGTCCTTTGGGGCGTCCATGAGAAAATGCTCTCCATGGTATTCCACTACGAGGCGACCGTCCTCCTTCTCTTCCTCGACCTTGCCGCCAATGTCTTCCACCACTGCCTTTAGCAAGGGTTTGTTGGGCATGTTGTGGTATTTGGCGGGATTCTTTTCGGGAGCAGTGGAGTCTTTACTGTTTTTCGTGCGGAACAACCTTCTAAAATTGGCGGTTAATCTTTCGTATGGGAGGTGTAGCAAAATGACAATCTGCAATATCAGTATGACAAAAAGCATCATCTTCATAGGGCTTTCCTTTTTTTATATTAATGAGTTGGTATTCAGTAAACTTCATAACAAAAAATGTGCCAAAGCACATGCTGACACATACAAAACTTGTTGTCAGTCTATTTTGCCCTATCTGTCAAAGTATAACTCACGAATCCAAAAACTGCAATCTCATATCCAATACTGACACTATTTTAGCAAAAAACACCAAATAATAAACCTGGATTTGAAAATATCAAAATAAAGTCATTGTTTCATCCGGCAAATAGTTTATATTTGCTCTGTTTTATTCCATTCAACAGAAAATCTAACGGCAAATCTTCAATATGAAAATCAAATTTACACTTTTTGCGTTGATGGTGTTCACTGCATGCCAGTGGTCACATCAGTCAACTGATGCAAAACAGGACAACTTCGTGAAAGTTGACGAAGGAAGGCTCGTGCTCAACGGACAGCCCTACAATTATGTGGGCACTAACTTCTGGTATGGGGCCATTCTCGGTTCTGAAGGACAAGGGGGCGACCGTCAAAGACTGAACGAAGAACTCGACACGCTCAAGGCTTTGGGGCTGACCAATCTACGCATATTGGTGGGCAGTGACGGAAAAGGTGGCGTGCCCGCCAAAGTGGAACCCACACTACAAGTGGAGCCTGGCGTCTATAATGACACAATTCTCGACGGACTCGACTACCTCCTTAACGAAATGGCTAAGCGTGATATGAAAGCCGTGCTATACATCAACAATTCCTGGGAATGGAGTGGGGGATATGGCATGTACCTCGAATGGGCTGGCGCGGGAAAGGCTCCAGCGCCCAGCATTGACGGATACGGCAAGTTCATGAGCTTTGTCGCACAGTTCTCTGTCAATGAGAAGGCGCAGCAACTCTTTTACAATCATGTGAGGAACATCGTCTCACGCACCAACCGATACACCAAAGTGAAATACACGGACGACCCCACTATCATGTCTTGGCAAATCGGAAACGAACCTCGCGCATTCAGCATCGACCCCACCGCCGACCAGACGCCCCACAAGGCCGCGTTCGCTGCATGGTTGGCTAAAACTTCAAAACTTATCAAACAACTCGACCACAACCACCTTGTCAGCGTTGGCTCGGAAGGCAAACATGGATGCGAAGAGGATATAGAGCTCTTCCGCACCATTCATGCCGACCCCAACATCGACTACACATGCATACACATCTGGCCTTTCAACTGGTCGTGGATAAACAAAGAGACTGTCACAGAGAACCTCCAGATAGCCAAGGACAGCACTTACGCCTACATACAGGAGCATCATAAGGTGGCTGAACAAATCGGCAAACCTGTTGTGCTGGAGGAATTCGGCTATCCAAGAGACGGATTCCAGTTCAGCAAGACTTCCGCCACCGACGCGCGCGACAGTTACTACGATTATGTCTTTCAGCTTGTCATGGGCGACGAATTCCCATTGCTCAACGGATGCAACTTCTGGGGATGGGGAGGATTGGCTAATCCCGCCAACCTAAGATGGCAACCCTACGACGAGTACACCGGTGACCCCGCACAGGAAGAACAGGGACTGAACTCGGTATTCGCTTCCGACACCACTACATTGAAGGTCATCAAGCGCCACATGAGATAGGGACAATTGCTTTAAATTGCTGGAGTATCGTCCAGCACGATACTGCTTAACTCCCCTTTTAACTTCCCTTTTAACTTCCTTTTTAACTCCCCTATTCCCCCTTTAACTCCCCTTTTAATCAATGATAAACCTAATTAACAACAATCATATGAGGAAAATATGTTTAATGGTATTGGTGGCCATTACGATGGCTCTACCATCAATGGCGCAGCACATCAATGTGTCTACGGCTAACACATCTATGGTACTGGATGCCCGCCAAGGAGAACCCCTGCGTTTTGTCTATTACGGGCAACGTCTCAACAACGCCGAACAGGTCTTTAGCGACGGAAGGCGCACACATGAAGCGTATCCTGCATACGGAATGCAGACTCAGAGTGAAACCGCACTCAGTGTGGTGCACAGTGATGGCAACATGACACTCGAACTCGCCGTCGAAGGCACCGAAACCCGCAACGAAAGCAATGCAGTGGTGCAGGTCGTGAAGATGAAAGACAAGGTGTATCCTTTTTATGTGAATGTTTGCTACCGCACTTATCCCGACAAGGACATCATCGAGACATGGGCAGAATATTCCCACAAGGAAAAGGGTACGGTTCGCCTCACACAGTTCGCTTCTGCTTATCTCCCCATACGCTATGGACAGGTATGGGTGTCCCATCTTTATGGCACTTGGGCCAATGAGGGAAGGGTAGAGACTGAACCCTTGCAACATGGTATGCTCGTCATCCAGAATAAGGATGGAGTGCGCAACAGCCACACCTCACATGCCGAAGTGATGCTGTCGCTTGATGGCAAACCACAGGAAAACAAAGGAAGGGTCATCGGAGCCGCCCTTTGTTACAGCGGTAACTATAAGCTCCGCATCGATACTGACGACAGCAACTACCACCATTTCTTCGCTGGAATCAATGAGGAGAACTCCGCATACAACCTCAAGGCTGGTGAGACTTTCACCACTCCTGCCCTGGCTCTCGCATACAGCAATGAGGGACTGAGTGGCGTGAGCCGTTGTTTCCACAGTTGGGCACGTAGTTATAAGATTGCTCATGGCACCCAACTGCGACCCATCCTCCTCAATAGCTGGGAAGGGGTCTATTTCGACATCAACGAACAGGGCATGGACCAGATGATGGCCGACATCGCATCCATGGGAGGTGAGCTTTTCGTCATGGACGATGGATGGTTCGGTACAAAGTATCCACGCAAGAACGACTCTTCCTCTTTGGGAGACTGGCTGGTCGACACACAGAAACTGCCGCACGGCATCAACGGATTGCTCGACTCTGCGAAGAAGCACGGGGTGAAATTCGGCATCTGGATTGAACCGGAGATGGCCAATACGGTCAGCATGCTTTATGAGAAGCATCCCGAATATATCATTAAACCAACCAATCGCGAACCGCGCCTCGGACGTGGTGGCACTCAAGTCGTGCTCGACCTCGCAAACCCGAAAGTGCAGGACATCGTTTTCACCATCGTCGACACACTCATGACCAACTATCCTGAGATAGCATATATCAAATGGGATGCCAACGCACCCGTGATGAATCATGGCTCGCAGTATCTCACACGCGACAACCAGAGCCATCTTTATATCGAATACCACAGGGGATTCGAGAAAGTGTGCAACAGGATTAGGGCCAAGTATCCCGACCTCATCATACAGGCTTGCGCCAGCGGTGGAGGACGCGCCAACTACGGAGTCCTTCCTTGGTTCGACGAGTTCTGGGTAAGCGACAACACCGATGCCTTGCAGCGTGTCTATATGCAGTGGGGGACCAGCTATTTCTTCCCTGCAGTGACCATGGCTTCGCATATCAGTGCTGCACCCAACCACCAGACTTATCGCACCATCCCGCTGAAGTATCGTATCGATGTGGCCATGAGTGGAAGACTTGGCATGGAAATCCAGCCCAAAAACATGACAGACAAGGAGAAACAACAGTGCAGGAAAGCCATTGGCGAGTACAAGGAGATACGTCCTGTCGTGCAGCAGGGCGACATCTACCGACTGCTCTCGCCTTACGACAAACTGGGCTGCGCGTCAATGATGTACGTTCAACCTGATAAGCAGAAAGCTGTCTTCTACTGGTGGAAGACAGAGACTTTTGTGGCACAGCAACTGCCACGCGTACCTATGGCTGGCCTCGACCCAGCGAAGAATTACAAGGTGAGGGAACTCAACCGAGTGGACCAGACACCACTTGCTTTCGAAGGCAAGTCTTTCAGCGGGGAGTTCCTCATGGCCGAAGGACTCGAGATGCCTCTGGAGCACAACATGCCATGGGGCGAGAAAAACGATTACGCTAGCCGAGTGCTCTTGCTCGAGGCTGAATAATTCACGTTTCCTGTATGGCTATGAACAGCAATTCCAACACAAACAACAATGTGATTCACGAAATCACACCTTTGTCTGAACGTGATTGCTTCTATATTGTCGACCGGTACAAGAAGGAATTCGATTACCCCATGCATTGCCACTCGGAGTATGAACTCAATTTCGTGGAGCATGCGCCTGGGGTGAGAAGAGTTGTGGGAGATAATGTGGAAACTATCGGAGAGTACGACCTTGTGCTGATTACAGGACGAGAACTCGAGCATGTCTGGGAACAAGCAGAATGCCAATCCCAGAACATTCATGAGATTACCATTCAGTTCGCAGAGGATACACTCGGACAGGACTTGCTCAATAAGACTCAGTTCGCCCCTATCAAACGGATGATAGAACGGGCGAGGAGGGGGCTGGCTTTCCCCATGAAGTCGATACTCAAAATCTACAACGCATTGGTGGAACTGCCCAATGCAGAGCCTTCTTTCCAGTCTTTCATCTCTTTCCTGCAGATTCTGCATCAACTGGCACTCTGCGACGACTCTTACGAACTGTCATCATCTGCTTTCGCACGTATGGAATTGGAGTCGGAGAGCAGGAGAGTGAGCAAGGTGCAGCGATATCTCTCCGAACACTACCGCGACAACATACGACTGAATGATGTGGCGGAACTAGTGGGAATGACGCCTGTGGCTTTCAGCCGTTTCTTCCATCTCCGCACTGGAAAGACACTGAGCGACTATATCATTGAGCATCGTTTGGGGAGAGCGGCTCGTTTGCTGGTGGATTCCACCATGTCGGTGGCGGAAATCAGTTATGACTGCGGATTCAATACGCTTTCCAACTTCAATAGGCTCTTCAAACGCTCAAAAGGATGTACGCCTAAAGAATTTCGGGAGAATTACTTCAAACGCAAGATAATTGTTTAATACTTAACATACATAATAATGATTAATAAGTATAGTATTATGATATGGGCTTTGGCTGGCTGCATTGTTGCGGCTTGCACTACAGCGAAGAAAGAAAAGGAACTGACAAAGTCGGAGATGTTGAGGGAACGAATGGCCGCCCTGCAGGTGAAGGGCTATATGATGGGGCATCAGGACGACCCCTTCTATGGCGTCACTTGGGAAGGAACTTACAGTGGCGACAGTGCTGAGATGGGAAGAAGCGATGTCTTGGAAACCTGTGGAGATTATCCCGCTGTCATGGGCTTCGACCTTGGAGGAATAGAAATGGCAGACGAGAAGAATCTCGACAGCGTTCCCTTTGCAAGGATTCATGATGAACTGATAGCCCATCATGAGCGCGGTGGTATCGTCACCCTGTCTTGGCACCCGAGAAATCCTTTGACGGGTGGAACGGCATGGGACGTGTCCGACACGACGGTTGTCAAAAGCATACTGCCTGAGGGCTCACAGCATGAGAAGTTTAAGACATGGATGCAGAGAGTGGCGGATTTCATTGGGACGTTGAAGACAAACGACGGACAACCCGTACCTGTCATTTTCCGGCCATGGCATGAGAACAATGGGTCGTGGTTCTGGTGGGGACAAAAACTCTGTTCCGATGAGGAGTTCCACGGATTGTGGAATATGCTCCAGGATTATCTGGTGGAGGAGCGGGGATTCACTAATCTGCTATGGAGTTACTCGCCTAACCTTGATGGAGGATGGAATGAAGAACGCTTCTTGCAGCGATATCCCGGCAACGAACGCGTGACGCTTATAGGTGAGGATGCATACCAGTGGGGAACGGAAGAAGACTTCAAGACTGCACTGAAGGCTGACCTTGATTTCATCAGCGCTTTTGCCGGGAAAAACAACAAACTGATGGCCATGACCGAATGTGGTTTGCAGAACATGACGGACTCCACTTGGTGGACTCGTGTCTTAAAACCCATCATGGATCAGTACCCTATCAGCTATTTCCTTTTGTGGCGGAATTATAAGAAGGAGTATTTCGGACCCTCTCCAGAACTTCCGTGCGCCACGGATTTCAGACAACTCTATGAGGCTGATAACACTTTGTTCCTAAAGGATATCTCGCAATAGCATACGAATCGCTGGCGATAAAGTAAAAAAAAGATATACAATGAGTAATTTTCAAGAAAAAGCAAAAGCTTTGCGTGAACACCATCTGGATTTGCTCACCAAAAAGAACCATCCCCTACAATGGGGCAATGGCATTTACGAGAAGTACACCAATCCAATTCTGACTGCTGAACACACACCGCTGGAGTGGCGATACGATTTCAACGAGAAAGACAATCCCTTTCTCATGCAACGTATCATGGTCAATGCCACCCTTAATGCAGGAGCCATCAAGTGGCAGGATAAGTATGTGCTGGTTGTGAGAGTCGAGGGGGCGGACCGTAAGTCGTTTTTCGCCGTCGCTGAGAGCCCTAACGGCATCGACAACTTCCGATTCTGGGATTACCCCGTCACGATGCCCGACGACGTGATTCCGGCAACAAACATCTACGACATGCGACTCACTCAGCATGAGGACGGATGGATTTACGGCATCTTCTGTGCGGAGAGGCATGACGACAATGCACCTGCTGGCGACCTGTCGGCGGCTACTGCCACTGCTGCCATAGCACGAACAAAGGACCTCAAGAACTGGCAACGGCTGCCCGACCTCAAGACTCGAAGCCAGCAAAGAAACGTGGTGCTCCATCCGGAATTCGTCAATGGCATGTATGCACTCTACACTCGTCCACAAGACGGTTTCATCGACACTGGCTCTGGTGGAGGTATCGGATGGGCGCTCATCGATGACATCACTAACGCTGAAGTGACTGAGGAGACAATCATTGAGGAACGTCTTTATCACACCATCAAGGAGGTGAAGAATGGTGAGGGACCACACCCCATCAAGACCCCTCAAGGATGGCTACATCTAGCGCATGGTGTGCGCAACTGCGCCGCCGGACTGCGTTATGTGCTGTATATGTACATGACTGCGCTTGACGACCCGACTCGGGTGATTGCCCGGCCAGGGGGCTATTTCATGGCACCTGAAGGCGAGGAACGTGTTGGCGACGTCTCCAATGTGCTCTTTGCCAACGGATGGATTGCCGACCCCGATGGCAAGGTGTTCATCTACTATGCCTCGAGCGACACACGCCTCCATGTGGCTACTTCCACCATTGAACGGCTTGTCGATTATTGCATGAACACACCGGAAGACGGCCTGACTACATCACAGTCTGTGGAAACACTCAAGGCGCTGATAGATAAGAATAAGGAAACAATGAAAACACTTTAAAAACATCCAAAATTATGGCTTCGTTAAAAGAAAAAATAGGTTACGCGCTTGGCGACGCGGCTGCTGGTGGTATCACTTGGAAAGTGATGTCGATAGCCTTCCCTCTGTTCTTCACCAATGTTTTCGGACTTACGGTTGCCGATACAGCGACACTCATGCTGGTGGCACGTATGTTCGATGTGGTCACCGACCCGCTCATGGGTAGCTTGGCCGACCGCACACAGAGCCGTTGGGGTACCTATCGGCCATGGCTCATCCTTGGCGCTGTGCCTTTGGGGCTTGTCTTCGCACTGCTGCTCTATACTCCTGATTTCGGAATTGTGGGCAAGCGTATCTATGCCTATACGCTGTACCTGCTCATGATGGCTGTCTATACAGCTGTCAACGTACCTTACGGGTCGCTACTTGGCGTGATGACTGACGACGACAACGAGAAGAACCAGTTCTCCTCTTTCCGCATGGTCGGTGCTTATGCCATGGGCTTTATCACTCTCTTGTCATTCCCCTACTTGCAGAAAATGGTGGGTGGGTCTGACGCACATCAGTATGCTGTACTCGGTGCCGTTCTCGGTGCTATTGCGGCTGCGATGACGCTCGCATGCGGACTCATGACTAAAGAAAGGCTTAAACCTGTCAGAGCTGAGAAATTCTCCTTTAAGCCCTTTGCTGACTTGTTCAAGAACAAACCATGGATTTATCTGACTCTCGTGGGAATATGCACCAATTTCTTTAATGGTTTCCGCTATGCCGTAGCTGGATACCTGATGGAATATTGCATGCATGGTGATGTCACAGTCAGTGGACTGATTATCAATTATACCGTCTTCATGACTTTCGGCGAAGTGACTTGTATGATTTTCGGTGGCCTCTCTCCTGCGTTCACTAAGAAGATGGGGTCTAAGAGAAAGGCGTTCAGTGTGGCCGCCATTATCTGCATCGTGTGCTCTGTGGCTTTTTATTTCGTGCCAATGGATCCCGCCTATATCTGGCTGTTGGTGGCTATTGTCATCCTCACTTCAATAGGTGTGGGCCTTTACTCTCCTCTGCTCTGGTCCATGTATGCCGATGTGGCTGACTATGCTACCGAGAAGAACGGCACTTCTTCCACCGGACTGATTTTCTCCTCTGGTACCATGGCGCAGAAGTTCGGAACTGCTATCTCTGGCTCGCTGGTGGCACTGCTCCTCGGACTGGCTGGTTTCTATTCTGGCACGAACGACGCTGGAGAGACTGTCGTGAACATTGCACCCGAGAACATGGAGTCGGTCAGGAACATGACCTGGGCGCTCTTCTCGCTCTTCCCTGCCGCAATTGCCCTGGTTATGCTGTTCCTCATCCATAAATATCCTATCAAGAAATAACATGAGCAGTGTGGAAACATTGAAGAAAGAGATGACGGATGTTGTGCAAAACAACATCCTCTCTTTCTGGATGTCGAAGATGGTCGACCACGAGGACGGTGGTTTCTACGGGCAAATGACCGGTGACGGACTGCTGGTGGAGACTGCTGAAAAGGGAGGCATCCTTAATGCCCGTATCCTATGGGCGTTCTCTGCAGCTTACCGTGTACTTCGCAAGCCCGAATACCTTGAGATGGCTACTCGCGCCAAGGATTACATCATCGAGCATTTCATCGACCATGAGTATGGCGGAACATACTGGAGTCTGGATTGCAAAGGTAATCCCAAGGACACGAAAAAGCAGTTCTATGCCATTGGATTCATGATTTACGGACTGTCGGAATATGCGCGCGCCACTGGCGACCACGAGGCACTCGACTACGCTTTGTCGCTTTACGAGTGCATTGAGGAACACTCACTCGATAAACAATACAACGGCTACATCGAGGCTTGTACGAGGGAATGGGGAGAAATCACCGATATGAGGCTCTCTGAACTCGACGCCAACTATCCCAAGTCGCAGAACACCCACCTCCACATCATCGAACCTTACACCAACCTTTACAGATGCCTTAAGGAGTTCCAGGCTGCGCCATTGTGCAATTATGTGCCAAATATTGGGTCGGTGATTCCTGTGGAAATCACAGTTCCGCAGGAAACCATCAATCAAATTGAAAACGCATTGCGAAACCTTATCAGCATTTTCACTGACCATATACTCAATCCTGAAACACATCATCTTGACCTCTTCTTCGAGAACGATTGGACAAGAGGGGCGGGAAGATTGGAAAGTTATGGGCACGACATCGAATGCTCATGGTTGCTGCACGAGGCGGCTCTGGTGCTAGGCGACCAAAAGGTGCTGGAAAAGGTGGAACCCATCGTGCAGATGGTGGCCGAGGCTTCGGAGAAAGGCCTGAGGCCCGATGGCTCGATGGTTCATGAGGCGAATCTCGACACAGGCTATGTGGACGACAATCTCCACTGGTGGGTGCAGGCCGAGAACGTGGTCGGATGGCTCAATATCTACCAATATTTCGGCGACAAGAGCGCCCTCGACAAGGCCGCTCACTGCTGGGACTACATCAAGAACCATCTGATTGACTTTGACGGTGGCGAATGGTGGTGGAGTTGCGATACCGGCGGAAGTGTCAACCGCAAGGACGATAAGGCGGGATTCTGGAAATGCCCCTATCACAACAGCCGCATGTGTCTGGAAGTGATTGAGCGCTTCTGAAACCTGCGGGGGTACGCAGGCTGCCAGCCTGCGAGAACACATCAGCACGAAAGTGCTTAACTCCTCTTTTAACTTCATTTCATGTCTGCCGAAACTTTTATAAAAACTTCCTTTTAATGAAACGATTGATATTATCATCCACCCTTGTCGCTCTTGCAATGAGCATGGTGGCCAAGGTGGAACTGCCTGAAATCATAGGTGACAATATGGTGCTGCAACAACAGACCGATGTCAATATCTGGGGAAAAGCTGCTGCCAATAAAACTGTTAAGGTGACAACCAGTTGGGCGGATGGCGCCTCTTATGAGGTGAAAGCCGACAAGAAAGGCGAATGGCTGGTGGCTATACCTACGCCTAAGGCTTCTTTCCAACCGCAGAGCATCACCATTTCCGATGGAGAGGCCATCACGCTGTCAAACGTGCTGATTGGCGAAGTCTGGTTTACTTCCGGACAGTCCAATATGGAAATGCCCCTCAACGGCTTCTGGAACTGCCCGGTCAAGGATTCCAATGAGGAAATAGCCACTTCTGCTGAATGGGCGGGACGAATCAGAATGGCCACCATTCCCAAGACCGGCATGAAGGAACCACAGGAGACAGTGAAAGGAAAATGGCAGGTGCCTGCTCCCGACACCGCACCTTGGATGAGCGCCACATCATGGTACTTCGCTCAAATGATGACTCGGTGCCTGAATGTGCCTGTGGGTATCATCTGTTGCGCCTGGGGCGGTTCCAGAGTGGAAGGATGGACACCGGAGAACATCCTCAGGACTTACCCCGACGTGAACATAGAAAAAGAACTTGAAAGTGGATGGAACCAAGGCGGATGGTGGGAATACTGGGTGCCATTGGTCATGTACAACGGCATGCTCCACCCTTTGCGCCACTATACTGTCAAGGGATTCCTCTGGTATCAAGGAGAAGCCAATGTCGGAAAGGAGAAAGACTATGCACCCAGACTCAAGACCATGGTCGAGGTCTGGAGAAAGGAGTTTTCTGAAGACCAGAAACATCCGCTTGGCGACGAACTGCCTTTCTATCTCGCTGAAATAGCGCCCTGGGAAGGCTATGGAGGTAAGGACGGACTCAGCGGAGCGCTTTTGCGTGAGGCGCAGCATGAGGCTGGACGTATCATACCCAACAGCGGATGCATCACCACTAACGACCTGGTGAAACCCTACGAGGATGTGCAGATTCATCCTGCAGAGAAACGACTTGTGGGATACCGCTTTGCTTGGATGGCGCTCAATCGCACATACGGAATGAAATCAATTTGGTGTGACGGACCTGAGTACGACAGGATGGAACTCAAGGGCAACGAAATCGAGGTGTGGTTCAAGTATGCCGAAGAGGGCATCTCCCCATGGAAAGAGGTAGAGGGCTTCGAGGTGGCTGGTGAGGATGGGGTGTTCTATCCTGCCAAGGCCAGACTCAACGAGAGCAACAAATCATATCTTGTCAGCGCTGAAAACGTGCCGCAGCCTAAGAATGTGCGCTATTGCTTCAAGAACTTCCAAATCGGAAATGTGGTCAATCACCGCAATCTTCCACTTGTCCCTTTCCGCACTGACAAGTAATTTACTTATTATCAAATGACTCTTTTAACGGTAGAGACGGGGCGCGCCCCGTCTCTACTCATATTAGCCCATTCATGGGAATTGGAAAGGCTAAGCCTTACAGAGCAATTCCTGAACAATTCTCGTTACGGTCTCTCGCTTTCCTCGGCTTTGATAAGTGCAACGTTAAGACGCTCGATGTCGGTCAGCACCACTGGCTTGTTCGATTTCTTGTACCATGGCTGGGCATCGAAATACTTCTGCGTCTCGGGGTTTTTGAACGTGTCGCCATGACGGGCGTAAATCTCACCGCGCATCAGCACCAACACCTCCTTGGGCAGCAACGACAGCATGTAGCGGGTAAGTGGACGGACCGAAGCGTATGCCCAACGACCGGGAATGTCGAAACCGTAGGAACTGCAGTCCTTAGTCAAACTGAATTCCGTGCCGAAGTCGGGCTCGTACAGAATGTACTTTGTAGGAGTGGCGTGAACTGACAACCCGTCCGTGGTGAATTCCACGTCCCAACGGGCTGGCTCGCCTTCTGCGGCATTACCGCCATAGCCTGGAGCCATGATGTGCTCAAATTCTTTGTATTGTTCTGCTGAAATACGCTCACCATTGGCGAAGTATTGCTTCTCCCCATCTATGACCCGTATCTCCAGTTTGGGAATTGGAGGGAGAGGAACTCGTTTGTGACGGCCGAAACCCATGAGTAAATGATTGGGCTCGGATTGCAGAGCGTATGGACCCGGGTCGTTGCCTCTGTAGTCATCGGAGTAGTTTTCGGCTTTAGGGATATACCAGTTTTCGCCGAACACCATCTTGGTGAAGTGAGTCTGCTTGAGGTATTTTTCTGAGATTTCACCATTGCATTCTTTCAGACTGTATACACCATTAATCACAGTCTGGTAGTCGAGTGGAGGATTGCCGAATATGTAGGGACTGTCGGTAATGGCATACATCAATCTGAAGGGTTTGCCGCCCTTGTCGTAGAACACGAGCATCTTCCATATTCCTGCGACTTGGTACCTGACTGTGGTGCCTTTTTCTGTGAGGTTCTGGAACGATAAACCTTTTGCCTGAAACTCGAAGGATGCTGTTGGTTCAGAATCGTAGGTGTTACTACTGGGGAACAACAGGTATTTGTTTCCATCTTCACCTCCACTATAGTAATTTTTTCCATCAGTCCACATCTCTGACTGGAAGGCCGATATCAGCTGAGGGATGTTGCGGGTCTCTATCTTGCGTTTCATGTTTTCCAGATGTGCCTTCGCTGTTTCTTCGTTGAGCATCTGAGTGAAGCGTTGGGCGTTGGCTACCCAAAATGCACTCATCAATATGGCCATAGTTATAAATCTTTTCATAATGGTTTGGTTAGTTGGTTCTTGGTGGTGCAAATATAGCATACTTCATCTTTTTTTCAACATTTGTGAATGTAAAAAAGTTGCTCACGATTTCTCTTTTAATGATTCTACCTGTTTATATTGCCCTTTTATCCCGAATTTTAGAGCCAAAGTTTGTTTTTCTCTGCTTTTACCCTTAATTTTGCACAAATTTTACAATTTATCATGCATTTCTTACTTCCCTTTCTCCTATCAACACAAATCAACCTGACTGATACATTGCCGTCCATCAATCCTGACACTATTTCGTTCCCTGTCGAGAGAAAAAGTGTGGGGCACTGGGGATATGCACTCAATGGCTATTATGGTATCGTACCTAAAGGCGACAAGGAGATAAAGAGAATCGTGAAGCATAACCGCACATGGACCCTGGGGGCGCAAATCATGCATACCCCTCTGCCACAAGACGGGAATCCGTATGATAAGGCCTACAACTATCCCACTTTCAGCATAGGACTCAACTATAATCATTACCAGAATGTGGATTTCCATCGCGACATTGACAATTATGAGTTCGGTTTGGCTGAACCTGTGGATTATATGTCGCATCTGGGGAATATCGTTACGGTTTATGGCGCTTTCGACAGACCTCTGCTCAGACATCCCCGAAGATGGCAATTCGACTATTCACTGCAGATGGGCTTCGGATTTACCAACAAGAAGTACAATCCTCGCAACAATGTGGATAATGAGATGATTAGCACCAATGTGCTCATCTACTGCGGACTGGGGTTGCACGCCACATACTCCATCACACCAGAACTCGGACTGCGTACAGGATTCGAATTCCAGCACCACAGCAATGGAGCCCTCTGCAGACCGAACAAAGGCAGCAACACCCTCAACCCCATGATTGGACTCGTTTACCGTCCTGCTGTCACACAAAGAAAGGACAACGAACTTGGAACAACTGACCTTTTGCCACAAGATGGAACGACTTTGATGGCAGGACAGGGAGAAGACGAGTTTCACTACGATTACTTGAACGTAACTGCTGGTGTGGGCGCGAAGGCTTTGTACGAGGACTGGGTACTGACACAGTTTGAACTTCCCCCCGACCACCCCGACTATCGTACCGACAAGTTCAAGACTTTTATGGCTTATTCCCTGAGTGTCGACTATATGCGGCGTTGGGAGAGACGATGGGCTACAGGAGCGGGAATCGATGTGTTCTATGGTTCTTATACCAAACATTTACGCTATCTGGAGGACCTCTCCAACTTGCATAAGCACCTCACTCCTTGGTCTATAGGACTTGGCTTGAAGCACGAGACCTTTTATAAGCGGATTTCTTGCGCTGCTTCTTTCGGACTGTATGTCTTCCGACACATGGGACATAGCGCAAGAAGAGTGGAACAACCTTTCTACGAAACAATAGGACTACGCTACACAACACCATGGGCGGGAGGACTGCAACTGGGCTTCAATGTGAAAGCGCATGCTTTCAAAGCTGATTACACGCAAATCGTCGTGGCTATGCCCATCAATGTACACCGTAAAAATAATTGACAACATGAAAAAACTCTTATCCCTACCACCAAACCTGGTCAACGTGTTCCATGAGATGACCGGATTGCCTGACGATGAATGGTTCTGTACCAACGACCCTGTAGGAAAGAAACTTGGGTCGGGTGGAGGCACAAATTGGCTCATGCGCAAATGCCATGAGAAGTGGGGGAAAGACTGGAGCTTCGACGACTGGATGTTCCATGACAGGAGAATCATCATCCATGCGGGCGGACAGAGCAGACGACTACCTGCATACGCGCCTTTGGGAAAGATTCTCACACCTATTCCCGTTTTCCGGTGGGAGAGAGGACAGAAACTGTCGCAAAACCTGCTGCAACTCCAAATGCCTTTGTATGAGAAAATCATGAGCAAGGCGCCTGCAAGCCTATCTACGATGATTGTGAGTGGAGATGTGTTGGTGCGAACCACACAGCCTTTGCCTCAGATTCCAAAGGCAGATGTGGTGTGCCTCGGATTGTGGCTGAATGTGGATGTGGCTAAGAATCATGGCGTCTTTGTGTCCAAGAGGAACTCGCCAACTGTTCTCGAGCGTATGGTGCAGAAACCTTCACCGCAAATGATGGGCGAAATGATGAAAGACCATCTCGTTCTCACCGACATCGGGGTGTGGATGCTTAGCGACAGAGCTATCCGACTACTGATGGAAAGAAGCACCAAGAATGGAGAAGTGGTTGAGTACGACCTTTATTCACAGTTCGGATGTAGTCTTGGCACTAATCCCACAATTGATGACCCACAACTCAAATCGCTGAAAGTCTGTGTTATTCCTCTTCCCGGTGGAGAGTTCTACCATTTCGGCACAAGCAGGGAACTCATCTCGTCAATGGTCGCCATTCAGAATCTGGAAAACGACCAGAGAAACATCATGCACCTGAAGGTCAAGCCCTCTCCTTCCATCTTCATCCAGAATGCGGAATGCCTGTGGAAACCCACTGAAGAGAACACGGAAATATGGATTGAGAACAGCTGCGTGGGAAAGAACTGGAATCTTACGTCCAGAAATATAGTCACAGGAGTGCCTGAGAACGACTGGAATCTGTGCCTTGACAACGAGGATTGCGTCGATATAGTGCCTGTTGGCGACGATGGATTATGTGTGAGAGTGTATGGCTTCTACGACCGCTTTGATGGAGATGCGCAAAAGGAGAAGCGTTTTCCCGTCGTAAGGAATGTGGATGAGGCTTTGAAGTGCATTCAACTCATGCTGGCCAATGACTCCAGACGAATGCCGGAACATAACGACGCTGAAATAAAGATGATGCTCAGTGCTGAGGACATAGCGAATGAGGCGAACCTATTGCGATTGGAGAAACAAAGGGTGGAATACCGCTGTCGCAATTTCCAGACACTCGCATCCAATTGGCAGAACAGCGTCTTCTACCAGCTCGACCTCGACGATGCGGCGAGATGCTTTGAAGAGCATCACATCCCCATGCCTGGTCCGATAAGTGAAGACGCACCTCTCATGACGAGAATCCACAATGCCATGTTCAGAGGGGATTCCAACACGGCTTTCGGTTTGCTGGCACAAGGGCTGATAGGGACAGTGAGAAATGAGAGACTGTCGCCACGGCTCTCTGTCTATAACGACCAAATCGTTTGGGGAAGAAGCCCCGTCAGAATCGATATCTCGGGGGGATGGACCGACACTCCTCCCTATTGCCTGCTCGAAGGAGGAAATGTGGTGAATATGGCGGTCAAACTGAATGGGCAGCAACCTCTTCAGACATTTGTCAAACTATGCAAGGAACCCCATATCGTCTTGAGAAGCATCGACCAAAGCGCTATGGAATGTGTCGAGACATACCAGCAACTGGCTGACTTCAATGTGGTTGGAAACCCATTCTCTATTCCTAAGGCTGCTCTAGTGCTGGCGGGATTCCATCCCGACTACTCTGCGGTGAGATACCCCTCGCTGAAACAGCAATTGGAGGATTTTGGAGGCGGAATAGAAGTGACAACACTGGCCGCTGTACCTGCTGGTAGTGGACTTGGCACCAGCAGCATCTTGGCTGCTACCATTCTCGGCACACTCAGCGATTTCTGCGGGTTAGCGTGGGATAAAGATGATGTGGGCAGGCGTACACTCGTTTTGGAACAACTGCTGACCACTGGAGGTGGATGGCAAGACCAGTTCGGAGGGGTCATGCAAGGAGTCAAACTCTTGCAGACTTCTAAGGGATTTATGCAAAGCCCTGTGGTAAGGTGGCTACCCGACAATCTGTTCACACAACCCGAGTATGCCGGATGTCATCTCCTCTATTACACGGGCATCACAAGGACGGCAAAAACCATCCTGGCCGAGATTGTAAGGAGAATGTTCCTCAACCATCATACACAACTGGCTTTGTTGAGAGACATGAAACAAACAGCACTCGACATGTATGAAGCCATCCAGAAAAATGAATTTGAGGAGATGGGAAGACTCCTGCGCCTGAATTGGACCCAAAATCAGATACTCGATGCCGGTACCAATCCTCTCGAGGTGGAAGCACTGACGAAAACTATAGACGACCTGGCTCTTGGATATAAACTGCCAGGAGCGGGTGGGGGAGGCTTCCTCTATATCATAGCAAAAGACCAAGGAGCAGCGGCTAGGATTGTCCGCACACTCAACGAAAACGCTAACCGACCAAACGCCCGTTTTGTCGACCTCACCCTTTGTTCCAAAGGACTTCAAATCAGCCGCAGCTGATGACCCCATAGAAAAGGCTTCTTCATAGAGGCCTTCCATCCCTTCCATCGCCTATATTAATTCTCTAGTTTCTTTAGATTTTCTAGATATTCTAGATTTTTTAGTCTCTGTCTAAAAATAGCCCTTCCCGCTTGAATCTCTCTAATATATATAATGTGTATTCCCTCCCTTTCATCCCCGAATTGCAAAAAAATCGGTTTTTCTTGAAATTTTCGTTTGAAAAGTTTTGCCAGTTGTGAAAAACGTTGTACCTTTGCATCCGCGTTCGGGTTTGAACGTGCCGCCGTAGGCGCGCACAGGTAGATTCCGGAAC
>JAFXVU010000170.1 GCA_017534705.1 Bacteroidaceae bacterium
CTGCGGACGCCTTATTCGCAGTTCACCAAACTCACATTCGACCTGCGTCGCTACTACTACCTCACGGAGCACTCGTTGATTGCCCTGCGTTTCCTCACAGGAGCTATCTGGAGTTACGGCAACTCCACCATCGCCCCCTACACAGAGCAGTTCTATGTAGGCGGAGCGAACGACATCAGGGCTTTCACCGTCCGTTCGATTGGTCCAGGACGTTACTACGACTACGAAAACAAAGGCACCTACCTTGACCAAGCAGGTGACTTCAAGTTGGAATTCAACGCCGAATACCGTTTCCGATGGGTCAGCAACCTCTATGGGGCAGTATTTCTCGATGCCGGAAACGTATGGTTGATGCGTGCCGACGATTTCCACCCCGGCGGTGAAATCACCCGTTCCAAGTTCTTCAAGGATGTCGCGCTCGGCACAGGTTTTGGTATCCGCTACGACATGGAGTTCCTTATTCTCCGTCTCGACTGGGGCATCGGTATCCATGCGCCTTACGACACGGGCAAGCGAGGCTACTACAACATACCCAAGTTCTGGAAGGGCACAGGCATTCACTTCGCTGTAGGTTACCCCTTCTGACCAAAAACAGTTCGCCCCAGAACGACATCGTTCCGGGGCGAACTGTTATCAGTGAGAGCCTTACCAGATTACGCTTGTAAGGCAACTGCTATATGAAGGAATTCTTTGGGCTACAGCAACGACATGATAGCATCCATCGTCTTCGCGCCATCGAAGTTCTTCGCATACGTTACGGCATTCGTTGAAAGTTTGGTGTACAAGGGTTTGTCAGTCAGCATTGTTTTGATACAATGTTCAATCTTGTCCAGGTCCTGGATGTCAATCTTGTAGCCATTCACTCCGTCTTCCACCATCTCTGCAATACCTCCTTCAGTCGGTACTATCACGGGAAGGCCGGCACTCATCGCCTCTACTGCGGTCAATCCGAAGGTCTCAATCACATAATTTTTATTCGTAAGATTGAGCACGATGGAAGCTTCATTGTAGATATGTGCCACATCGTCCTGCCTCGGCATAAGTGTCAAGTTATCAGGTTTCACCAGTTTCTCCGACTTTATGAAATGGTCAAGATGCTTCTCTGTATCATTCACCACCATACAGAAACGGAACTGTGGCAGATGTTCAGCCAACGTGAAGAACTCACGTATTCCCTTGTAGAGTTTCAACGAGCTGACCATCAAGACCATTTGATTGGAATAAGTCCGCTCCGCATCGGGATGAACAGCTGTGAAAAAACTCTCATTCAGTGCATTAGGAATCACCACTACATTCTTCTCCTTGTCGAGCATGGTCCGCTGATATTCCGACACACAGATAATCTTCGATGACAGAATACGCATCGCCTTGGCCAACATGCGATAGATGCGACTTTTCACAAATGCATTCTCATGGTAGTGGTAAATGACTTTCTTCCCCATCAACCTGCCAGCTAACGCAGGTCCTACAGGCAATATGGTATTGATGTAGAAAGTGTTCTTTGTGAAAGCATAACGGAAAGCGAAGAGGAAAGTGTAGAGTTGTACAACCGCATACCTGAACATCGTCACCAGATTGTTAGGGGAAAATTTATACAAATAATGATGGATATGATAGTTGTCATAACCTTTTATTTCCTCAAGCACACCGCCATGCGAAGAGACAAGGTCAACCTTGAGGCCTCTTTTCAAGAACCCCTCGAGCACGTTTTTCAACACCATCGGGCTTCCGCTATAGTCGTTCAGCAGATGAAAGCAGACGATATGTTTCATTATAAATGTTGGTTTTCAATTATAATCCTTTCTCGTTCAGAAAAAGTAAGTAATATAGTTTCAAAAAATGCAAGGAGTGCTCAGTGTTTCTGCCAAATCCATTCAACGAGCGCGTTCCAAATCACCATACAACCTCTCATTCCCTCGTTAAAATGTCCTTTCTCTCGCATGGTAAAACGTGCGATGATGTCAACAAGATAGAGCAGATACACATCCCTATCCATCCAACTGGCGTCTTTCATTTCAGCGATAATCCCCTCCGCCGACATTCCATGCTCAAAAATGGCTGTCTGTGTCATGAAATGATAGCGGTCAAGCCCTTTGGGATAGGTCTGGTGGGCATACTCCCAGTCGAACACGAACAAACGGCCGCCCTCCTCAAACATGTTCCAAGGGGTGAAATCCCCATGACAGACGCCATACTCCACTTCCTGCCCTTCAAAGCGTTGTAAGATATCATCCACCACCTTGATATACAAATCCTTGTCAACAGCGTCGCACAGCCATTCCGCATGATGCCTCACAGCCTGCAAGTTGGAATAATAATCCGTTTCCTCAAACAGTGTCTTCACTGAGGTGGCTTGGTAAAGTTCCTTCAGGAACATTCCCATCTGTTCGTTCCACTCATGCACCACTTTCGAGCCCAAGGTCTTGACAGTGGTTTGCACGAACACGTGATTTCCGTCATCCGTACAACCATTGAACAAGCAACGAGGCACACCCTTTATTCCCAGTTGTTCCAGTTGCTGTAAGACAACCTCTTCGTTATCGAACAGGCGAGCCACATCCTCCTTGGTCGACACTTTGCAATAGCCAAGAATCGTCTGTCTTGCATAGACCTGGATGGTGGTTTTCTGGTGTACCGAAGGTGTACCCAGGAAAAGGGAGTATTGCAGGTCGTAGCCAG
>JAFXVU010000171.1 GCA_017534705.1 Bacteroidaceae bacterium
AAAGCGTAGGTGCCCGCTACTTCATGGCACTTGGCAACCACCACGACAACTTCGACCTTTGGAACTCCCCCTATCAGGAATGGAACTCTGTGAATGTGGGTCCGAAGAAAGACATCATCAAAGGATGGAGCGACGCCTGCAAGAAAGCGGGGCTTCCGCTTGGTGTGAGTATTCACGCCTCACATGCCTGGACTTGGCTTGAACCCTCACAGGCATATGACGGCAACTTGACAAAGGCCGACGGTGTTGGAAAGTGGTGGGAAGGCCTAGACCCACAGGAACTCTATGCCCAGAATCATGAGCACAGCCGTGGATGGATGGACTCTGGTACCATTCACAGTCAATGGGATTGGGGCAATGGCGCCAGTTTGCCTTCCGAGACTTATAAGAAGAAATTCCAGAACCGCGTGCTGGAACTCATCAACGACTATGCGCCCGACATGATTTACTTCGATGACACAGCCCTACCTTTCTATGGCTGTGACGACCAGATTGGCAAAAACATCCTCACCCACTACTACAACGCCAGCGCCGCCAAGAACGGTGGTACAGCCCAGGTGGTTGCTACAGGTAAGGTACTCAACAGCGCTCAGAAGAAACACATGATGTGGGACGTGGAGCGCGGTGTACCCGACAGGATTCAGGACGAATACTGGCAGACCTGCACTTGTATCGGTTCATGGCATTACGATGTGAATGTTTATAATCGTGGTGGTTACAAGAGCGCCCAACAAGTGGTGTGCATGCTTGTGGATATCGTGTCGAAGAACGGCAACCTCCTGTTGTCCATCCCCGTAAAGAGCGATGGTACCATCGATGACAAGGAGCAGAAAATCCTCGCAGACATCAAGGCTTGGATGGACATCAACTCGTTCAGCATCTACGGAACCCGTCCGTGGAAGACTTTCGGAGAGGGGCCATTAGCCGACGCTTCAAATCCTCTGAGTGCCCAAGGTTTCAATGAAGGTAATAATTACTCGTCGAAAGATGTCCGCTACGTGCAGCGCAACGACACACTCTTCGCCACCATCATGCGCTGGCCTTCAGGCAAGTCATTTACCTTCCAGAGCCTGGGCAAGAGTTCTGAATACTACAGTGGCAAGGTGAAAAGCCTTCAGTTGCTGGGTTATGGTGACGTGGAATACAGCGAAGGCATTGATGGTGTGACCGTCATTTTACCTTCCACTCACCCCAATGACATCTCACCAGTGTTCCAAATCACTTTTGAGCCGGGAACCGACACTCCTGCCACTCTCCAAGAAGTGATTGAGGGATATGAGGCCCGTTTAGCCGAGTTAACTCCTCAGGCCAGCAATAATACGGGTAAGATGAACAAGAAAGGATTAGACGCTTTCGCCCAAGCACTCACCGAAGCGCGAACCCATGTCAACGACACCGAAGCAAACCAGAAAATCATCCTTGCTTCCCTCAACGAGGCATACAAAAAACTGCTCACCGAAGGGCGCAACCAACCAGGTGCCCCAGCAGAAGGATACGAAGCCGACATCACCACACTTCAGTTAGTAGAAGCCAGCAATTTCACAGCATCCACCATGGGCAAGCGCTTTGGCACCCCAGAAAACTGGACAGTAGAGAACTACGGCATCAGTATGACCAACGGGGACACCAAGAACGGCATTGACTCCTACCCTGGATACAACACCATCATGCTTGGCCGCTGGTTGAGCGAGGAGGTGCAACCCATTGAGAGCGACATCACTAACACACGCATCTACCGCACTGTTCACCTTGAACCAGGCACCTATTATTTCGGCATGGTGTTCGAGACCCACCACAACATCTCGGAATCGAACTATATCTTTGCCGCCAACACCACACTCTCCACACAAGCCGTGGAAGAAAACAGCATCGCCTTCGCCCACACGAATGCCGCATCGAAAGGCGAATGGTTTGGCATCAACTTCTTCATCAACGAGGAACAAGACGTTGTGCTGGGCTGGCAGGCAGACTTGGCCGAAGGTGCGACTGAACAGGAAATCCGCGTGAAGGAAGTAAAACTGCTGAACTACGGCATGGTGAACAACGACGCTCTTTTCAACCTCATCCAGCGTGCATGGCAGACCCTTGAGGAATCGAAAATCAACAACAACACCGGTTTTTACCGACGCGATGCAGCCAACGTACTTCAAATGGCCATCGAGAATGCAGAAGAGCAAGTAAGCGCCACGAGCGACGAGGAAATCAGTGCAGCATACGATGCTCTGGCAGAAGCCTTGGAAAACTTTCTCAAGAACGGGAAGAACGTGGGTGGCTCACCTATCGGGTCCAACTTCGAGGACATTACCATCCAAACCTTTCATGAGTCGGAGAATTTCGCCCGCACTGAAGAGACCCAGGATGGTGGTCGTTTTGGCGAGACCCTTTACTGGACAGTGGAGAACTTCGGCTTCGACCACCAGGCCGGCATTGACAACAACCCCGGTTACGACTGCCTGCATCTGGAGGTTTGGTGGAACAGAAATGCCTTCCCTGAGCATGGCTACGATATCGGCAACGCCCGCCTCTATCAGATAGCCGACCTACCAGCCGGACGCTATTACTTTGGCGCCGCCTATTCTCCATTCGAGCCTAACGATGAGAGTTACATCTTCGCATCCGACAAAATCCTCGACTCCAAGGAAATCCCGAACCAGTCCATCGCCTACGAACAAGTGAGCGTGGCGCCTCGCGATGGTTCTTTTCGTGGCATCAACTTCACACTAGAAGAACCCACCACCGTTTATCTGGGATTCCAAGCTGACTTCACCAACTCACAGACCAACAACGTCCGCGTGAAGGCCGTGAAACTGCTTTATTATGGTGAAATCACCTACTCCAAACTGTCTGCACTTATCGCATCTGTTGAAGAGCAGATGGCTACAGTGAAAGTGAACGAGAATACTGGTCATTACTCTGTTGATGCCTATAATCATTTGTCTGAAATTGTGGCTTCCGCCAAGGCTGTAACTGAGGACGCTGGTTACGAAACCATCAGCGAGACCTACAATACCTTGAGCGAGGCATTGGCTGACTTCTTGCAGAACGGACGCAACCCAGGTGGTGAGCCAGAGAAACTCAGCGCCGTTGACATCACCGAGGAGAAACTGCACGAGGCATCGGGGTTCAGCCGTGAGGACCAAAGTGTCACCACTCGTTTCGCAAAACCCGCATACTGGACAGTAGAGAACTTCGGCATACCCAATGGAGGCGACGGCACCAAGCAAGGACTCGACAAATACCCTGGTTACGATTGTCTGATGCTCGGCATCTGGGACGACCGTGGCAACAGCCAAGAGGGTGACTT
>JAFXVU010000172.1 GCA_017534705.1 Bacteroidaceae bacterium
AGCTTCTAGTTTTCAGTTTAAACACCAAAAAGAAATGTACAAGAAAGCACAGCGTTCCAACAGGAATTTCCTTCGTTTCATCATGATTATCGCCTTTGTGCTGTTGGTTGTGGTGACGCTGATGTGGTATCTGGCCTTCCGTCAGCAAGCCATCTACGACCAAATGAAGAATGAGTCATTGAACGATTCCACTGTCGTGACTGTCACCATTGACACACTGTTGCTGAACAACCACGAATAAGCGAAGAGAAAACCATGTTGCTGGAACAGAAAACCATCATTGTTTCTGATGAGATGCATAGGGTGTGCCCCCAGTTTGTGGGAGCCGCTGTCTATGCTGAATTTGTCAATACACCCTACAATACTGCCTTATGGCAGGAGATAGACCGATACCTCGCTGAATACACCAAGAGCCAGACAGTCGACACCATCAAGCATATCCCTGCTATCGAGGCCACAAGGGCGGTCTATCGTAAATGTGGCAAGGACCCGAGCCGTTACCGCCCGTCGGGCGAGGCACTCATACGGAGGGTGCTCAAAGGCAAAGGGCTGTATCAGATTGACACGGCAGTCGATCTCATCAATCTGGCATCCATCGCCTACGGTTACAGCATCGGTGGTTTCGACTACGACAAGATAGCTGGAGATCGCATTGTGTTGGGCATAGGCCGTGAGGGCGAACCTTACGAGGGCATCGGACGCGGGATGATTAACATCGAGGGGCTTCCAGTCTATCGCGACGACCAAGGAGGAATAGGCACCCCCACCAGCGACAACGAACGCACCAAAATCGATGCCTCAACATCACATCTGCTCGCGCTCGTCAATGGTTATGACGGCAATGCCGACACTGTGATGAAGACCGCACAGATGATTCAGCAACTGTTGCGCGACTGCGCAGACAGTGACGGAGGACTTATCGCCACCTACCAATAATCCCCATTAACTCAGCCAATCCAACACCTTTTCATTCATTCGACCACCAGACCACTTAATACCATCATCCTATGCAAGACTTCGTTCATCTCCACGTACACACGCAATATTCCATCCTCGACGGACAAGCAAGCATTCCCCGGCTCATCGACAAGGCAATCAACGACGGCATGAGGGGAATGGCCGTGACCGACCACGGTAATATGTTCGGCATCAAGGAATTTTTCAATACTGTCAACAAGGTCAATGGTGACAATGCCAAAAAGGTGAAGACCGCCAAGAAACTCATAGAGGATATCGACAATGGCACTTTAGACCGTCTTGACCGCAACGGAAAGGACAAGTACGACAACAAACCCGAGGCGGTGTTGCGTGAAGAGGCACTGCAAACCATAGATAAGACCACCCCCAAACTTAACTTCAAACCCATCTTTGGATGTGAGATGTATTGCGCCAGAAGGAGCATGCACTTGAAGGATACTAAACAGGACAGCAGTGGATGGCACTTGATAGTGCTGGCCAAGAACCAGACGGGCTACCATAACCTTGTCAAGTTGGTGTCGCATGCATGGGTAGATGGTTTCTATTCCCGTCCCCGAACAGACCATGAGGAGCTGAAGAAATATCACGAGGGTCTGATTATCTGCTCCGCCTGTATTGCGGGTGAACTGCCTTCGTACGTCAGGGCAAACCAAATTGACAAGGCAGAGGAGACCATCGCCTTCTTCAAGGGACTCTTCGGCGATGACTATTACATAGAGTTGCAGCGCCATGAGGTGAAGAACCCTACCCAAAGGGCGAATAGGGAAACATACGAATTGCAGAAGGAAATCAACAAGGTGTTGATAGAGCTGGCGCATAAGCACAATGTGAAACTCGTCTGCACTAATGATGTCCATTTCGTTGATGAGGAGAATGCCGAGGCACACGACCGACTGATATGTCTGAGTACGGGCAAGGACCTCGACGACCCCAACCGCATGCTTTATTCCAAGCAGGAGTGGTTCAAGACCCGTGCTGAGATGTACGAGATTTTCTCCGACGTTCCAGAGGCCATGGCCAACACCATAGAGGTGCTTGACAAGGTGGAAACCTATAGCATCGACCACTCGCCCATCATGCCCAACTTTGCCATCCCAGAGGACTTCGGCACCGAGGAGGAGTATCGTCAGCGGCTCACTGAAGAGGATCTCTTCAATGAGTTTACCCAGGACGAGAACGGCAATGTTGTGATGTCGCGTGAGGATGGAGAGAAGAAAATCAGCAGACTTGGTGGTTACGATAAACTCTACCGCATCAAGTTCGAGGCCGACTATCTTGGTAAACTGGCTTATGACGGCGCCAAGGCCATCTATGGTGCCCCATTGCCTGAAAACGTGGCCGAACAAATCAAGTTCGAGCTACATATCATGAAAACCATGGGATTTCCCGGCTACTTCCTGATTGTGCAGGACTACATCAACGCCGCGCGGAAGGAGCTCGGAGTCTGGGTGGGTCCAGGACGTGGTTCTGCCGCAGGTTCTGTTGTGGCCTACTGCCTTGGCATCACCAAGGTCGACCCTGTGAAATATGATTTGCTGTTTGAGCGTTTCCTCAATCCCGACCGTATCTCCCTGCCCGATATCGATGTCGATTTCGATGACGACGGACGCGGTAAGGTTTTGCAGTGGGTGACCGACAAGTATGGTGCAGAGAAGGTGGCACATATCATCACTTATGGTTCCATGGCCACCAAAAGTTCCATCAAGGATGTGGCGAGGGTTCAGAAACTGCCTCTTTCTGTGTCGAACTCCCTTTGTAAGGCTATACCCGACAAATTGCCTTCGGGCGATAAGATGTCGCTGCCCAATGCCATCAAGTGCATAGAGGAACTCAAGCAGGCCTACACTTCTTCTGACCCTGTGTTGCGCGACACCATCAAGTATGCGATGATGCTCGAGAACAATATCCGCAATACGGGTGTGCACGCTTGTGGATTCATCATCTGTCGTGACGAGATTTCGGACTGGGTGCCTGTCAGCACTGCCAAGGACAAGGATTCCAAGGAGGAACTTCACTGCACACAGTACGACGGGCACTATATTGAGGAAACAGGTCTTATCAAGATGGACTTCCTCGGCCTAAAGACGTTGTCCATCCTCAAGGAGTCGGTGGAGAATGTGAGGGACAGCCTCGGCATCGAGGTGGATATGGATGACATAGACATCGAGGACCCCGCCACTTACCAGCTCTACTGTGATGGACGCACCATAGGTACCTTCCAGTTTGAGTCAACTGGTATGCAGAAGTACTTGCGTGAGTTGCAGCCATCGGTCTTCGAGGACCTCATAGCCATGAATGCGCTCTATCGTCCCGGTCCTATGGACTATATTCCCGATTTCATCGACCGCAAACAAGGCCGCAAGCCCATCACATATCCTATTCCTTGCATGGAGAAATACCTCAAGGACACGTACGGCATCACAGTCTATCAAGAGCAGGTGATGCTCCTTTCCCGTCAGTTGGCAGACTTCACCCGTGGCGAGAGCGATGCCTTGCGTAAGGCGATGGGAAAGAAGAAAAAGGACATCGTTGATGCCATGAAACCCAAGTTCTTGGAGGGGGGTAAGAAAAACGGTCATGACCCTGAAATCTTGCAGAAGATTTGGGGTGACTGGGAGAAGTTCGCCTCCTACGCTTTCAATAAGAGTCATGCCACTTGTTATTCATGGGTGGCTTATCAGACGGCCTATATGAAAGCGCATTATCCAGCCCAGTATATGGCGGCCAATATGAGTCGAAGCCTTAACAACATCTCTGATATCAGCAAGTTTATGGATGAGTGTAAGGCGATGGGAATCAGTACTTTCGGGCCAGATGTCAACGAGAGCCAGCTGAAGTTCTCAGTCAACCAGAACGGCGATATCCGCTTTGGCATGGCTGCTGTCAAAGGAGTGGGTGAGTCGGTGGTTGATGCCATCGTGTCGGAACGAAAGAAAAACGGACTGTATAAGGATGTGTTCGATTTTGTGCAGCGTGTCAATCTCAATGCAGTCAACAGGAAGGCTTTTGAAAGCCTCGTCCTTTCAGGAGCGTTCGACAGTCTTGGTGTACGTAGGGAATCGTTTTTCGCACCCGGTACCAAGCCTAATGAAGTGTTTCTTGACTCACTGATACGATTTGGCCAGAAATACCAGGCCGACCTCAAGATGAGCATGAACACACTCTTTGGCAATATGGGTTTGGATGTGGCAGTGGCATTGCCAGCGATACCAGAGGCAGAACCATGGTCCGACCTCGAACGCCTCAACAAGGAACGCGACCTTGTGGGCATCTATCTGTCTGCTCATCCTCTTGACGAATACTTTATTGTATTGAATTATGTGTGCAACACCCAGCTCTCCGAATTGCAGAAGGATAACTATGCTGAATTGTCGAAGCGAACGGAGCTGAAGATAGGTGGTATAGTGACGGATATACGGACAGGAACCACAAAGAATGGCAATCCTTATGGTATCGTGAAGTTGGAGAACTATTCTGGAACTGGGGAGATAGCCTTGTTTGGCCAGGACTGGCTCACTTTCCACAACTCTTTCATGGTGGGTGCTTCATTGTTTATACGGGCCAAGGTGGTTCAGTCGAAATACGGTGACAGGCAGGAGTTGCAGGTCAGGACAGTGGAGTTGCTTTCCGACGTGAAGGATTCTTTGGTTGAGAAGGTGAGAATCGACATCTCGCTCGGCGACCTCACTCCTACGGTGGTGGAAGAACTGTCGGATATCGTGATTAACAACCCAGGCAATACGGAAGTCTTTTTCCATATCAATACACCTGACCGGCTCAACGACGTGATGCTTAAGCCCATATCCTTCAAGATAAACCTTGGGAAGGAGTTCATCAACTTCTTCGATATGCACGAAGAACTGTCGTTTTCGGTCAATGGATTTTAGGCCATTGATCATTGAGCATTGACCATTGACCATTGATCATTGACCATTGATTATTGACCATTGATCAATTGTTAATGGTAATGGTTCTGCTGCCGTCTTGGTTTTCCTCTATGCTTACTTTGAGGGTCTCTTCAGGTAGTAATTCCTCGATGTATTCAGGCCATTCCATCAGGCAGAGGCATCCGCTGTAGATATAATCTTCAAAGCCGATATCAAGAACTTCCTGGGCTTTTTTAATGCGGTAGAAGTCGAAATGATAGATAGGCTGCTCATTGCCATCCAGGTATTCGTTGACGATGGCGAAGGTGGGCGAGTTGATGACATCGGTTACACCAAGGTTCTCGCATACAGCCTTGATGAATGTGGTTTTTCCAGCGCCCATCTTGCCGTAAAAGGCGATGATGCGCGAGTTATCGATAGCCTCGATGAAAGCTGAGGCCGCTTCATGGATATGGTCGAGTGAGGGGATTTGGATTTCCATTGTTGTCATTCTAGATAAGATAAACGATGGCAAACTTATAGACCTTTGATTGTATGGTCTTTTAGGACTGTAAGAGTCAGATTTTTAGTGACTTGAAATAGAAAAGGCGGGAAGATGCGTGTCTTCCCGCCTTCTTGTGGTTTATTCTTCGTCATCAGGGACGTTGAACTCAAAGTCGCCTTGGATGATGAAAAGCAGGTCTTCAGGGTCGAAATCGCCCATGTCCTCTTTCTTTGCTTTCTGAGCCACATATTCGGCCACATCATCGAGGTCAATCTCGATTTCGGAGTCATCGTCTGCGTCTTCGTCGAATACGCCCTTTTCAGAGTAGTACTCGCAAATCACGTCAAGGATATAGTAGATTTGTTCCTCGCTGAACTTATCCTTGACTTCGGATGGCAGGTAGTTCTTGATGAACTCCACTTCCTGGGCATCGTACTCAGCATCGAGAAGCATGTCGTTGTCAAAATCTGCCATAGTGATGTCTGTGTGTAGGGTGATACGATAGGATGAAAGTATTAGCCGATAAGGGCCTTGATATTGTTTTCAAATTTGTCTCTTCCTGCTGCGCCTACCACGCGGAGGTCCTTGATTTCTTGTCCATCCTTGATGAACACTACTGTGGGTATGTTTCGGATACCGAATTTGCTGGTAACCTCGACAGCCTCTTCAACGTCGGCTTTTCCTACAACAACTTGGCCTTCGTATTTCTTTTCCAGTTCCTCGATGATGGGGCTAACCATTCTGCATGGGCCGCACCATGTGGCCCAGAAGTCTATTACTAACGGCTTGTCGCCTGCTGCCAATGCGGCAAAATTCTCGTCTGTGATAATCATTTCTTGTTTCCTTTCTTATGCTTGAAGTTAATATTGTATTCTCTTCTGTAGGGACACGACGTGTCGTCGTTTTCCTAAATGGGCTACAAATGTACGTCTTTTTATTGAGTTTCCCCTTTTATGGATTCTTAAAAAAAGATAATAACCAGCATTTTCCGTCCAAAGTCCATTAAGGAGTGGTGGGTCGGGCTCTTTTGCTTTGGAGGGTAATCATCGGAATCAGCATTTCCTCCATGGATATACCTCCATGCTGGAAGGTGTCCTTATAGTAGCGAACGTAATAGTTGTAGTTGTTGGGATAGGCGAAGAAATTATCGCCTGTAGCGAAGATATACTTTGTGGTGAGGTTGAGTGTGGGTAGCATGGCATCCTTGGGGTTTGTGATTTCGAATACCTGCTTCCGGTTGTAACTCAAGTCTTTTCCAACCTTATATCGCAAGTTGGTGTTGGTGTTTCGGTCGCCTACCACTTTGACAGGATTGTTCACGCGTATGCTGCCATGGTCGGTTGTGATGATGATTTTGCAATCGGTCTGTGCCAGGGCGTTGAATAGGTCGTGTACGGGAGAGTGCTTGAACCATGAGTCAGTGATGCTGCGGTAAGCAATCTCGCTAGAGGCGAGCTCTCTGACCATCTTTGACTCTGTACGGGCATGGGAGAGCATATCGATGAAGTTTACGACGATGATGTTCAAGTCGTTGTTCATCAACTTGTTGAACTGTTGCACGATTTTCTCAGACTCTGCGGAGTCGTTGAACTTATGGTATGAGAAGGTGTTCTTTCGGCGGTAGCGCTCTAGTTGTGTGCGTACCAAAGGTTCTTCGTTGAGGTTTTTGCCTTCTTCCTCATCCTCATCCACCCATAGTTCGGGAAACATCTTGGATATCTGGTCGGGCATCAGTCCGGCGAATATGGCATTGCGGGCATATTGAGTTGCGGTGGGGAGGATGCTCAGATAGAGGTCTTCATCGAAGGTGAAGTCCTTGGCCAGTTCCTGGCTGATGACTCGCCACTGGTCGTAACGGAAATTGTCGAACACGATGAGGAACACTTTCTCGCCTTCGTTGAGCAGGGGGAAGACTTTCTTCTTGAAGACGTCGGGGCTCATCAGTGGACGGTTTTCCGGGTGGCGCACCCAGTCGAGGTAGATGTTTCTGATGAACTTGCCGAATTCATTATTGGCTTCTGCTTTCTGCATCTTCAGCATATCGGTCATCTCACTGTTGGTGTCGGCAAGTTCCAGCTCCCAGAATACCAATTTCTTATAAACCTCACACCAGTCGTCAAGCGTATAACTGTCGTTGATTTGCATTCCAATCTTGGAGAAGTTCTGCTGGTAGTTGGTGTTGGTCACCTCGTTTTCAATTGACCTTTTGTGAAGGTTTTTCTTCAGTGTCAGCAGAATTTGGTTGGGGTTGACGGGCTTGATGAGGTAGTCGGCGATTTTGGCGCCAATAGCTTGGTTCATGATGTTCTCTTCCTCGCTCTTGGTGACCATCACTATGGGAATGGTTCCGTTGATTTCCTTGATGGCCATCAAGGTTTGCAGACCGCTCAGTCCGGGCATGTTCTCATCGAGCAGGATGAGGTCGAAGGCCTTTTCGCGCACTAGGTCGATAGCGTCTTGGCCATTGGTGGCGGTTTCCACCTCATAGTCTTTTTTCTCTAAGAAGATGATATGGGCCTTGAGCAGTTCAATCTCGTCGTCCACCCATAATAATGTTCCGTTGCTCATATTGTCGGGTCTTTAGTTGCTGGTTGTAGGGCCGTGCTAGTTGGGGGTTAAGCAGTTGAAGAAAAGGGTTTGCAAGAGGTCAGAAGATGTAGTTTTCCTCGTCTTCCTCAGCGTCGTCGTAAGGGTCGTCGCCGTATTCCATCTCTTCCTGTTCTTCAGGTGTCGGGATGTCGGTGGGTTCGTCTAGCGAGTTCTCATCATAGATGAACTTGGCGTTCACACCCAGTGAGTGTTTGTAGAAGTCGAAATAGTCGGCGAAACTCTTGCCCTTCATCAGCAGGTTGAGGTTGTTAGTCGAAATTATGAAAGTGCGGAGTCCTTGAAGTTTGTAGGCCATACCCTCGTCGTTCTCCAGTCTGTGTAGGTAGATGAAGGCTTCGTCGAAATTCTGGAAGGTTTTCACCTGTAGCATGTCGATGCCGTCGCCTTTCACGAGTTCGATGTCGAAGTTCCTGACGGTGAAGTTGCTGAAGTTGTAGTTGGCCACTTCGTAGAGCAATTGGTCCTCATCAATACTGTCGTGTGGGTAGGCCACGACAAAGATATGCTCCACGAACTTGTCGGCGCTGAAGTTGGTGTCGACGGCTAATGAGTCCTCACCCATGGCCATTCCCATGCGGCGTTCCCAAATGGAACCAGTATCGAATTTGCCACTGGCCAGCAGTCGACCCTCTTGCAGTCCCTTCACGTATAGGCCTGCCAGTTCGCTTACCGAACTCTGCGGGTATTTCTCCACGATTTCTTTCAGCGAATTGAGGAACTGTGCTCTGTCGCCCATTTGCAGACGGCTCATGGCGGTAAGATACATGAAGAGGGGTCGATTCTGTCCTTCAGGGTATTCCTTGCCAGCATTCTCGTTAAGGTCCACCACACGCTGGTACTCGTCGTTGAGGTATGAATTGTAGGCTTCCTGATAGAGGGAGTCCTCTATTTGTTTGCCGTAACGGGCCTTGAACTCGAATTTGGGGTAGTTGACTAATGCGGCGTGTTTGTTTTCGGGATATCCCAGCACCAGGGAGTCTTTCATCACTGCAGCGTCATCCATCCGGCCTAAGCGGTAATAGAGCTGGTACATGTTGTAGAAAGTCTCGTCGCGCTGTGCGAATCCAGGGAAGACATCAAGGATGCGTAGGAATGTGCGTTCAGCCAGCGGGAAGTTCTCCATCTCGTCCTTGTAGATGATGCCGGCATTGAACAGCCCATCTACCAGCAGAGCGTTGGAGTTTTCCATCTGCTCTTCGGTAAAGGGGATGTCCTTGAGGTAATACTCTGGTCGGTGGGGGTCGCTTTCGTATTCTTGTCGTTTCTTGGCTTCTTCATCAAGTGTGTCGACAGGTTGTTCCACATTGCCGATGGAATCGGTGGTCAAAGAGTCCATGGACAGAGAATCAGCCTCTTCAACCTGGTTGAAGTCGGCCAGTACGGTCTTGTTATTTCGTCGCCAGTCGTCGGCCAGTTCACGTTTGCCCCATTTCTGTTGGAAAGCTGTTTTTCCCGATGCCACAACGGCTGAGTTATAGAAGTACCATTCACCTGTCTGTTGCTGCCTTCCTGTCTGGATGTTATTGGCGGCAGTATGCCTTCCTTGTGTAGGGTTGTTTGCCTCGTTTTCAGCTATCGCGGCTTTCTTGGCTTCTTCTTTCTCTTTTTTCTTCACCTCCTCGATGATGCGTTCGATGACTTTCATGCGCTCTACGGAATCCATCCTCGCCAAGGCTTGTAGACTGTCTTGAAGCTCTATCGCCTGGGCATGGGGGAGCAGTTCGTCGAGAATCTTGGACCTTTCGTTGATGCTGTTGTAATCCTCTCGGTCCTTGTCAAGCAGGCCAATAACCTTGGCGTAGCAGTCCTGTGCCTTCACGAACTCCTCTCTCTCATAGTAGAGTTGACCTAAATGTAGCAGCACCACTCCTTTTTCCAGTCCGTTTCGTGTGCTCTTCTCCACTCCGTCCTTATAAGCGTAAATGGCGTGGAGCGTGTCGTTTTGGGATAGGTAGATGTTGCCGATGGCATAATAGACTTGGTCTAGATAATCCTTGTTCTTGGGGTTGCGTGCCATGGCTTGCAACTTCTTGATCATCTGTTTGCCCTTGCCTTTTGAGAACACTTCGGTTTGTTGGATACGTGCATTGAATTCCAGTTCGTAGGGTGGGTTCTTGGCTATGACCTTGTTGAACGCCTTGTACGACTTGGTGTCCTCACCCACCTTGTGATAAAGCTGTCCCAAGAGGAAATATAGCCTGGCTTTCTGATAACCTCTTTTCACGGATTTGATGGCTTTCTCCACGTTGGGGATAGCATCGGCGTATTGTTTCTGGCGTATCTGCACATCTGCCCTCACGGCAGCCTCTATGGGCTCGTATCTTCGTGGCAGGCTGTCGCGTCGGGTACGGCGGAGCAAGTCCTCCACATCGTAGGTCCATCCCATCTCTGCATAGCAACGAGCCTCCAATATGCGGGCTTTGGCGATGATGTTGGGATGTGAGAAATAGACATTCTGGATATAAGCGTAGGTGGTGGCTGCCTCAAAGAACTCACCTTTGTGAAATTGTGCGTCGGCCATCAAAAACCATGCCTTGTAAAGGAAAGGATTGTATTCTTTCTGGCTCAGCCAGATCTTGTCCTTGGGTTTCTTGGGTTTATTGCTGTTCCATTCGGGCCGTTTGGTAATGGTGTGTTGTTTGATGGTTTTCTGGCATTTATTGATGGCGGTTTCGTAGTTTCCAGAACCGATGCTCAAGGTGGCCTTGTTGCCAGTCATATACATGGGCAGCACCTCGGTGTAGTTGTCCTTGTTGCCTTTCTCTTGGGCTTCGAAACCTTCCTTGTAAGCCACATGCCCGTTGTAGTATGTGTTGTATCTGGCCTTGAACGACTGCATGGCACGGGTCAACGCCGTGTTCTTGGTGTTGGAACACGAAGCAAGCATCAGCAAGGATGCCAAAAGCCAAATGTAGCAGGCAAGTCTTCTCATTGCTGTGATTATCCAGGTTTCCTAGGGTTCTCCAGAGATTCTAGGCTTTCCTATGATATTCTATAATCATTAACGATAATCCTCTCGGTTTATTGTTTTCACGATGATTTGGCGAATCTGCGCTCACCGACGATGAGAAAAACCTCGTCTTTCACTTGGTCGGGCAATTCCACAGCCCTGAGTTGCAGACTTCTGACCCATCCGGCCACCTCTGTTTCTTTCATCGTGTAAAGCACTTCCCTGAACTCTTCGGCCTCGTCTTCAGAATAGTTGTCGGAGGCTCTTCCACGGTAGCGGTCGAGCTCCTCGTCATTGTAGTACTCAATCTCCTTGCTCAGTGCTGCAAGCAGACTGTCCTTCTCGCACACCTCATGCTGCCCGCAACAGGTCATGTCTTCCACTTGCTTGATGGAGGGCAGTTCGGTGATTTCACCTCTTTCCAGTTTCTTCTGGTTTCGTTTCTCTCGGATGAATCCAGCAGCCATGGCCAAGGCAGCGAGGATGAATAGGGATAGTATGAGGTATGACATGTCTTTTTTTGTGTCTTATTGTTTTTCGTTGATGATGAAACCCGCTAGTCTGAGGTCGTCCCAGAAATGAGGGTAGGATTTGCTGACCACTTGTGGGTTGTTGATGTTGATAAGGCCCAGTTTCAAGGCGCAGGGTGCGAAGGCCATAGCCATACGGTGGTCTTCGTAGGTGTCTATGGGTTCAGGGTGTTCTACTTCAACCTTGGTCCCATCCCATTCCATGACGGAATCATCGTGGTCTGTGATGTGGTAGCCCAGTTTGGCAAGTTCCTGCTCCAAGGCGGCTATGCGGTCGGTTTCCTTGATGCGGAGGCTCTGAAGGCCTGTGAATCTGAAAGGCACTCCCATCATGCAGCAGGTCACGACAAGTGTCTGTGCCAGGTCGGGCTGGTTGACGAGGTCGCATTCGAGACGTTCCACCGTGCATGGCGTTTTGCAAAGGGTCACGGACTTCATACCCTTGTTGTCGGTGACGAATGCAGTTTTCACTCCAAGACGCTCAAAGATTCGCGCCACTTGACTGTCGCCTTGATAGCTGTCGGCGAACAATACAGGCAAGCACACCTCAAAATCGGATGAGAGGGCCACCATCTCGTACCAGTATGAGGCTGCGCTCCAGTCGCTTTCCACATGATAATCGATAGGGACATAGCCTTGCGGTGCGACGGTGATGGTACGTTCGTCCGTCCAACAGGCTTTACCCCCAAAGTCGCGCATCATTTTCAGTGTGAGGTCGATGTAAGGACGAGAGATGATATCGCCTTCAAGGTGAAGGGTCAGCCCTCGTTCCATGACAGGTCCGACCATGAGCAAGGCAGAGATATACTGCGAGCTGACGTTGCCTGGCAGGTGGAGTTCACCGCCAGGCAGGTGATTATGGCCCGTGATGCGCAGGGGCGGGAACCCTTCTTCTCCAGTGTATTCCACTTCGGCACCCAGTTGCCTCAGCGCATCGACAAGCACAGAGATGGGACGGTGGCGCATGCGTTCACTGCCAGTAATAATCCTTGTGCCTTCGGTCACGGCGAGCAAGGCGGAAGAGAAACGCATGGCGGTGCCAGCAGCACCTATGTCAATCACTGAAGGCATAGTTCTGAGCCATTCAATCATCACGTGTGTGTCGTCGCAGTCAGACACATTGTCGGGCAGACATTCCCGACGGCCCGTCAGGGCATTGATGGTTAATGCGCGGTTGCTGATGCTCTTCGACGAAGGCAGGTTGATGGTGCCCTTGAAAGAGGATATGGGTGGTTGGATGTTGATGGTCATATTGGTTGGATTCTTTTAAAGTCCTTGAGGGCCTTGGAGTCATTAAGGTCTTTGGGACCTTTTCTGTTCATCGAGCAAGTTCCTGGCAGAGTTTGTTCTGCAGAGCTTTTGCATTGGCGATTTTCAGACATCCGTTGCTGATAATGCTGAAAGCCAATAGGTTGCCATTTGATGCCGTGACATAACCAGCCAGACTGCTCACACCGCTGACAGTGCCGGTTTTGGCGCGTACGTTGCCGAAAGCGTTGCCTTGGGTCATACGTGAGTTGAGTGTGCCGTCCATTCCGGCAATAGGCAGTGCGGGGTAGAAGTTGCTGAAGATGTTCTGGTCCTTGTAGGCGAATCGAAGCATGGCGACTAAGATTCTTGGGGTGACATAGTCGTAGAGCGACACTCCGCTTCCGTCAGCCACACGGCAGGAGGCAGGTGATTCGCCTGTCTGCTTGATTAGTGCGTCGATGGCATGTCGAGCATCGGCTGCGGTGGCCCAATCGCCGGCTTTTACATGGGCGATTTGGTAGAGCATGGACTCTGCATAGAGGTTGTCACTGTCCTTGAGGGTTTTGTTGAGCAGTTGACTCAGGTTGCGTGTCATGCTGTAAAACTCAGTGTTTTTGGCAGGAAGTGTGCCGATGCCGTAAATCGGTTTGGTGGTGTCGCTAGAGGAAATGGTGATGCCCCGTTCTTTCAGTCGGTCGCAAAGTGTGCAGACAAAGAATAGGTCGGGGCGATAGACACTGATGGACTTGGAACCCGTGCCAGTTGTGGTGATGATGTTGCCGCTGGAAATCCAGTTGCGCGTGGCGCTGAACTTACCGGGTCCTTTGGGGTTCATCGTGACAAACGACGACTGTGGCTCGGTAGTGGCTTTGTTGCCAGATGCCCTGACCACCACGCACCCCCTATTGATCATCAATGGCGATAGATAAGGCTCCACATCAGAAGGTGCGTCGTCCCAACACCATCCCTCGCCCCAGATGGTGGAGTCTTTCATGCTGATATCGCCCAGTACTCTGCCGTCTATCTTTTTGAACCCGAGATTGCAGACGGCATCCACCAACTCAGCAAGGTTGCTCTCGTTGTAAACAGGGTCGAATCCCCCGACAACGTAGATGTTGCCATGTAATACGCTGTCCTGAATGGTACCAGTGTAGCAGGCGCGTGTCTTGTAAGGATAATCAGCGCCTAAGAGGTGAAGTGCGGAAATGGTGGTGATGATTTTCTGGGTGGATGCCGGGCGGAGCACCTTGTAGTCGTTGTAGCCATAGATGGCGCTGTCACCAGTGAGGTCGTAGACGTAGAAACCCGTGGTGAACGACAGTCCGTTTGCCTCTGTAGCCAAGGCGTCGAGGTCATGACGCAGTTGCACATCCCATGCGATGCCTTCCATAGCCGGTAGACTGTCGCTGACGAGGGTGTCGGTGCCAATGCTGTCGGTTTGGAATGTGTCTGTTGTGGGAATGTTGGTGGCATACTTGCCGGGTGAGTCCGTTTTGCTTCTGTTGTCGATGATTTGCGCGACAGCGGTGATGCCGGTCAACAACAGCATTATGGTCAAGGCGAAATGTTTCATTGGGTATTTGTGTTCAATAATCATGTATGTGTGACATTAGTTGTCGGTGCTTGCAGACTTCTGGTCAGCCTGTCGTCGATATTTAGTGATGCACTCCACAAAACCGGTCTCGTTCTTGGGTCGTACAGCAACCTGTCTGCCGTCGCTGAGCACGATGATGAGGTACTGGCCGTAAGACTTGCCGCCAATCCTGAAGCGACACACCTGGTCTATCCGTTCGATAGACTTGAGGTCGATAGACTTGTCATGGGCTAATCTTCCTCTCTGGATGACCAATATTCCATTGGCGGTGACCAAGTACTGGGTGTGGATGATGCGCTCCACAATCAATGCAACCAGAACGATGCATGGCGCATAAATCAGCCCCGTCTTGTTCCACATAGCCCAGACTGTCGCCGTCAAGGCGAATGCAAGCAGCAAATAACTGCTTAAATCGGTTTTTGAATGGAAAACACGGTCCATCTTTTGCTTTTTTGGGCGCAATGTACAAAAAAAATACGAATTATTCCGAATAAGTAGGCCAAAGAACAAAGGTTTTTATTAGTTTTGCATTTGATTAGC
>JAFXVU010000018.1 GCA_017534705.1 Bacteroidaceae bacterium
ATAAAGTACGATTGTTTCAAAATTTAAGGTGAAAAATATTTGTATATACTACAAAATGACTAAATTTGCAAAGATATTGTGTTGCTATGTGAAAAAGCCACTTGTGATGTTTACAAGTACCCTACAGTTGAAGTGCACAAATCCTATCAAAGATAATTACAAAACACCTAAATAAAAAATGAAAAAACTGTTACTTTTAAGTATGCTTTCATTCCTGCCTTTCGTGGGGATGCATGCACAATGCGTGATGTCTGCAGACGATTTGGAATTTAACGCATCAGACGGAACAGCAGATATCAAACTCAATCTTTCTGTTGATGAAGCCGGCAGATACTTTGGAATTGAGTTTTACATGTTTCTCCCCTCAGGTTTCACAGTTGTCACAGAAGAAGACGGTGGTGAATTATTTGAGCTTTGGGGAGTGAACTCATCAAGATGGAGAAACGCAGAGGTTGCAGGTAAGTATTTTAGCGAATCGAATTCTTATAATATTATCTTATCTAGTTCTGCAGGTCGGAAAATCAACAATAATTCAGGTTATTTCTTCAGTGCGACCATCCAAGCAGATGAGACAGTAGCCAGTGGCACATACCCTGTGACAGTCAAGAAAATCGAAATCGCAGATGGAACAAACCAAATAGACATAGAAGACTTCACTTTCAACATCATCTACACCAAGGCAGCTAAGACCTATGACCTGACGGTAACAGACGCAGGGATGGCTACTATGTACCTTGATTTCCCTGTTACTATTCCTAGCGATGCAAACAATTTACCCGCTGTTTATTACGTAGCCGGCATTGAAGGCAACACTTTGACCATGTATGAGGTGGAAAACACCATTCCTGCCAATACAGGTGTGATTGTGGTGGGCAACCAGGGCACTTACACTTTCACTGAGTCAACAGGAACCGTTGCAGCCATCACCGACAACCTTCTGAAGGGTGTGACAGCAAGCACTTCAGTTTCTTCTCTCGGTGGGACTATTTACACCCTTGGACGTGGCAAGAACGGCGGTCTGTTAGGTTTCCACAAATACACCGGCAGCACTTTGGGTGCCAACAAGGCCTACTTGACGAGAAACAACGGCAACGTGAATGCTTTCGACTTCCAGTTCCCTGACGGCACGACCTTTATCAACCGTTTGTCAGTCACAGGTCAGAAGAATGAGATCTACGACCTTCAGGGCCGCAAGGTAGAGAATCCCACTACCGGTGTGTATATCATCAATGGTGTGAAAACAATATTGAAGTAGTGGTAGAAAACTTAACATTCACTTTCATAAACGGCTATCCAACAATGAAGACATATATCCAACCCGAGATAGAAGAAGTGAACTATAGAATGCCTGTCGTCATTTGCTTGAGTATTTTTGATGATGAAACCGATGAGTCTTTGGCTAACCAGCGCCGCGACGATGCAGTTGCATCGAAAAACAAAGACCCATGGAAGGACGGACTATGGTGATTTAATCAACTTCCAACAGCAAATCCCCGCCTCTCGAAAGAGTGACGGGGATTATTTTATGGGGGGATTGTACTTTTTTAGTGGGGAATGAATACGCGTGTGTTCAAGCGTAGAAAGGAATCACTCCTCCATGAGTTTCTTGAGGAAGTCGTTAAGTTCGTCGTCGAGTCCCTTCATCAGTTCATCGCTGACGATGAGTTTCTCATCATCAACGAGGAGGAGCTCAGCAATGGTTTCCATATTGTCATCAACCAGAACGAACGAGTATGGTTTGATGATGTTAAGTCTTTCAAGGTATCCGTCCTTGTTGATTTCGGCCAATTCATTCTTCACACTGCTCTCCACACTTCTTCGCATCTCGTTTTCAGGGGCATCGGCCCACTCCTCAACGATGCACTTGGAAAGTTCGTTCTCATCATCGTCGTAGATAGTCAACTCACCGTTGTCGGACTTGGCCTGTACGTGAAAGTCCGTGAACTTGGACGAAAGGTCTTCGACAGCGAAACGTGCGGTCGCCTCCTTGAGAGCCGACCTGATAGCAAGTGTGGATTGTAAACTTAATTTCATATATCTATAGCTTTATTGACCTTTGAAGATTCTCACGCAGGCAAGCTGCCGGAGTAGCTCCCAAATATGCATGGGGGTACTACTCTGCCTCCATCTGCTTCGCTTCGTTCCAGAGGGCGTCCATCTCGGCGAGAGTCATGTCTTTGAGGAGCCGTCCCTGTTCCTTGGCTTTCTGCTCGACGTAGTTGAAGCGGCGAATGAACTTCTGGTTGGTGCGTTCGAGCGCGTTGTCAGGGTTGATGTGATATAGCCGAGCGGCATTGATGAGACTGAACATCACATCCCCGAACTCACTGGTCGCCCTCTCCTTGTCCATGTGAGCGACCTCAGCCTGAAACTCACCTATCTCCTCTTTGACCTTGTCCCAGACTTGTTCGCGTTCGTCCCAGTCGAATCCGACGTTACGCGCCTTGTCCTGGATACGGTAGGCTTTGATGAGCGATGGTAGACTTTCCGGCACACCAGCCAGAACGGTCTTGTTTCCGCCCTTCTCCTTGAGCTTGAGTTGTTCCCAGTTCTGAAGCACCTTCCCTACGTCTTCCGCCACAGTGTCGCCATAGACATGCGGATGTCTGAAGATGAGTTTGTCGCATTCCTTATTGAGCACATCCGCGATGTCGAACTGTCCTTTCTCTCGTCCAATCATGGCGTAGAAGCAGACGTGCATGATGACATCGCCCAGTTCCTTGCAGATATTGACGGCGTCATCTTTCATCAGCGCGTCGCAGAGTTCGTATGTTTCCTCTATGGTGTTAGGCCTGAGGCTCTCGTTGGTTTGCTTTCTGTCCCAGGGGCATTTTTCGCGTAAGGTGTCCAGCACGTCCAAAAGCCTTCCAAAGGCCTGCAGGTTTTCTTCTCTTGTATGCATGATTGACTGATTATCGTTCATTCAACTTGCAAAGATAAATAAAAATCATGAAAAGTGAAGATTATATGGGAAAAAAACAGAAGAATCTGAAAAAACATGGGTAAGGGGGCAGGAGACAACACCAACCCCGGCCTAACGCGATGTGGTTGATGGCTGATGTCAAATGTTTCCTAGTAAATGTTAAAACAAAGTTAAATATGCAGAATCCGCATATGCATGCGTGCCAAAAGGCGTTTTATGGGCGATTTCCTGCATTTCCATGCAATGTTATATGCAAAAATGTTTCATGGATATGACATTTTAAAACATTGGCTTCGCCTAAAATCATCATAGGGGGGAATCATGACACATGATTCCCCCCTATGATGATATAGACGATTGAATTTATTTATAGCATTTGAAGATGCTCTCTATATAGTCGCGAGACATCTTGGGAGAGAGGAGGCTCACAAGCCACACGATGGGGAATCCACCTACCATAGCGATGGCACCGCAGTTGATGGGGTTGATAGGATTGCCAATGAGCATGTTGACCACAGTGATTCCTACTCCCCAAATGAAGCACGCCCAAACGGCAGCTTTAGTGACACCTTTCCAGTATAGTCCGAGCATGAATGGAGCGAGGAAAGCGCCTGCCAAAGCACCCCAAGAGATGCCCATGAGCTGAGCGATGAATGTTGGTGGATTGAGTGCAATCATGAGCGACAGAGCGATGAAGAAGACGATGAGCACGCGCATGACCACCACTTTTCTTCTTTCGATACGTTCAGCCACCTCATCATCGATGCTACCCTCCTCCACTTCTCCAGGCATGGACTTCTTGTCGCGGTAGATGAGGTCGAGTGTCATAGTTGATGATGAAGTAAGCACGAGTGAGGCCAGTGTTGACATCGATGCAGACAGCACAAGGAGCACAACGAGTGCGATAATGATATCGGGCAATGTGACAAGCATAGAGGGCACGATGCTGTCGAAAGCCAGTTTACCATTGGGCAAAGTTGGTGGTATGGGATAGAGACGTCCAAATCCACCGAGGAAGTAGCAGCCGCCTGCAACGATGAAAGCGAAGATTGTAGATATGATTGTGCCACGTTTGATGGCCTGTTCGTCGGTGATGCTGTAGAACTTACCCACCATCTGTGGCAGTCCCCAAGTGCCGAGTGATGTCAGGATGACCACACCGAGCAAGTTCCAGGGGTCAGGTCCGAAAAGCGAAGCGTAAGCCCCAGTTTGGCTACTATCCCCGTCAGTAGGAATAGCTGCCATTTTGTTGACCGCTTCAGAAAAACCACCCTGAGCATTCAGCACAGCCGCAATAACGACGATGATGCCGAAAAGCATGATGATGCCTTGTATGAAGTCGTTCATGGCAGTCGCCTTGTATCCGCCGAGTATGACGTAAGCGGCGGTAAGGATTGCCATGATGACCACACAATACTCGTATGGTACACCGAATCCCATCTCGAAGAGGGTGGATATGCCTTTATACACTCCAGCGGTATAAGGTATGAGGAATACAAAAGCGATGACAGAAGCCACCACCCTTAGTTGCTGGCTTTGGAATCGAGTGCCGAAAAAGTCAGGCATGGTGCGGCTCTCGATGTGCTGTGTCATGAGTTTTGTCCTTTTTCCCAGCACAAGCCATGCGAGAAGCGAACCTATGACAGCGTTCCCAATACCGATCCATGCAGACGACAATCCGTATTTATAACCGAACTGTCCTGCGTAGCCCACAAAGACCACAGCGGAGAAATAAGAGGTGCCGAAAGCGAAAGCGGTGAGCCATGGTCCCACCGAACGACCTCCCAACACGAAACCATCGACACTTCTGGCCTGCTTGCGTGAATAAACGCCCACAAAGACCATGATGGCGAGGAAGATGAAAGTGAGTAAAATTTTAATGAACATAAGATAAATAGTTTTGATTTTGTTGTTTGTGTTCGAAATGCAAATTTATAAAAAAAGTGTAATTTCAGCGAAAATAAGGCAGTAATATATTTGAAAATACAGAAAAAAGTTGTATATTTGCAAAAGAAGGACAACAAATTGCAACCAACAAACCTAAAACCATAGAAACATCATGAAAATACTGCACACCAGCGACTGGCATTTAGGCCACACACTCTACGGTTACGACCGACAAGAAGAACAGCAGGACATGCTTCAACAAATCCTTGAAATCACGCGTAAAGAACGCCCCGACGCTTTTTTGCTATCGGGTGATGTCTATGACATACCTCAACCCTCAGCCACATCACAGAAGATGTTTTCTGAGTTCATGGCCAAACTCCACAAGGCTGTGCCTGGAATGCGCATCATTGTGACCGCCGGCAACCACGATAGCGGTATGCGGACCGAGGCCTTCCAGAGCCTGCTGTCGATGGTTGATATCCACACCATCGGCACCATCGACAAGGAACATCCCGAGAATCATATCATCGAGTTGGCAGGGAAGGGTTTCATCATCGCCCTACCCTACGCTTCCGACCGTAATATACCAGATGGATTCCACGAGACCCTTTGCAGCATGGTGGCTGAAAAGAACACAGAAGGATTGCCTGTTGTAATGATGGCCCACACCACAGTGAAAAGCGCAGACTTCAGTGGTCATGACCAAAAGTTCGACAACATCATCGGCGGAATAGAAGGCGTGGACATCAGCACTTTCGGTGATGGCTTCGACTATTTGGCCTTAGGTCATATCCATCGTCCTCAAACGTTCCATGTGAAGGACCCCAACCGACTGATACGCTACAGCGGCACCCCTATTGCCACAAGTTTCGACGAGGATGTTAGCCATAGAACTGGTGTACAGGACAACACAGGCTGCACAGACGCAACAGTTCCTAAAGACGCTAAAGAAACTAAAGAAATTAAAGACCCCACCCCTACCCCTCCCCTTGAAAGGGAGGGAAGTGGCTTGAGCGAACACGGTCATTCCTTATGGGAGGGAAGTGGCTTGAGCGAACACGGTCATTCGGTGAGTATCGTGGAGGTCAATTCTCGAGGAGAAGAACCAACGGTGAGGACAGAAAGAGTAAAAAACATCCATCCTCTCATTACCCTTCCCGAAGACGGTCCACTTCCTTGGAATGAGGTGAGGGAGGTCTTTGACGGATACCCCTCAAATATCCAGTCCTATATCCGTCTGAACGTGGCAATAGAGGACACACTGCCCTCAAGTGCCTACGCTGAAGTGCAAGAGATAGCGAAAAAGAAGGCCTGCCGCTTCTGCCTCATCAATGCAGTTAGGCAGGAGAAATCGCATACAGCCACACACAGGACAATGGAACTTTCAGAGTTCCAACAGCAACAACCAATTGACATTCTCAAACGCTATTATCATGACAAAAATGGCGGAGACTTGCCCCAAGACCTTGAAGAGATGTTCCTCG